>JAINDL010000001.1 GCA_019931245.1 Bryobacteraceae bacterium CoA2 C42
CTGGGGTGGGCGTGGGGGCAGGCTCCGCAACTGAAAGAGGCCGGGGTGTGCGCGCGATGCCACGTGGCGCAAGTGCTGGAGTGGAGCGTGGCGGCCAAGCACGGGCGGGCGGGGACGAACTGCGCGGCGTGCCACGGGGCGAGCGCGGGGCACGTGGCGAACGAGCGGAACCAGGTGAAGCCGGAGCGGCTACCGGTGGGGGCGGCGGCGGTGACGGCGTTGTGCGCGAGTTGCCACGGCGCGGGATGCCCGAAGACGGGGCGGCGGGAGGGTTGCGCGAGCTGTCACCACGCGCACGCGCTGACGAATCCGCAGGCGCCGGCGGCGAAGGTGGATGCGGCGGGGCGGGACGAGGCGTACCGGGCGGCGATGGCGACGGGAGAGAGGCGGGCGGCGGCGGGGGACTGGGCCGGGGCGCGGGAGGCGTTTGGAGAGGCGCTGCGGGTGAGTCCGAAAGACCCGCGGGCGGCGGGGCGGCGGCGGATGGCGGAGCGGCGGGAGCGGCCGGAGATGGCGGGATTGGAGGTGGTGGGGGCGGAGTTTGACGGGGAGTCGGGGTTGGCGCGGCGGGTGCGGGTGAAGGGGTTGGGGATGGAGATGCGGCTGGTGGGGGGCGGGGTGGGGGAGATGGGGAGCGAGGCGGGGCGGGGGGCGGGTCCGGTGCATGAGGTGTACGTGGAGCCGTATTATCTGGGGGTGTTTGAGGTGACGCAGGCGGAGTGGGAGTGGGCGGGGATGGAGAACCGGAGCACGGTGAAAGGGGGGCGGTGGCCGGTGTACGGGATCAGTTGGGAGGAGGCGCGGGAGTTTGTGCGGCGGGTGAACGCGAAGACGGGGGGGAGTTTCCGGCTGCCGACGGAGGCGGAGTGGGAGCGGGCGGCGCGGCTGGGCGGGGAGGGGGCGCTGGGGGAGCGGGCGTGGTACCGGGAGAATACGGGGACGGGGGCGGGGCCGTTTCGGGAGATGGGGGCGTACGCGCCGCGAGAGGTGGGGACGCGGCGGGCGAACGCGGGGGGATTTTTTGATTTGGCGGGGAACGTGGCGGAGTGGTGTTCGTCGCTGTTCCGGCCGTATCCGTACGACGGGCGGGACGGACGGGAGGGCGAGGGGGAGGGGCTGCGGGTGGTGCGGGGCGGGGCTTACGGGGACGGGGCGGAGGCGGTCGCGCCGGGGTTCCGGCATAGTGAGCGGCCGGGGCGGCGGAGCGCGTGGACGGGGCTGCGGCTGGCGCGGTAGGGGGAGTTGGCGGGTTGGACGACGATGATCCGGGTGGTGCGGGGCGGGGCTGACGGGGATTCGGCGGAGGCGTTTGAGCCGGGGTGGCGGGTTTGGCGCGTTTAGTCGACGACGGTGAGGGTGATGGCGGGGAGGGGGCGGCGGTAGAAGTTCCAGTCGCCCTGGTAGATGGGCCCGATCATGACGGCGGTGTGGGCGGTGACGGGCGCGGGGTGGGCGGGGGCTTGACCGGTGATGGTGAGCGGGTAGAGGCCGGGGGGGCCGGGGGCGGGGAGGGTGAACTCGATTTCGGGGATGAGCATGTCGGCGCCGTCGGCGTTGGGTTCAAAGAGCTGGTCGGGGCGGAAACGGCCAGATAGGGGCGGGCCGGCGCCTTCGACGCGGACCGAGACTTCGCCCGAGAAGCCGGCTTCGCGGACGAGGTGGAGCTTGAGGGTGGTGGTTTGGCCGCGGCGAACCGTGAGGTTTTCCGGAGTCGTGAAGAGCTGGAAGGAGGGGGCGGCGGACTCGACTTTGAGGCGGTAGGGGTAGAGGGGGCCGCCGCGGAGGAGGCGGTCGCGGAGTTCGAGGGTGAGGGTTCCGGAGGTGGTGGGGGTGTAGAAGAGAGTACTGTCGGGGTTGCCGAGGAGGCCGCCCCAGCCGGCGACGACGTCGTCATTTTCGGCGAGTTTGCGGCCCTGGGGGTCGCGGAGGGTGAGGACGGTGTCGAGGAAGGGGGCGCCGAGCTGGGCGGCGAGGGTGGAGAAGCGGAGGGGCTGGCCGGCGCGGGCGGGTATGAGAAAGCGCTGGCGTTGGCCGGGGGTGGCGAGGAGGCCATTGACGACGTAGGGGGGCGGGGCGGGGGGAAGGGGTTGGGCATCGGTGCGTTCGGGCAGGTCGCTGATTTCGAGGGGGAGGGCGTCGGTGTGGCCGGCGGGGGAGACGAGCCAGAGCTTCCAGAGGCCGGGGGAGGCGTGGGCGGGGATGGCGACGGCGAAGTCGAGGCGGGAGGGGGAGGCGGCGAGGATCTGGGCGGGGAGGCGGGTGGGGGAGGGGGGATCGGGTTCGAAGCGGATGGGCATGGTGTAGGGGTAGGTCATGCGGGAGTATTCGGCGAGGCGGAGGGGGGTGAGGTAGGCCTGGGAGACGGCGGCGAGGGCGGAGCCGTGGAGGGAGAAGCGGGCGAGGGCGCCGCGGCGGGCGCCGAGGGGGGAGAGGGAGAGGGGGTTGGGGAGGTTGGAGATGCGCAGGAGGTAGGCGTTGTTTTTGCCGAAGGTGAAGCCGCGGGGTCCGCGGTATTGATCGAGGCGGAGGCCGTAGACGCCGGATTGGGGGAAGGTGTATTCGAGGCGGGGGTTTTCGTCGTAGTGGTCGCGGTCGTCGTTGTAGGCGATTTTTTGGCCGTTGGCGTGGAGGAGGGCCATGCGGGCTTCGACGGCGGAGCCATGGTCCATGGCGCGGAGGTCGAAGAGCCAGCGCTGGCCAGCGTGGACGGAGAACCAGTAGGTATCGATGTCGGTGGGTCCGTCGAGGCGGCCGTAGAGTTCGGCGGGGAGGGAGGGGAGGGCGCGGTGGTCGCCTTCGAGGACGGCGGGGAACTGGCCGGCGTTGAACAGGAGGGAGTTGGAGGGGCCGAGGGGAGAGCGGACGCGGAGGAGGTGGGGGCCGAGGGGGGTGTGGGGAGCGAGGGAGACGAGGCCTTTGAGGCGGCCGGGTTCGCGGAGGGTGGTTTGCTGCCAGGTGAGGAGGGGGGAGTCGAATTCGACGGAGGAGGCGGCTTGGAGGGATTCGCCGAGGATTTCGATTTCGACGAGGGAGCCGGCGCGGGCGCCGAGGGGGTGGAGGCGGGAGAGGGAGGGGGGCTGGCCGGAGGCGGCGAGGGCGAGGAGGGGGAGGAGGAGGAGGAAGCGGCGAGTCACCCGAAGAGTTCCTGGACGGGTTTGCCGTCTTTGTTGATGCGGACGGGGCGTCCGTTGGTGTGGTACTCCTTTTGGGTATTGATGCCGAGGGCGTGGTAGATGGTGGCGCCGAGGTCTTCGATGGAGACGGGGCGATGGGTGGGTTCGGCGGCGTGGGCATCGGTGGCGCCGATGATCGTTCCGCCGCGGATGCCGGCGCCGGCGAGGGCGACGGAGAAGGCGCGGGGCCAATGGTCGCGGCCGCCGGAGAAGTTGAGTTTGGGGGTGCGGCCGAAGTCGCCGATGACGGCGATGAGGGTGTTTTCGAGGAGGCCGCGTTGCTGGAGGTCGGCGAGGAGGGTGGGGAAGGCCTGGTCGAACTCGGCGTTGAGTTTGCGGGCGCCTTTTTCGTGTTCGCGGTGGGTATCGTAGCCGCCGTGGAAGACGGTGGCGAGGCGGGCGCCGGCTTCGATGAGGCGGCGGGCGAGGAGGCAGCCCTGGCCAAGGCCGGTGCGGCCGTAGGCGTCGCGGAGGGAGTCTGGTTCGCGGTGGATATCGAAGGCGAGACGGGCGGCGGGGGAGGCGATGAGGTCGAGGGCTTTGGCGGAGAAGGCGTCGATGTCGTCGAGGAGGGGGGATTGGGTGAGGCGGGCGAATTCGGCGTCCATGCGGGCGAGGATCTGGCGGCGGGCGTGGGATTCGGCGTCGGAGATGCCGGCGGGGAGGGTGAGGTCGCGGACGGTGAAGTTTTTGGCGTTGGGGTCGCCGGTGAGGAAGGGGTCGTGGGCGGGGCCGAGGAAGCCGGCTTCGGCGGAGAGGTCTTTATCGGGGATGGAGACGAAGGCGGGGAGGCCGTGGCGGCTGCCGCGTTCTTTGGAGAGGACGGCGCCGTAGGAGGGGTGGAGGAGGTCGTTGCGGGGCTTGGTGCCGGAGAAGATGTACTGGCGGGCGCGTTCGTGGATGGCTTCGTCGGAGTGCATGGAGCGGATGACGGCGAAGCGGGGGAAGGCGCGGGCGGTGCGGGGGAGGAGGCCGGAGAAGTGGACGCCGGGGACGGGGGTGGGAACGGAGCCGAAGGAGCCGCGGACGTCGTGGGGGGCGTCGGGTTTGGGGTCGAAGAAGTCGAGCTGGCTGGCGCCGCCGTTTTGGAAGATGACGATGCAGGCGCGTTCGCGGGAGGAGGAATGGGCGAGGAGGGAGGGCAGGGAGAGGCCGCCGAAGGCGAGAGAGCCGAGGCGGAGGAGGTCGCGGCGGTGGGGTAGGGGGGGCATGGTGAGGGGGCTCAGTAGTTGAGTTGGAATTCCTTTGAGACGAGGGTAGCCCAGAGGAGGCCTTCGAGGGCTTTTCGGCGGTTGGCGGCGTGGTTGAGGAAGTCGACGGCGGCGGCGCGTTCGCGGTCGTTGGGAGGGCGGGCGTAGGCGCGGAGGTAGAGGGCGGAGACGATGTCGTGGTTGGGGAGGGGCTCCCATTGGGCGAGGATGTTGTCTTTGTCGTCGACTTTGGCCTGGATGGTTTTGCCGTTCATGAGATGGAGGGATTGGGCGAGGGTGGGGACGGCGGCGCGTTCACAGAGGATGTCGCGGCGGGGGAAGCCGAAGGTGACGAGGAACTGGTCGGGGCCGTCGGGTTGGTAGACGTCGACGGCGCGGGTTCCTTTGGGGTGCCAGGTGAAGGAGTGGGGGATGGCGGTGACCTGGGAGAGGCTGTCGAGGAGGACTTCGGCGGGGAGCTTGCGGGGCTGGTAGCGGGCGAACAGGAGGCGTTCGAGGGCGGGTGGGGCGCCGGGGTTGGGGGAGGGGCGGGAGGAGAGCTGGTAGGTGCGGGAGTTGAGGATGAGGCGGTGGAGTTCTTTGAGGCGGAAGCCGGAGGCGATGAAGTGTTGGGCGAGGGCGTCGAGGAGTTCGGGGTTGGTGGGCGGGTTGCTGAGGCGGAGGTCGTCGAAGGGTTCGACGATGCCGGTTTGGAAGTATTCGTGCCAGATGCGGTTGACGGTGGCGCGGGCGAAGTAGGGGTTGTCTTTGCTGGTGATCCAGGCGGCGAGGATTTGGCGGCGGTCGGTGGGGGAGTGAAGCGGGAGGGCGGGGCCGTTGAGGAGCTTGGGGGCGACGGGTTGGCGGGTGACGGGGTGGTGGACTTCGCCCTCGTCTTCGAGAAACCAGGTGCGGCGGTATTCGCCGATGCCGTGTTTGACGCGCAGGCGGGCGAAGAAGGCGGAGAGGCCGTAGAAGTCGTCCTGGGTGTAGTTTTCCAGCGGGTGGTTGTGGCATTCGGCGCATTCGAGGCGGATGCCGAGGAAGAGGCGGGTGACGGTGGGGACGGCGCGGTTGACTTCGAACTTTTTGAGCATGAAGTCGGTGGCGGGGGCCCAGAAGGCGGTGGCGGGGTTTTGGAAGGAGTCGCCGTCGCTGGTGAGGATGTCGCGGACGAGCTGGTCGTAGGGGCGGTCGGCGGCGAGGGCGGCGTGGAGCCATTCTTTGAACATGCCCATGGCGCGGCCCTGGGAGTTGAGCTGGTTGTTGCGGAACCAGTCTTCGAACTTGACGGTCCAGAAGCTGGCGTATTCGGGGGAGGCGAGGAGTTGGATGATGAGGGTGGGGCGGTCGGGTTGGGCGAGGAAGCGGGCGGATTCGGCGGGGAGGGGGGGGCGGCCGAGGGTGTCGAGGTAGACGCGGCGGAGGAATTCGGAGTTGGTGGTGAGCGGGGCGGGGGTGAGGCCGAGGGCGGCGAGGCGGGGGCCGGTGAAGCGGTCGATGAGGTTATCGGGGGGGAAGGGGGAGGGGGCGGGTTGGGGGGTGTTGGTGACGCCGACGCGGAGGGCGGCGACGAGGCCCATGCCGCGGGCGAGGATGGTGGTGAGCCCGTGGGCGCCGGGGAGGAGGGTGGAGTTTTCGACGCGGGCGACGGCGGGGTCGGCGGAGGAGAAGCGGACTTCGCGGGTCATGTCGCGGGTGGTGCCATCGGAGAGGCGTCCGATGACGGCGAGGGGTTGGGGGGTGCGGTGGAGGAGGGCTTCGCGGGGGACGATTTCGAGGCTGGTGAGGCGGGCGCCGCGGGCGCTGCGGGGTGCGCCGAGGCGGAGCCAGGCGAGGAGGGTGCGGTACTCGTCGGAGTCGCGGGAGAGGAGGCGGCCGCCGCCGTGGGGGGCGTCGAAGAGGGGTTTGCGGAGGAGGAGGCTTTTTTCGGGTTCGGCGAGGTTGATGCGAGGGAGGACGGCGGCGTGGTCGGCGGCGACGTCGTAGCCGAACAGGGAGAGTTTGAAGCCGTTCTGGCCGGCGGGGGAGCCGTGGCAGCCGGAGCCGTTGCAGCCTTTGATGGTGAGGAGGGAGATGATGTCGGGCGAGAAGCGGGGTTCGAGCTGGTGGGTGGGTTGGTTGCGGACTTCGACGCGGACGGAGGCGTTGCCGCAGTGGAGGGTGGTGAGGCCGGGGGCGAGGCCGATGACGCGGTTGGTGTCGATACGGACGAGGTTGGGGTGGGCGGCGGAGACGGTGCAGCCGGAGGCGACGAGGCGCTGTTCGGCGCCGGGTCCGGCGAGGACGATATCGCGGGGTTCGAGGGTGGCCCCGGAGGCGGCAAGCGGGAGGAACCAAAGCCAGCGCACCTCCCTATGCTATCCCTATTGGGCGGCGGCGTGGGTGGGGGCGAGGGGGGAGTGGCTTACAGACTGGGGAGCGTTTCGCCTGCGCCGGTTCACGGCGAAGGGAATCCGGAAAAAGATGGCGCGCGATAGGAAACAAGTGGGCTTTCGCCGTGGCTAACTCCACCGGCACGGCGGCGGTCCTGGCACGCGCAAATGTTTCCGACGCGAGATTTTGAGTCAAAGCCCAATTCCCCAATCGAGAGAGCGAGAATCGAAACTAAGTCGGGGCGATTCCACGCGGGAGGTGGGGATTCCTCGTATCGCGGGAGGCGCCTCGAAGTTACCCACCGAGCCTGCGCCGCCGCGGGCCCGGACCTTCGGGCGACCGGGTGCAAAGGTCTCGATCTAATCGAGGCGAAGCGGGTGCTTCTTGACTGGTGAATTCGTGCGAACCTATCGGGTATGCCAACTATAAAGAGATTACTCGGATTTACAGTGATCGGCCTATTTCTTGCCCAGGGCGTTCCCGCTCAGCAAGAATCTGACCGGTGCCATGTTTACATGGTTGCCGCGGGCGCTGAAGATGCAGCGGCCATCTGGAAGCTGATCGAGGAGGGCCTGCCCCTTAAGGAAGTTGAGAAGCGGGCGGCTAAGTTAGTAGGGACTCTGGGCGAGTTTGATACCGCTACCGGCGAAGAACAATCGACCACAAAGAGCTTTGCCATTCCAGGCACCTCTCAGTTCGTCACGGTCACTGTCTTCTATACCGATGAGTCCATGGCCGCGGCAGGCGTGGGCCCCAATTCGATATTGCTCTCGCTGGTAATTGCCAATAAGAAACTCGATACGGCAATGGGTGCGCCAGACTCTATTCAGGCCGAGGTAAGCGTCGATCAGTTCGCCGGAAAGATCAGGGTCAAAAAGGTCACCGTCCTGAATGGCAAGAAGTACCTCATGGGAATGGAATGTGAGCGCAAGGCGCCCCGGGCAGCAGCCCGATAACTGTTTGCAGAGTCGAGGCTTCGTTCCTCTTGAGCTGGTTCCGGTGGGGGAGGGTTTTGTGGGGGACGATTCCGCGGCGGGCGTCGCGGGGGTGTCGCAGACGGGTTTGCGGAAGAGGAAGCTTTTCTCTCGGGTTCGGCGGTTTTGACAGGGAGAGTTTGAACCCGTTTTGTCCGGCGGGGGAGCCGTGGCATCCAGAGCCGTTGGAGCCTTGGAGGATGATGCACATAGAGATGATGTTGGGGGAGGGGCGGGGGGCGACCGGGAGGAGCCAGAGGCCACGCCACTCGCTATGCTATCCCTGTTCGGCGACGGCGTGGGCGGGGGCGAGGGGGCCGGTGGCGAGCCAGAGGGCGAGGGCGGCGAGGAGCGGGAGGGTGCCGAACAGGAGGAAGACGGGGACGTAGGAGTAGTGGTCGATGAGCCAGCCGGTGGCGAGGGAGAAGACCATGCCGCCGAAGCCGGAGCCCATGCTGCAGAGGCCCCAGGCGGAGGCGAGGGCGCGGCGGGGGAGGACATCGGCGGGGATGGAGAGGAGAACGGCGTTGGCGCCGGTGTAGCCGGCCATGGCGAGGGAGATGCAGGCCATGGAGAGCCAGACGCTGTCGACATAGACGGCGGGGAAGGCGGCGGCCATGGAGGCGGCGGCGAGGGCGATGGTGCCTTTCTTGGCGAGGTTGAGCGGGACGCCGCGGCGGAGGAGCCAGCCGCAGAACCAGCCGCCGGCGAGGTTGCCGAGGTCGGCGACGAGGAAGGGGATCCAGCCGTATTTGCCGATGTCGGCCATTTCGAGGTGGCGGCCGTTTTTGAGGTATTCGGGGAACCAGAAGATGTAGAAGTACCAGACGGGATCGAACAGGAGCTTGACGAGGAGGAAGCCGCGGATGAAGCGGAGGCGGAGCATTTGGGCGACGGGGAGGGGCGGGAGGGTTTCCGGGGGGAGGCCGGGGGGCGTGTCGTAGAGCAGCCACCAGGCGATGAGCCAGAGGAGGCCGGAGGCGCCGACGGCGACGAAGGCGGCGCGCCAGCCGTAGTGGAGGGAGAGGAAGATGACGAGGGGGGTGGCGATGAGGGCGCCGAGGGCGGAGCCGCTGTTGAAGAGGCCGGAGGCGAGGGAGCGTTCACGGACGGGGAACCATTCGGCGACGACGCGGATGCCGGCGGGCCAGTTGCCGGCTTCGCCCATGGCGAGGAGGAAGCGGGTGAGGCCGAGGGAGAGGGCGCCGGTGGCGGTGGCCTGGAGGATGGCGGCGAGCGACCACCAGCCGACGCAGAGGGCGTAGCCGAGGCGGGTGCCGAGGCGGTCGATGAGCGGACCGGAGACGCCGTTCATGATGGTGTAGGCGACCATGAAGGCGGAGACGACGCGGGAGTAGTCGACGTTGGACATGCCGAACTCGGCGCGGAGGACGGGGGCGAGGACGGAGAGGGTTTGGCGGTCGAGGTAGTTGATGAGGGTGGCGAGGAAGACGAGGGCGACCATCAGCCAGCGGCGGGGGGAGGGGGTCATGTGAGGGATTGGAGGCGGGCGAGTTTGGCGAGGAAGCCCGGGCGGGAGAGGACTTCGGGATTGACGACGTGGGCGGGGGGGTGGCCGGCGGCGAGGGCGAGGAGGCCGGCGCAGGATTCGCGGCCCATGTCGCGGAAGAGTTCTTCGGTCCAGCAGAGGGAGTGGGAGGTGAGGATGGTGTTGTCGAGGGTGGTGAGGGGGGAGGTGGGAGGAAGGGGTTCGGCTTCAAAGACGTCGAGGGCGGCGCAGCGGATGGCGCCATCGGCGAGGACGCGGGTGAGGGCGGCTTCGTCGACGATGGGGCCGCGGGCGGTATTGATGAAGACGGCGTTGGGCTTCATGCGGCGGAGGAGGGGTTCGTTGATGAGGCCGCGGGTTTGGGGGGTGAGGGGGCAGTTGATGAGGACGAAGTCGGATTCGGCGAAGAGGGTTTCGAGGGGGACAAGGCGGACGCCGTCGGCGTGGGTGAGGGCGGGGTCGTAGGCGAGGAATTCGGCGAAGTCGAAGGGCTGGAGGAGGCGGAGGGCTTCGCGGGCGATGTTGCCGAGGCCGACGGTGCCGAGGACGCGGCCGCGGGGTTCGCGTCCGAGCAGGCGGGTGGATTCGGTCCAGAGGCCCTGGCGGAGGAGGCGGTCTTTGCGGACGAGGTGGTGAGCGGAGGCGAGGACGAGGAGGACGATGGAGGAGGCGACGGGGCGGACGACGGCCTGGCGGGTGATGTAGACGGCGACGTCGGCGGCGGTGCAGGCGGCGAGGTCGACGTTGTCGTAGCCGACGCCGAAGCGGCCGATGGCGCAGAGTTGGGTGACGCCGGCGAGGGATTCGGCGGTGACGCGGGGTTTGAGGGAGAGGAGGGCGTCGATGCCGGTGAGTTCGCCGGGGGTGTAGGCGGGGTGGTAGGTGGGCAGGAAGCGGGTTGGGATGGGGGGGTGGGGGGAGAGGGTATCGAGGCCGATGTCGGGGAAGACGAGTTGGCCGGAGGGGTCGAGGAAGTCGGCGGAGAGGGCGACGGAGATGGGGGGCATGGGGCTTGGGTTACCAGTCTACTTGAGGTGGGGGGGGGACGGGGTAGCGGGTTCGGGGGGCTACGCTGGAGAGATGGAGAATGTTCAGCTTCTGACCCATGCTCTGTTTGAGTCGATCGAGGGGGAGGCGTCGGGGTCGGCGCGGCGGCGGAAGAATTTCAATTTTCATGCCAGCGCCGCCGAGAATCCGCATCGCATGCTCAACGTGCTGTGCCGCGGCACCTATGTGCGGCCGCATCGCCATGTTACGCCGCCCAAGAGCGAGGCGTTTATTCCGCTGACGGGGGCCGTGGGCGTGGTTCTGTTCGATGATGCGGGCGCCGTCACCGCCGCGCATCGCCTCGATGCCGCCGGCCCGGTCCGGGGGATCGACCTTCCGCCGGGTGTGTGGCACACCGTCATCGCGCTGACGGAGACGAGCGTCTGTTATGAGGTGAAGCCGGGGCCGTGGGAGCCGGCCTCCGACAAAGACTTCGCCGCGTGGGCGCCGGCGGAGGGCGCGGTGGGGTGTGCTGACCTGGTGGCCCGTTGGGAGGCGCTGTTCGCGGCGGCGGAAGCGGGTCCGGGCGGGGAGGTATACAATGTCGGCTGATGAAACTTGCCGCCGTGATAATGATTGCAGGCGCGCTGTACGCGCAGCCGGTGTTGCCGATCAAGCTGGTCAGCGACTGGGTGAAGCTGCCCAAGGGGATGTACATCGGAGAGTGCTCCGGCGTGAGCGTCGATAAGGAAGACAACGTCTGGGTGTTTCACCGGGGCAAGGCGCAGGTGCTGAAGTTCGACCGGACCGGGAAGTTACTCGACGCCTGGGAGGGGTTGCCCGTGGCGGCTTCGCATGGCATCAAGGTGGACCCGGAGGGAAACATCTGGGCCGTCGATGTTTTTGGGCACAGCATCAAGAAGTTTTCGCGCGACGGGCGCATCCTGATGCATTTCGGCAACGCGGGAAACACACCGGGCGATAACACGACGCCGTATGCTTATAACCGGCCCACGGCCGTGGCGTTTGAGCCGAACGGGGACTTTTGGGTTTCCGATGGGTATGTCAACTCGCGGGTGCTGAAGTATAACAAGGACGGTGAGTTTGTTCTGCAGATTGGCGGGAAGAAAGGGACGGCGGACGGGGAGTTTGACACGGTGCACGACGTGGCGCTCGATGCGCGGGGGAGAGTCTATGTGGCGGACCGGGAGAACCGGCGGGTGCAGATCTTTTCGCCGGACGGGAAGTTCCTGACTAAGTGGACGAACGTAGGTTCGCCGTGGGGGCTGGCCTACAACGCCAAAGACGGAACGTTCTACGTGGCCGATGGGTACGCCAACCGGATTTTGAAAGTGAATCTGGAGGGACAGGTGCTGGGCACTTACGGGAAGTTCGGCAAGATCCCGGGACGGTTTGACTTTATCCACCATATCGCGGTGGATTCGGCGGGGAATCTCTATGCCGCCGAGATCAAGAACTGGCGGGTGCAGAAGTTCTCCTGGCAGAACTGAGGAGGGTAAGTTGCGGGTTTCCAATCCGAGCCGGAGGGCGGTTTTGTCGGGCGTCGCGGGCGTGGCCGTGGGAGCGGCGGCGGGGCGGAAGCGCGTGGTGTTGACGTTTGACGACGCGGTGAAGTCGCACCGGACTTTTGTGGGGCCGTATCTGCGGGATCTGGGGTTTCGGGCGACTTTTTTCGTGACGCACCGGTGGATGGCGCAGACGGAGCATTTTCTGTCGTGGCAGGATGCGGCGGAGCTGCACGGGATGGGTTTCGAGATTGGGAACCATAGCTGGACGCACCTGGATGCGTCGTCGCCGCGGGGGGCGGCGCGGCTGGAGGCGGAGCTGGCGCTGGTGGAGTATGAGCTGCGGCGGGTGGGGGTGCCGAAGCCGGTGAGTTTTGCCTGGCCGGGGAATCAGTTCGGGCCGGAGGCGGTGGCGGTGTTGCGGCGGCACGGGATTGAGTGGGCGCGGCGCGGGGCGCAGCCGGAGGCCGAGTACGGGCGGATGGTGGTGGGTCCGGCGTACGACCCGGGCAAGCATCACCGGCTGCTGATTCCGACGACGGGGGATGCGTATCCGGATTGGACGTTTGCGCATTTTGAGCGGGTGATGCGGGCGGCGGGGGAGGGCGAGACGGTGGTGTTGCAGTTTCACGGGGTGCCCGATGTCGTGCATCCGTGGGTACACACGCCAGCGGACAGTTTCCGGCGCTACATGGAGTACCTGCAGCGGGAGGGCTACGAGACGTTGGCGCTGCGGGATGCGGGGGGGCGGGGGGAGGTGGACGATCCGCGGCTGCGGGAACGGTACCGGCCGCCGAAGGATGGGAGGTTGGCGCTGCCGGTGGAGGTGGAGCAGACGCGGGCGCGGTTGCCGTACTGGCGCGGGGTGATGGCGGAGCACGGGTTTAGCGCGGGGGAGACGGGGTTGGTGACGGGGCAGGAGGAGACGGGGGCGAAGGGCGGGGCGCCGGCGGGATTGGCGCTGCGGCCGTACCCCGGGGGGCGGCATCCGCGGATTGGTTTTCTCGACGGGATGGTGGCGCCGATGCGGGGGACGAAGGCGAGCGTGTTTCTGCCGTGGGCGGGGGCGGGGTATGTGATTGTGGATGTGCCGGAGGCGGTGATGGCCAATGGGAAGATCCACTTTCTGGGGCACACGCATATTCCGACGGTGTGGGATGAGCGGAATCAGGTGGTAGCGAACCGGGATTGGACGGTGGGAGAGGACGGGTCGCTGCGGAATGAGTGGGTGCTGGGGGACGGGGTGAAGATTGGGGCGACGGTGCGGCTGGAAGGCGGGGAGGTGCGGATGACGTGCCGCGTCGAGAACGGGACGGCGGAGACGCTGCGGGAGATGCGGGCGCAGGTGTGCGTGATGTTCCGGAACGCGCCGGGGTTTACAGCGCAGACGAACGACAACAAGACGCTGGGGGAGCGGGTGGCGACGGTGCGGGCGGGGGAGCGGGCGATTCACGTGGAGTGGACGCCGGTGCAGCGGGTGTGGGGGAATCCGCGGTGTCCGTGTATGCATTCCGATCCGCGGTTTCCGGATTGCCGGCCGGGGGAGGCGGTGGAGGCGCAGGGGCGGATGTGGTTTAGCGGGGAGTAAGAAGCCGAGGGAGCGTTGCGGAAGAGGGACGAGGGCGTTGTGCGGGGGGAATGGACGGGGCCGGAAGGTGATCCGGCCCCGCGGGGTTAGCTAGAAGGACAGCCGGAGGCCGAAGCGGAACTGACGGCCGGGGTTGCCCTGGGTGATCGACATGAAGTTCTGGAGCGGGTTCGGCCGAGAGGTATCGAGCGAACCGTCCGGACGGAGCAGCATGGCGCCGGAAGCGCCGCTGGGGTTGTTCCAACGGACTGCTTTGGTGAGGTTTTCGGCCTCGACACGGAACTCCAGGTTCATGCCTTCGCGAACGGCGAAGTTCTTGAAGATACCGGGGTTCAGCTGCCAAAAGCCGGGTCCGTAGATGGGGTTGATGCCCATCGAGCCGGGGGTGTAAACCGGGTTGTTGCGGTCAAAGTAGAACAGCGGGTCGCGGAAGCTCGAAGGGTCGTAGTAGGGGTTGTTGGGCCCTTTGTTGCCGAGCTTACGGACAGGACCGATCTGGTGCGCGGTCTGGGTACAGCCGATGCACTGGAGCGAGTCGCCGCTGCCGGTGACGGTGAACGGGGTGCCGCTGTAGAGGAACAGCGTGCCCGTGGCCCGCCAGCCGCCGATGACTTTGTCGGCGACGCCGGTCAGGTTGTAGCGCTTCCCTTGACCGAACGGCAGGTCATAGGAGAAGGCGCTCGTAAACATGTGACGGCGATCATAGCCGGCCGGGGAGTAGTTGCGGGCCAACATACCTTCCCAGTTGAAGGCTTTGGGTCCCGCCCAGCCGGTATCGTCGGCCATGTTGAGGGCCTTGCCGAAGGTGTAGCTGCTCGTGAAGAAGAACTGGCCCCAGGCGCGGCGGGCGGTTACCTGCAGCGAGTCGTAGGCGCCATAGCCGTAACCGTCCCACATGTTGGTGCCGATGGTGCGGCCGTAGGCACGAGCGAGTGGCAGGTTGGCGGTGGAGATCCCGAGGCCTGGTCCGACAGTGTTGATATTGCGGTCGAGCAGCTGGCGGATGGTGCGGGTAGCGACGTAGCCGGCGGAGGCGATGATGCCGCCGGGCAGGCGCCGTTCGAGAGTGAGGTTCCAGCTCTGGATGTAACCGCGGTTGATGCGGCCCCACGGGCTGCGCGGCCCCATGTCGAGATTCAACGGCAGGGTCAGGGTGCCGCGGCTGACGTCGGGAGTCGGGACTTCCGGGATGCCCTGGCTCAACTCGTTGAACCAGCCGAAGCCGCTGACGGTGGGAACCCAGGAGCCGGTGAGGGTGGCGGGGTAGATGCCACGAAGGGGCCGGCTGAAGGGGATGGGGTCATAGGTGAGGCCGTAGCCGGCGCGAATGACCGTGGAATCGTTGATGCGGTAGGCGATGCCCACGCGCGGGGCGAACAGGAGCCGGTCGACTTCGATGCCGGCGTTCTGGGGCTGGCCGCCGAGACCGCCGAGGGTGACGATGTTCGTGGCCGGATCCCAGCGCTCGAGACCGCGGCCCTCGCGGGTCATCAGCGGATAGTTCTCCGCGCGCAGCCCCACGTTGACAGTGAGGCGGCGGTTGACCTGCCAGCGGTCGCGAATGTAGAAGCCGTTCTGCCACTCACGGGTGGTCATGAGATAGAACTGGATGGACTTGCCGTATGAGGAGACGAGGCCAAGCAGCGCCGAAGCAAAGGCGTTCGGCTCCCGCGCGACCTGCCCGGGAATGTTGGTGATGCCGCCGGCGAACGAGATCTGCCCGCGCGGGTTAGCGGTTTCCGGCTGCCAGTGGTCCATGCCCAGACGGCGGAACTCGGCGCCCCAGCGGATTTCGTGCGCGCCAGCCAGCTTGGTGAAGTTGGTCTGGAACGTGTAGGCCTGCTCCTTGCGGAACAACGGGGCCCAGGTGGCGTCGACACCGACGTTCGAGAAGCCGAAGCCGGAGAGGTTAGGCAGACCGCCGTAGCGGGGGTCATTAGCGAACTGACGACCACCATTGGTGCCGGGGATGCGCCACTGGTCGAGGCCGACGTTGGTTCCGAGGCCGGGGATGCCGACTTCCTGGTCCATCCGGGTGTAGCCGAACACGCCATCGACGAGCAGGGTGGGGCTAAAGGTGTAGTTGAAGCCGGCGGTTGGCAACTGGGTCTTCGTATCGCCGAAGCCATGCGTGCCGAGCGCGGGACCACCGAGGGGCCCGAACGCGTAGGTGCCGGATACGGGAGCGCCCATGCGGCTGTACTTGCCCCAGACGGCCAGTTTCTGGGTAGCGACCCAGTTGGTCTTGAAGTCGTACTGATTGCGGGTCAGGGACAGGACGCCCGTCGCGCCGTAGTTGTCCTGGAGATTATTCGGATCGGTGGGCGAGGTCTGGTTGGGCAGCGGCATCCCCCGGTAGATTTCCCGGAAGATGGGGCTGATGCGATTGGCCGGAATGCGGTTGCCCGGGAAGGGCTGGCGCTGGGCATTGTTTGCCTGGGTGGCCGTCGCCGGGTCGTAAACAAGGGCCAGGTTGGTCCAACGGCTGAAGTCGCCTTCCCGGAAATCGGCCGGGGCGACGGAGGTATTGGCGAACTGCCCGGTGCCCTGCATGGTGCGTTCGTAGGAGAAGAAGTAGAACAGCTTGTCCTTCTTGATCGGGCCGCCGATGGTGCCGCCGCCGATGTTCAGCGTGTCTTTGGGCATGCGGAACGTGGAGGGCCGGAAGTAGGAGGTAGCCATGTTCAGGCGGTTGTTGTTGTGGAACCAGTAAGCAACGCCTTTGAGCTGATTGGTGCCAGATTTGGTGGTGACCGTGATGGCGGCGCCGCCGGCCATTCCCTGCTCAGCATCAAACGAGTTGGTGCTGATGTTAACCGTTTCGATGGACTCGACCGGCTGGACGTAGGCGACGTGGTGAGGCAGCCAGATGTTGATGTTGACCGCGCCGTCGGTGAGGGTATTGTTGTTGTTCCGGGCCGTGCCGTTGATGTTGGTGGTAAGGGCGCGTCCGGGGGTATCGACGACGGCGTTCTGGAACCCGGCGGGGGTGGCGCCGGGGACCAGGTTCATGAGGGTCTGGTAGTTCCGGTAGCCGGGCAGCGGCATATTGGTGATGGTCTGCGAGGTGATTTCGGTTTTCACTTCGCTCTTGTCGGTTTGCAGCGCGGCCGCCGAGGCGGAGACGCTGATGGTTTCGGTCATCTGGCCGACTTCCAGTTTGAAGTCGGCGCGGGTGACGGAGTTGATCGAGACCTCGACCCCGTCCTGGGTGACGGACCGGAAACCGGACTTGCTGACCTTGAGCTGGTAGGAACCGGCCTGGAGGTTCGGCAGGAAGAAGCGGCCTTCGCCATCGGATTGAACCTCACGGTTGACGCCGGTGGCTTTGTTGGTAATCGTGACCTGGGCGCCCGGGACCACGGCCCCGGATGCGTCCAGCAGCGTACCGAGCACCGACCCATACAGCACCTGGGCATAATTGGGGACACTCAGCGTGAATGCCGCGAGCAGCAGCAATCCAAAATATAAGCGAGATCCATTGACAAACCTCACGGACTAACCTCCTAAAGTCTGAAGAGTTCCGCGGAACGGAGTAATTCTCTCGCCCCGCCAGAATTCCTCCTATGATACAACCATCAGGGGGGGGAGCGGATAGGGTCGACGGACGCGGAGCGGCCCGGATTACGGACCCAACGGGTCTCAATCCGAGAGTACTGGCCTCGACCGGCCAGGGTAGACGGGGGGGAAAGCGGCGGGGGAAAGCGGCGGGGTTGAGTCCGCGCGGGGGCGGTGCTTGCTCCGGCGATGACGCGCGGTGGGGCAGGAGGCCGTATGCCAGGCGGCCCTTGCGCGCTTATTCCAGCCGGACTATGACCCGATCGTTCCTTGCCCTGCGCGGCTGAGTGCCGCCGCCTGGGCCCAAACAAGCGGCAACGCTATCAGAGCAAGCGGCAAGGCTATCAGAGCAAGCGGCAAGGCTATCAGAGTAGGACCGGTCACCGACAACGTCACGGTAAGCGCTGCGGCCTCGCTGTTGAATCCCGAGCGTGGGGTGAGTTCGAATGTGCTGCCCTCGGAGATACCAGTATCTGGCGCCGTCGCGCGTCAACATCCTGGTAACGGGCTCCTAGACCAGGGTGCTGAGCTGGGAGGCACAACGGGGACAGGAACCAGCCCTTCCCCAGGGCCGGCGAGTGAGGATCGCGCAACCGGCAGGCGGCCGGGCTGTACTGGATGCGGGCGTTTGCGACCAAGAGCTGGCTCGCCGCGGAAAAGTGCAAGTCCAGATTCCGCGTCGATGGCCACAATCTGCCGCAGAAGCGGCCTCATCTGGCCGCCCCGAATACAACATATAATTTGACCTACGCCAATGCATGGGCCCGGTTCACGGGCGTGGTTGGTGACTTCTCCAATTTCGGTACGGCACAAGCGTACGGCACAAGCGAATGTCCAAATTTCGATTCGAGCGGAGTTCTAACTATGAGTGAATACAACACCAGTCGCCGGGAGATTCTGGCGGGGGCGGCGGCGCTGTCGGCGGCGGCGCCCGCGGCGGCCAAGCCCATGATCCCGATCCCGCCGGGGATCAAGATCGGCGTCAGCGTCAACACCTACACGCCGGAGTACGGGCAATACCTGAAGCAACTCGGCGTGAAGTGGGTGAGCGTGGCGCCGCAGCAGGCCACGGCCAACGCCGAAGGCTTCACCAAACAGCGCGAAACCTGGGAGGCCGGCGGCTTCGGCGTCTACAACATCGGCAGCGGCGTAGGGCCGTCGGGCAGTCTGCACAACATGCCCGAGGTGACCCTGAACCTGCCGGGGCGCGATGTGAAGATTGAGGACTACCTCAACTACATCCGCTACCTGGGCAAGGCGAAGATTCCCTACTCGACCTACGCGCACATGGGCAACGGCATCTGGTCGAGCGGCCGGGTGATCAATGCGCGCGGCTACAGCGCGCGGGACGGCAATTCGAAGAGCCCGGACTGGAAAGGTTTCTGGGGCGGGAAAACCTACACCGAACCGCTGTCGCACGGCCGTGTCTACACCGAGCAGGAGATTTGGGAGAACTACGAGTACTTCATCAAGAAGGTAGTACCGGTGGCCGAGGAAGCCGGGGTCCGCATCGGGATTCACCCGGACGATCCGCCCCAGCGCATGCTGGCCGGCGTGCCGCGCTGCATCTTCTCGAACTTCGAGGGCTACAAGAAGGCGATTGAGATTGCCAACAGCCCCAACATCGGGGTCTGCTTCTGCGTCGGGTCGTGGCTTGAGGGCGGCAAGATGACCGGTGCGGACTGCGTGGATGTGATCAAGTACTTCGCGGCGAAGAAAAAGCTGTTTAAGGTCCACTTCCGCAATGTGACGGCGCCGCTGCCGCACTTCACGGAATCGTTGATCGACGATGGCTACTACGACATGACCCGGGTGATGCAGGCGCTGGTGGATGTGAAGTTCGACGGCATCGTGATCCCCGATCACGTACCGGCGGTGGGCGACATTCCCGGCACGCCGGACACGAGCCGGGGCGTGGGAGCGGATGGGAAGTTCCGTCCGAACGTGGGCCTCGCCTACCTGCTCGGCAGCATGAACGCGATGCTGAAGTCGGCGCAGCGGACGGCGGTGAAGGCGTAGCGGGGAGACCCGGCTGCGCGGCCGGGCTGCGGTTCGTGCCGTGGCCCGGCCGGGAACAGAGTCTGCTCAGGAGGTGCGTGGCATGTCCTTGCACATTCGCCGTTGTGTCCATCCGTTCCGCCGGGCGCTGCTGGCCGCTTTGGCCGCGGGCGCGGGATGGGCGGCGGAACCATCAACACTCGACGGCCGGTTCACCGCGGCCGTCCGCCCCTTTTTGAACAGGTATTGCGTCACGTGCCACAGCGCGCGGCAGCCGGCGGCGCAACTGGACTTGAGCGGGTTTGCCTCCCGCGCGGCGCTGGTCGAGGACGGAAGGCGGTGGCGCCAGATCCTCGAACGGATCGAAGCACGGGAGATGCCCCCCGCCGGAGCACGGCAACCCGCGGCCGGGGAGCGGGAGCAGGCGGTAAGTTGGTTCCACGCCGTGCGCGACGAAGAGCGCCGGCGCCACGCGGGCGACCCGGGCCTGGTGCTCGCGCGGCGGCTGAGCAACGCCGAGTACGACTACACGATCCGCGACCTGACGGGGGTCGATATCCGTCCGACGCGGGAGTTTCCGGTTGATCCGGCCAACACCGCCGGCTTTGACAACTCCGGCGAGACGCTGGCGATGTCGCCGACGCTCCTCAAAAAGTATCTGGGCGCGGCCCGGGAGGTGGCAAGCCATCTGTACCTGCAGGAAAAGGGTTTCAGCTTCGCGCCTCACCCGATGGTGGCCGAAACGGACCGGGATAAGTTCGCCGTTCACCAGATCATCGACTTCTATCACCGGCAGAACATCGATCTGGCCGATTACTTTGAGACGGCGTGGCGGTTCCGGCACCGGGCGGCGTTGGGGCAGCCGCGAGCAACGCTGGCGGGTCTGGCGCGGGCGCACCGGGTAAGCGCGAAGTATCTGACGATGGTATGGGCCACGCTCGAAAGCGGCGCCGAGGTAGGCCCGCTGGGGCAGTTGCAGCAGATGTGGCGGGCGCTGCCGGCGCCGGGTCCCGGCCCGGGCGTCCGCGCCGAGTGCGAGCGGATGCGAGCCTACGTCGGCCGCGTGCGGGCCAAGGTGGAGCCGCGGTTTATCAACATCACCGCCGGGCCGATAGGAGCCGCCTGGCAGCCGCTGCTGATCTGGAAAAACAGGCAGTATGCCACGCACCGGCGGAGGTTCGACGCCCGGCAACTCCAGGTGGCCGGCGAACCATTGTTTGAACAGAAGGATGTCGTCGAGCCCGAGTGGGCGAACCCCTTCGGCCCGGGGAAGACGCTGCTCGTCGAAAACACGCCGGGGGATCCGGACCTGTTGGTTCCGGCCGGGCAGCGGGCGCGCTACGAAGCCGCCTGGGGCCGCTTCTGCAGCGTCTTTCCGGACCTGTTCTACCGGGACTCGCGCGGGCGGAACTACTTTGTCACCGGCAAAGACGAGGGCCGCTACCTGAGCGCGGGCTTTCACAACGTGATGGGCTACTTCCGCGACGATCAGCCGCTCTATGAGCTGTTACTCGAACCGGGCGAGCAGGCCGAGTTGGACCGGATGTGGCGGGAGATGGATTTCGTCGCCTCGATCAACATACGGACCTACGTTGAGTTCGCCAAGCTGGGGACGCGCGGGACGCGGGACGATTTCAAAGACGGGGAGCCGGAGGTGCGCGAGATCGAAGTGGAGCAGATCATCGCCGAGCCGAAACTGCGGCAACTGGAGGCCGCCTACCTCGAAATGGCCCGGAGCGGCAGCCCGGTGGCCAAGCAGGCCATCCGGGACTTCTTCCAGATCTACAACACGAGCATCCGCTGGGTGCAGGGTGCGCGGCGCGCCGCCGAGACCGCTCATCGCGACGCCCTGACGGCGTTTGCCGCCCGGGCCTACCGGCGTCCGCTCACAGCGGCCGAGCACGAGGACGTACTGTCGTTCTATGAGGACGCGCGGCAGCGCACGGGGCTCGACCACGAGTCGGCGGTGCGCGAGACCGTGGTGATGATTCTTACCTCGCCGCGGTTCTCCTACCGCGCCGAGCCGGTAGCCGGGGCCGGGGAGCAGGCGTTGGGAGCGTATGAACTGGCCAACCGGCTGAGCTACTTCCTGTGGTCGAGCATGCCGGACGACGCGCTGCGGCGGCGGGCCGCGGCGGGCGAACTGGGGCGGCCGGAGGTGCTGCTGGCCGAGGCCCGGCGCATGCTGCGCGACCCGCGGGCCCGGGCTTTGGCCGTGGAGTTCGGCGGCAACTGGCTCGATATCCGCGACTTCGCGCAGTTGTCGACCGTGGACCGGGAGCGTTTTCCGGCCTTCACCGACGAGGTCCGCGCCGCCCTGTTCGAAGAGCCAATCCGCTTCCTCGAGCATCTGTTCACCCACAACGGCTCCCTGCTCGATCTGCTCTACGGGCGCTACACCTTCGTGAATCCGGCCCTGGCGCGCTACTACGGCATGCCGCCGCCGGCGGGCGCGGACGGCTGGGGGCGCGTGGACGAGGCGGCCCGCTACGGGCGCGGCGGCTTGCTCCCCATGGCGGCCTTTCTGACCAAGAACGCTCCGGGGCTGCGGACGAGTCCGGTAAAGCGTGGCTACTGGCTGGCCCGGCGCATTCTGGGCGAGGAGATTCCGCCGCCCCCGGCGGTGGTGCCCGAACTGCCGGCCGACGAAGCCCGGATGGACCTGCCCCTGCGGCAGATGCTCGAGCGGCATCGCAACAATCCGGCCTGCGCTTCCTGTCACGCCCGGTTCGACTCGTTTGGCTTAGCCCTCGAGGGCTTCGATCCGGTGGGCCGCGCGCGTTCGGCGGATCAGGCGGGGCGGCCGGTGGATGCCAGCGCCGTCTTTCCGGGCGGTGTCGCGGGGCGGGGGGTAGCGGGGCTGCGGCAGTACATCCGGACGCACCGGGAGCAGGACTTCCTGCGCGGGTTTACGGGCAAGCTGCTGGCGTATGCGTTGGGGCGGAGTTTAGCGTTTTCCGACGAGGTGCTGATCGAACAGATGGGCGCGGAGTTAGCGCGCCACGGCCACCGGTTTGAGACCGTCGTGGCTTGTATTGTAACCAGCCGGCAGTTCCGGCATAAGAGGTAGCGTATGAGCAGGACGAAGATCGGGCGGCGAGCGTTTCTTTACGGCAGCGGAGTCACCATGGGGCTGCCGTGGCTCGAATCGCTGCACGGCGCGGCGCCGGAGGGGCCGCAGCGGTTTGCCGTGCTGTTCATGGGCACGGGCATCAGCCCGGGGCGCTGGTGGGCGAAGGGTTCGGGCGCGGCGATGGAGTTGGGCGAGTCGCTCGCGCCGCTCGAGCCGGTCAAGTCCAGGCTGAATGTGATTGACGGGTTGTTCAACAAAGAAGGGACCGGCCAGGGGATTCATCCGGCGATGACCGGCAACCTACTCTCAGGCGTCCCGATTCGCAAGGGATCCATCATCCACGGGGGGATCACGATCGACCAGATGCTGGCCAACCGCATTGGTCAGGATACCCAGCAGCCCAGCATGGTGTTGGCTTGTGAACGAGCGATGACCGGCTTTCACGAGAGCAATTTTTCAAACGCCTACAGCTCGCACATCTCCTGGCAGAGCGCCGATTCGCCGGTGCCCAACGAGATGTATCCTTCGCTGGCCTTCGACAGCCTGTTTGAGAACGGCGGACAGCTGCGGAACACGAGCGTGCTCGACCGGGTAAAGGAGCACGCGGCTTCGCTCCGCGGCCGGATCAACGCGACCGACCGGAACAAACTCGACGAGTATCTGGCCAGCGTCCGCGAGGTGGAGCGGAGCATGGAGCGGCTGCGGACGGAAAAGGCGCGGGCCGAGGAGCGGGCCAGCCGCGCGGGGCGGCCGTTGTCGGCGATGCCGCGTCCCGCCGACGGCCTGCCCGAGGATATCCGCGACCATATCCGGCTGATGAGCGACATCATCGCGCTCGGTTTTCAGACGGACCGGACGCGGGTGGCATCGCTGCTGCTGGCGCGGGATCTTTCGGCGATCTACTACCCGTTCCTCGGGGTCAGCCGCCAGCACCACGGGGCGTCGCATTACGATACCGAGGCGGACTATCAGAAGATCGTGCGCTTCCACGTCGAGCAGCTGCTCTATCTGGCGCAGCGGCTTGACGCGATGAAAGAAGGGGAGCGTTCGGTGCTGGACAACTCCTGCCTCTTGTTCCTTTCGAATATGTGGTCTGGCACCAAACACGACAACAAAAAAGTGCCGGTGTTGACCCTGGGAGGCCTCGGCGGGAAGCTGGCAACGGGCCGGGCGCTCGACTACTTCACGGCCGGGGACGACAACCGCAAATTATGCAGCCTGTACCTGGGAATCATGGACCGCATGGGCGTGGTTCTGCCGCAGTTCGGTGATGCGAAGGCCCGGTTGGCGGGCTTCTAGCGCCGGTCAAGCCGGGCGAGCACCTGCCGGCAGTTGAGGACCTTCTCGACGAGATCGAGCGGGCGGTAGTAGTAGTGGTTGGTGGCCTCGTAGCCGATGGTGGCCGTTCGGCGCGCTACGTCGTACTGCCGGCGGGCGAGGGCGAGTTCGGCCTCGGCCAGCGCCCGCAGGCGCCCGGCGTCGCCGCGGTGGGCGTAAAAGGCCACCTGGTTGGCCGCGCTCTGAAAGTGGTGGTAGCAGGTGCGGGCTATGTCGAGATCGGCCGTGGCCCGCGGCGCGGCGCGTTCGAACAGATCGAGTCCGCGCTTCCACCCCGCCGCGACTTTGCTCAGCTGCGCCACCACGATCTCAGGCGGATAGTTGCCGCACCAACTCTTCATGGCATCGTGGGGGAACAGGATCATACCCGGTGGGAGTCCGGTGGGCTCAAGGCGCAGCAGGTTAGCGGGCCCGTGCTGGGTGGGTAGGATGTAGATCTGCACGCCGTACGGGAACTCGGCAAAGGCTTCGCTGAACAGCCGCCAGGCCTCGACGACCGCGGCCGCGGCGGGGTGCCCGTAACGCGCGGCGGCCACGCGCTGCAGGATCTCCGCGGGCGAAGGCCGGGGAGAGTAGAAGAAATAGCTGGCCGCTTCAAGATTCGGTGATGGGTAGCCGCCACAGGTCCACGACAGCATGAGGCCCGAGACCCCCGCCCGCTCGAGCTTTTCGCAGTGCTCGAGCACGAGGTGCGGCACGGGGATGTAGGGAACCGCCGAGATCTCCCAGGTGTTATTGAAAGCGACCTTGGCCACCGTGCGCAGGCCCGCTTGGCGCGCGATCTGCCAGTTGCGCGTCGCTCGCGGCCCCGGGCCGACAACGGACATGGAGTACTCTCCCACGCGCGACCGCACGCCACCCCGTTCCACCGGTTGCGACCATTCGCTGATGCTCGCGTACAGGACGTCCTTGTCGAGCTTCGGAATCAGCCGCGCCGCCATCTCATCGGGCCAGCCCCAGTCCCAGTGAATGATCTCGGCCGTGGCGCTCGCCGCGCGAATCCCCTGGCGCATGGCGCGGAACAGCTCGGCCAGCACCTCTTCGCTCGAGCGCTCCCGGCAACGCGGGCAGTCGCGCGCGACCGGCGCTTTGACGCCCCAGGCGCCGCCGTGCGAGAAGCAGTTGGTGTGGTTTTCCGACATCGAGATCGTGAAGATGCCGCCCAACCCCGGCGCCTGGCGGAAGACGTGTTCGAGCGAGGAGCTCATCCAGTCGCGAACCGTACCGGTGCTCGTGCACAGCGACCACCAATCTTGAAACCGCTCGCCCCGCACCGCCGGATGACGCGTAAAGAAGGCGGCCGGCATGGCGCGCGGCTCGTTCATGTAGAGATAGATCTTCACGCCGTAGCGCGCGGCGCGCGCGATCAGGGCGTTGAGGTTCTTGAGACGCGTCGGCCAGCCCTGCCCGAACTCCGGGAACGCCCGCGCCGGGGCCATCGTGTTCAGTACCGCCTGCATCCAGACGCCGTTGACGCCGGAGGCGGCCAATCGCTCGAGCAGGCCATCGGGGAAGGGATCGGCGTCGGTCTCGACCAACGGATCACCGTAGAGAGCGAAGTAGGAGTAGACGTAGCGCGGGGTCCAGACGGCCTGCCCCGGACGCGGCGCCGGGGCCTTGCCCGTAGCCTTGGCCAACTGGTCGACGAAAGCAAACGGCGGTTCGCCGGCGGCGTCGATTGCCGGACCGAAGACCTGGCGAACGATCTGGCGGATCTCCGCTGTCCGCCGGCGTTCGGCGGGCGTGGGAGCGTGCCAGGCCAGAGGCGCGAGTTCCGGCTTGGCCTGCAGCTTCACATCAAGGAAATCGTCCTCCTTCAGCGTAAAAGCAAACCGCGGCTCCTCCCACCCGAGCAGTTCCATGATCTGCGCGTTGGGCAGCACGTGCCAGTTCTGGCGGATGACGGTGATGTAAAGCCGGCGCAGTTGGTCGTTCGTGAGGCGGATCTTGCGCGGCAGGCCGAGGGAGCGGCCGAGCGATTCCACATCGCGGGGCGTGGCGCCCAGCACCTGCGCGATGCGGTCGAGATTAGCCAACTCCCAGTTCCGCCAGACGAACAGATGGAGGCGGCTCGGGAAGTGGGACTCCTCCAGCGGGCGCACGGCGGCATCAATCGGGGAGAGGAGCGGGGAGAGGAGCGGAGAGAGGAGGGGCAGGCCGGCCAGCGGCAGGAGGTCGCGTCGGCGAATGGTCATGAGGATTTCCGATGCGACAACGATAACAGAGCCGGGGCCTCCACCAGCAGCCCCGCCATTGACCTATACCAACTTCTGCGTCAGGATACCTCCATGCGGATCGCCTATCTCGTCTTTGCACTCGCCGGAGCCCTGGGGGCTCAACCCCGAATCGACCTACGGCTGGACGGCGCCCGCTTCGGACTCAACAACCAGCCGGTGAAAAATCTCGCTCCCGCCTCGTGTCTCGAAAAGCCCGGGCCTTTCGTCGAGGGCTGTCCCCCAAATTTCGACTGCCAGCGTACCGCCTCGTTTCGCATCGCCACCACCGGCTACGGGCTGGGCCCCCAGGACCTGCGCCGCTTCTATGTTGTTCCGCTCGCCCGGCCCGAGGACATGCGCTGCTGGGCCGCCGACCTCGTCTTCAACGATACGAATAACTACTCCGCGGTTGGCCTCGCCCCGTTCACGATCACAGCGGGCGGGAAGTCCGAAAACGGCGAACTGCCCATCTACATCGAAGGCTCCGCCCCGGCGCTCACGCTGGCCGAGGGTTGCCCGTCCTGGCCGGTCGGCCTGGGGTCGTCCGGGTCCTGTAAAGTCACTCTGCAATGGACCCACGCCGCGCATGCCGGCGACATAACCGGTTGCGAATGGGCCGACGACTTCCACACCCTCTCCGCCCTTGAGGGTTGCCCCGCCTCCGCAGTTCCGCCGGAATGGACGCGCCTGACCAGGTCGCGCCGCGCCACGCTAACGCTGGCCGCCCGGATTCCCTGGAATCAATGGACCAAAGCCTTCGCCGTCCCCCTGCGGGAACAGCCCCAGTCGCTCCGCCTGAAGGTGCGCTACCGCCTGCTCGAAGGCGGCCCGACCGCCTCGCAGGAGTTCCCGATCTCTTACCAGATCGCCATGCCGTGGTATCTGTTGCTGGGCTGCCTGCTCAGCGGCACGGTCGCCGGAGCCGCCCTGCCGCTGACCGCCTCGTTTGCCCGCCGGCAGCCGCTGCAGCTCGCTTGCTGGAGACGCAACACGCTCGCCCTGCTGATCTACGGCGTCGCCGCCTGGCTGTTGCTCTATCTGACCGAAAGCCGCGTGGGCTTTCTGCAGACCGAACTGCGCCTCAACCAGGCGATCCCGGTTCTGCTGTTCGGCCTGCTGATCGGATTCCGCGGCCTGGGATTCGTCATCGACTGGGTAGAGAAGCTGCTGACGCCGAGCGCCTCCCGCATCGCCGGCGGGCTGCTGCTGGCCGCCTGCGCCCTCCCGGCGGCGCCCCGGCAACTGCTGGTCGCCTCCGGACAGCTGTTTCTCCACAGCGATGACGGCATTTACCGTCTCGATCCTTCGCAGGCCCGAGTGCTCCCGCCCCAGCAGCAGCAGCAGCAGCAGCAGCAGCAGCAGCAGCAGGTCCGGACCGCCCCGCGGGCGCAACGCGAGTTCCCGGCGGCCGCGGCGCCGGTCGTCCGCTTCGCGCAAGGCTCGCTCGTGGGAGCGGCCGCCTCCGGTCCCGTCCAGATCTCCGGAGACACGCGGGAGATCCTGTTCGTTTCGCTGCTGCTTCGCGGCGGTGCGATTGTGATCGACGAATACCACCCCGACGGAACGCAGCGTGACAACCGGACGTTCGATCTCCGGCAGCCCGGCCTCGACTTCAACGCCCCGCCCACGGCCCTCGTCTGGGACCCGCCGGCCCAGTGCCTCTACGCCGCCAGCCCCACCGGCACCCTCTGGGCCCTGCCGCGCACCGGCCCTCCCCGGCGGCTCGCCGCGAGCAACGCGCGAATCTCCTCGTTCGCCCTGGACGGTGCCGGTCGCCGCCTCTTTCTCACCGACACGCGCCAGGGCCGGGTTCTCCTGCTGGACCTGCGCCATCCGGCCGCCGGGCTGCAGGCGTTCGCCGACGACACCGCGCTTGCCGAACCCTGGTCGATCGTCTACGACGCCGCCTCCGCCCGCCTCTACCTGGCGGAACGGCGCCGGGACACCGTTCTGACCCTGCCCGCTCCCCCGGCCCCCAACCGGCCGCTCACCGTGCGCTGGACAGAGTTTATCGGGGGCAGTTACACCTTCCTGCGCGACTACAACTTCGGCGAACCGGTGGCGCTGGCCATCCACGAACAGAGGCTGTGGATCGCGGACCGCCGCGCCGGCCTGGTCTTCCCGGTCGATCTGAAGACCCGAAACCAGTTCTACCCCCTCTCGCCGCCGTAGCGCCGCCTACTCGAGATCGCGGCCGTTCGTCTCCGGCAAACCCAAAACCAGCAGCCCGCCCAGCGCGAAGAAGCCCGCCGTCATCGCCAGCGCCGCGCCGAGGCCATGCCGGTCGGCCAGAAACCCGATGCCGGCCGGCGCCAGCGCGCTCACCACCCGGCCCCCGTTGTAGCAGAAGCCCTGCGCTGTGGCGCGGATCCCGCTCGGGAACAGTTCGCTCAAGATCGCCCCGAACGCGCTGTAGTAGCCGTGCCCGAAGAACCCCACGAGCGGCCCCAGCGCCAACAGGAAACCGGGACTCTGCGCGAGGCCCCCGTAGAGGTAGGTCACCACCCCCGCCCCCAGCAGAAACCCCACAAACGCCGGCCGCCGTCCGAACCGGTCCGCCAGAAAGCCGAAGCTCAGATAGCCGGCCAGCGCCCCCAACTGCATCGGAATGATGAACCCTGTCGACCGTACCACGCTCAACCCCGCGCCCCCCTTCTCCACCGGCGAGGCCAGATACGCCGGCACCCAGGTGAACAGCCCCCAATAGGCAAACAGAATCAGACTCGCCATGCTCACCGAAACCAGCACATAGCGCCGCAGCGGCGGCCGCCACAAGCTCCCGAGCGGCTGCCGCGGCAAGGCCGGCGACCACGCCGCCGGCTCGGGCACCGCCCGGCGGATCCACAGCGTCAGCAGCGCCGGCAGGATGCCCAGGGCAAACAGCGGCCGCCACCCGTAGGTGGGCAGAATCGCCGCCGCCAGCAGGCTGGCCAGAATGTAGCCGATCGCCCAACCGGACTGCGTGATCGCGATCGCCTTGCCGCGGTGCCGGGCCGGCCACGATTCGGCCACCAGCACGGTGCCCGCGCTCCACTCGGCGCCGAGCCCAAAACCCACCAGAATCCGCCAAAACAGCAGCTGTTCAAAGCTGCTGGCCGTCGCAATCGCCGCCGTGAACAGGGAGTAGGTCAGAATGGAGCCCATCAACACCCGCGTCCGCCCAACGCGGTCGGCCAGATACCCGGCCAGAATCCCGCCGAGCGCGGCCGCGAACAGCATGGCGGTGGTCAACAGGCCGCTCTGGGTACCCGTCAGCGCAAACTCCTGCTGGATGGCCACCAGCGCAAACGAGTACAGCATGACGTCCATCGCGTCCAGCATCCAGCCGAGCATGGCCGCCAGCAGGGTGCGCCACTGCACCGGGGTGATTTCGGCAAAGAGAGACAAGTTTCTAATATAGGCCATAAAAAGAACCGATACCGCAGAACTGCGGCGATTGCCTACAATGAGGTCTACCGCGTTGTAGTAGCAGCCCCTTGTCGTGGCGCTTCCCTTCCCCGAGGCAGAGTTCCATGACACTGATGTTTTGGCCCGTAATCGTCTTCATGGCGATCTCCCTGGCCATCGGCCTGTATACGTACACCCAGGTTCGCGGTTCGAGCAAGAACTACACCGTCTGCAACAAGGCGATGCCGTTTCTGGTCATCGGCACGGCGCTGATGGCGCAGGCCGTGGATGGCAACGCCACGCTGGGCAATGTTTCGATGACGTGGGCCACCGGCTTTTGGGCCGGGGTTATGATCCCCGTCGGCCTCGCGTTGAGCCTGTTTTTCGTCGGCCGCTTCCTGGCCGCGCCGCTGAACCGCATGGACCTGCTGACCCTGCCCGAATTCTTCTACCGCCGCTATGACAAGCAGACCGAGGCGCTCACCTCCGCTCTCACGATTGTCTGTTTCACGGTGGTCATTGCCGGCAACCTGTCGGCGGTAGCCTGGATTTTTTCGGTGGTGAGCGGCCTGAGCTACGGCGCCTCGCTCGCGATTACGACGACGATCATTGTGATCTACACCATGGCGGGCGGCCTGTTCGCCGCCATCTGGACGGACTTCTTCCAGATTCACGTTGCCCTCGTGGGATTCGCCGGCTCGGCCGGCTACGTGCTCTGGCGTTACGGTCTGGGAGACCTGCTCGCGAAAGTACCCGTCGAGCGGCTCGACGTCCGCGGCATCACCTCGCTCGAACACGGCGCCATGATCAACTGGGCCGCGATGATTTCGCTCGCCTTCGGCAATGCCATGGCGCTCGACTTCATGGAACGGGTCTTCGCGGCCAACAGCCCGCGCACGGCGCAGCGCGCCTGCTACTACGCCGGCGTCCAAACCATGCTCATCGGCCTGTGCGCCTCCGTACTCGGTCTCGCCGCCATCTCGCTCGTGCCCACCGTGGCCGACCCGCGCATGGTGCTGCCGACGCTGGCCGCCGAACACCTGCCTTACTGGCTCGGGGTGCTCGTCTTTGTCGGTGTGCTCGGCGCCTCCATGTCGACGGCCAACGGGGCGATGCTGGTGATCTCGGTGGTGCTGGCTCGGAACGTCTATCAGCGCTGGTCGAAAACAGCGGTGAGCGATGCCCGGATGCTGCTGCTGTCGAGGGTTCTGGCGATTCCCACCGCGGCGGCCGGCGCGTGGGTGGCCTATGTGCGACCCGAGCCGGGCATCCTGCTCGTAATCGCCTTCGACATTGTTTTTGCCGGCTGCGTGGCGCCCCTGGTGCTCGGCGTCTACTGGCGCAAGGCGACGGCCACGGCCGCGAAGGCGGCAATTCTGGCGGGCACGGCGGTCCGGGTCGTTTGCCACTTCACAATGCCTCCAGCGCTGGCGGGCCTGGACACGCTGCTGCCTCCCGTAGTCAGCCTCGCTACGCTGGTGGGCGTGACGCTGCTCACGCAGACCGCAACGGGAAACAACTTCGACCGCATGTACAACCCCGCGCCGGAAGACCGGCTGGCGGTCGAGGGCTAATGCTGCCGCTGCTCGCTTTCGCGCTGCAAGCCGGGGTGCTGCCCGCCCATTGGACGACGGGCGGCCCGGACTGCGCCCAAGTCCCGGACTGGCAGGTGCACGCCTATAACGACGACCTGCTGATTCTGCGCCAAAGCGGATGCGTCCACTATGAAAAGCCGTTTCTCTATCTTCTCTTCGGCCGGGAGCGGGCGCTGCTGCTCGATACCGGGGCGGGCCGGCCCGGGACGGCCGCCATCGTCGAAAAGTTACGCCGGGGTCTGCCGCTCCTCGTCGTGCACAGCCACGCCCACGGCGACCACGTCGCCGGCGATGCCGAACTCCGGGCGCTCCGCGGCGTGACCGTCATGGCGCCCGGTTTTGCCGAGTCGGTGGACCTTGGCGGGCGAACCGTCGAAGCGCTCGCCATCCCGGGTCACGACTCAGCCAGCGTTGCCTTCTACGATCAGCCCACCGGCCTGCTGCTCACCGGCGACTCCCTCTACCCGGGCCGGCTGTACATTCAGGATTTCCCCCGCTATCTGGCCAGCATGCAGAATCTGCTCGCGTTCGCGGTCCGCCGGCCCGTGCGTCACATTCTCGGAACGCACATCGAGCAATCCTCGACGCCATTCGTCGACTATCCGGTGCGAACCATGTATCAGCCCGCCGAACACCGGCTCGATTTATCGGTCGACCACCTCGAGGAGTTGGTCCGGGAGTTGGCCCGCATGGCCGGGAAGCCCGAGCGCAAGGCCCTGCGCAGCTTTACCATCTATCCTCGCCCGCCGAGGAACTTTTCGAACGGGAGTACCGGAACGCCATGAAACTTTGGATTAGCATCGCCGTCATCACCGCGACCGCCTGGGCCCAGCCGCCCCAGATGAAAAAAGGCAACCGCCCGCCCCGGGTTCCCCGCCCCGGCGTGAGCGACCCCGCGGTGAAGCATCCCATGAGCGAGGTAAAGCCCGACGCCGTCTTCAACGTCCCCGGGGTACCCGATTGGCTCGTCATCACCAAGGACGCTGTCTGGGTTTCGAACAAACCCAAGGGGACGGTTTCGCGGATGGACAGCCGGACCAATCAGGTGACGGCCACCGTCGAAGTCGGCAAACAGCCCTGCAGCGGGATCACCGCGGGATTCGGTTCCATCTGGGCGCCCCTGTGCGGCGATAAGGCGCTGGCGCGCATCGACGCCAAAACCAACCGGTTGCTCACCACGCTGCCCTACGGCCCGGCCAACTCCGAGGGCGGACTCGCCGCGAGCAAAAACGCCATCTGGTACCCGACAGATAAAGGGACCCTCCTGCGGATCGACCCGAAGAGGAATACCGTGGTGGCGGAAATCCCGCTGCCGCCCGGCTCGAACGCGGCCGAGGTGGCGGCCGATGGGAGCGTCTGGGTGACGTCGACCGAAAAAAGCCTGCTCGTCCGGGTCGACCCGAAGACCAACAAGGTGGTGGCGGAGATTCCCGTTGGCGACAAGCCGCGCTTCCTGTGCACCGGCGCCGGCTCCGTCTGGACCTACGATCAGGGCAAAGGAACCATCACCCGCGTCGATATCGCCACCAACAAGGTAGTCGCGACCATCGAAGCCGGTCTGCCGGGCGGCGGCGGCGAGATCGACTATTTCGACGGCTACGTGTGGGTGACCTCCTTTGAGCATCCCATTACGAAGATCGACGTGAAGAACAATAAAGTAGTGGGCCAGTGGTCCGGACCGGGCGGCGATGCGATACAGGCCGGCCACGGCTATGTCTGGCTATCGAATCTGCGCGAACAGAACGTTTGGAAGATCAAGGCGGGTTCCCTCTGAAGGTTTACGATAGAGGTGCGTGGCTACCGAACTCGCCCAAGCGATCCAGTTCTTCCTGGTGACGCTCTCGTCGATCTTTTTCCTGGTGGATCCGTTTGCTCTCGTGCCAACGTTTCTGGCGATGACGGCTTCATCCTCCCAAAGCCACCGGCGGGCGATGGCGCGGCGCGCCTCGTTTACCTGCTTCTTTCTGCTAACCGGCTTCGCCCTGGCGGGCTCGCTGGTCTTCGACGTTCTCGGCATCACGATGCCAGCCTTCAAGATCGCCGGCGGCATCATCCTGCTGCTGATCGGCATCGACATGGTGCAGGCGCGGCGCCCGGCCACCAACGAAACCGAAAAGGAGGCCGACGAGGGTGCCCACAAAGCCGACATCGGCATTGTTCCTCTCGGCATGCCGATGCTGGCCGGACCGGGGGCGATTTCAACGGTGATGGTCCTGATCGGGAGCGCCGAAACGCCCGTCAAATTCGGCCTGGTCATCGCCGCGCTCGCACTCACGGCCGCCGCAGCCTATCTCATTCTCTCCGCCGCCGACCGGGTCCGCAAAATGCTCGGCGAGACCGGCATTCACATTCTGAGCCGCATTATGGGCATGCTGCTGATGGCGCTGGCCGTGCAGTTTATGGTGGACGGCCTGGCGTCGTTGGGATTCGCTACCGGGCGGAGTCGCTAGCCGGCTCTCCGGCCGCCGGCAACGGAGCCTGCGTCCGCTCCGCGGCCATACTGCGCTGCGCCAGCAGATTCACTTCGCGAGGCGTGAAGCCAAGCGCGGGGCTGACCAGGTGAGCGGGCGAAAGGCTAGGCTGCGCGATCCCGGCCACGGCGTGCGCCGGACTGCCGGTCAGCACGTGGTAGAGTTCATGGGCAACCACGCGGCCCAGGGCCCGGCCGATCATCTCCTGCCGAGCCGCCATCGGCTCACCATTGGCGACGACCCGCAACATGTTCCGCACCCGGGCGCAGTCCACTTCCATAAAGGGCAGCATCTCCTGCCCCGTTCGATGGGTCCAGGCGAGAGCATGGGGTCCGCCTGCCGTAACGCGTGGCGTGGGCGTGTCCATCCGGCATTCCGATTGAAACCGCACCACCACCAAATCCGGAAACGAGTCCTCAGGCCGCATCTTCGCCCGGTCGATCCAGGTGAAACGGTAGCCGGTCTCGCCAAAAGCCTGATCAAGTTCCTGCCGGAAGGAGAAAGCTACCTCTCGCGGCATCGGGGAGGGAGCATCAATGATCAGAGCAATCGGGGAAGCCAGCGCGCAAACCGACAGGGCGCTCAACAGCACGAATTTGATCCACACAGGGGACCTCTTGTTCAAACCTGGAAAGTAACGGGAGAAACGCGCTCCCTGTTCGCCACCAGTCTACTACAGGATTGATTTGCCGTGGCTAGGCCGAAACCAGCACCGCTTCGGCGTCCAACACGCTGGCCAGAGCATGCAGAACCGAAGCAATCCGTACCGCCGCCAACACATTCTCCTCGGCCAATCCCTTCTCGCGCACTACTTTTTCGTGCGAATCGACGCACTTATCGCAGGCGTTGATGGCGGAAACGGCCAGGCAGAAGAGTTCAAAATCCACGTGGGCGATCCCGTGCGTGCGCAAAACGTTCATGCGCAGGCGGGCCGGCATGGTGGAGTACTTCTGATTGGTGGTGAGATGGTGAAAGCGGTAGAAGACGTTGTTCATGCCCATGATGGCAGCCGCGGCCTTGGCGGCCTCCACGGCTTCGGGCGAGAGGTGCTTGGCGGCCTCCGCGGCGATGGCCGTCAGTAGCCGCGGGTTGCGGGCAGCCATGGCGCAAGCCAGCGCCGAGCCCCACGCCTGTTGCGGAGTCAGGTCAGGCTGCTGCATGACGCTGCTCAGGTTGAGTTTCAAGTCCTTGGCGTAGGCCGGGACGGTTTCCATGAGATGTTCGAGATTCATAAAAGGAATTCCAGGCAAGAAAAGAGCGGGCCGTCCTGGCCCGCTCGCGTTCTTTTCGGGCGACTGCCTAGCTCAGGGTCGGCTGGCCTTTCTCCCAGTTGCAGGGGCAGAGTTCGTCGGTCTGCAGGGCGTCCAGAACGCGCAAAACCTCTTTGGGGTTCCGGCCCACCGACAGGTCGTTCACGCTGACGAAGCGGATGATGTTCTCCGGGTCGACGATAAAGGTAGCGCGCTGCGCGGCGCCGATCTTCGGGTCGCGGATGCCGAGCGCGGTGACGAGTTCCGACTTGAAGTCGGACAGCATCGGGAACGGCAGATCGCGCAGGTCGTCGTGGTGCTTGCGCCAGTTCAGGTGGGTGAACCAGGAGTCGGTCGAACCGCCGAGCACCTGTGCATCCCGGTCCGCGAACTCCTTGTTTGCCTTGCCGAATGCCGCGATCTCGGTCGGGCAGACGAAGGTAAAGTCGAGGGGCCAGAAAAAGTAGACCTTCCACTTACCCGGGTAGGAGTCCTGATGGATCTCCGCGAACTCTTTGCCCTGTTCGAGGCTGACGGCGGCGTTCAGATGAAACGCCGGAAACTTCTCTCCAACTCCAAGCATGCGTGCTTATCTCCTAAGTAGATTGGGAAGCGCAATCCGGACAAAGTCCGTGCGCCTCCATAATGAAGCGGTTGACCCGGAATCCGGGTGGCAACGGCTGTTGTAAATGTATTGCCTCGCTGCCTTCGGCCGGAAGGTCGAACATCATCCGGCATACGGTGCAGACAAAATGATGATGGGGCTCCGGGTTCGCCTCCAAACGCAGCGATCCGTGGTGCAAACTCGCCTCCCCAATCAGACCTCGATCGAGAAAGGTGTGGATGTTGCGGTAAACGGTCCCCAGCGAAATGGAGGGAATCTCCCGCCGAACCCTCTCATACAGAGACTCCGGGCTGGGATGATCCGTTGCTTCAAGCAGGGCCCGAAAAAGCACCTGCCGTTGATGGGTGCAGGGCAACCCTGCCGCCACGCAATGAGCACGAAACCAATCCATCCGCTGCTCTACGTCCATTCTCTTCTGTGGATGCAGCAGGGGTGACGATCGATGCAGTTTTCTACCAGATGAGAATAGTTCCTATCGGGTTGCCGCCAGGGCCTGGGTCATCTCCATGAGGGGCAAGCCGGAGGCGGCTCCGGCGCTCAACGCCGCGGCGAACTCAGCATCGGCAAGGCCGGCAAAGCGCTTCCAGCGCGCCGGTCCATATACCTCCCGCCAGAGGTCCAAATCGAGAATTCCCAGGGGATCGACGCCCTCATGATGCGCCTCACGGCTCGACACGGGAGCCGGTAGATCTTCAATGAAGCGCATCGCTGCCCAAATTTGCGGCCGTCCGAAGGCGCACGAGAGAAACCGCCCCCGCCAGATGGGTTCGTTTCGCCGTTCCCGAATGTGCCGCCAGAGCGCATACTCCCGGTTCACCTGAGCCATGGCGCGCGACAGCGCCGGCGCCGTGACCGGCAGCACCAGCAGATGGACGGCGTCCGGAGCGAGCGCGTAGCCCAACACGGACAGATGATGCCGCGCCGCGGACCGGCCGAGCACGTAGAGGTAGGCGTGGTAGTCGTCGGCGCGCCCAAACGCCGGCGCCACCGCGGGTTGGCGGATATAGTGGGGGAAGAAAGGAAGGGTGATCCGGCGCGCTCTGGCCATGTACGGTGACAGTGGCGGCCCGAGCGCGCGGTTCTCACTTATTTCGTTTTTTTCGGCCTGCGGTAGGCCCGGAAAAGCCGGCCAAGCACCTTCAGCGCCTGGTCGACTTCTTTCTCGGTTACGATGTAGGGCGGCAGGAAGCGCAGGACGGTGTCGTGGGTGCAGTTGAACAGGACGCCCTGTTCGATGCCCTGCATGACGTAGTCTTTGCCGGGATGGTCGAGTTCGACGCCGATCATGAGGCCGTGGCCGCGCACCTCTTTGATGAACTTGTGGCGGGCCTGGAGGTCGCGGAGTCCGGCGCGGAAGTACTCGCCCACGCGGTTGATCTGCGGCAGGAGTTCGTCGAGGATATCGAGAAACTCGAGCGCGACCGCCGAAGAGAGCACATTGCCGCCGAACGTCGTCCCGTGCATGCCGGGCTTAATGGCCGCCGCCGCGCGTTCGTTCGTCAGAATCACCCCCATCGGCAGACCGCAGGAGAGCGGCTTGGCCGTCACCATCACGTCCGGCTTCACTTCGGGAGCAATCAGGCTGTGCGACCAGTACTGGCCGGTCCGCCCCACGCCGCACTGAATGGCGTCGAACACGAGGAGAGCGTTGTAACGGTCGGCGAGGCGCCGGGCCGTCCGCAGGAACTCGGGCTGCATCGGATGGATGCCTCCTTCGCCCTGGATGCCTTCGATCACGATGCCGCTCGTGCGTTCACTGAAGGCCGCTTCAAGAGCGGCGATATCGTTGGCCGGAATCCACCGCGGCCCCGGCAGCAGCGGTTCAAAGTCCTTGCGGTACTTCGGCTGGCCCGTGATCGAAATTGCCCCGATGGTCCGTCCGTGGAAGGAGTTATCGAGCGCGATAATCTCCGGCCGCTCCGGCCCCGCGTGCGCCCGCAGGATCTTGATCGCCCCTTCCATCGACTCGGCGCCCGAGTTGGTAAAGAATACGCGATCGAGCCCCGAGATCTCGCACAGCCGCTGCGCGAGCTTGCCGGTGTACTCGTGATAGTAGAGATTCGAGGTGTGCAGCAGCAGGGCGGCCTGCTTCTGAATCACCTTCGTAATGCGCGGGTGGGCGTGGCCCAGGGCGTTGACGCCGATGCCGCTGAGCAGGTCGAGATACTTCCGGTTATCGAGACCGTAGAGGTAGCAGCCCTTGCCGCGTCGCAGCGCCAGCGGATATCGGGCGTAAGTGGGCATCACATATTGGCGCTCCAACTCCATCCACTGCTGCGACTCTGTCAACTCGGCTACTGCATCTTTAGTTTCAACCACTCGACCATTTTCTCCTTGTAGTTTTGGTAAGCCGGAACCCTCTCCCAGGGGCCAACGCCGTGGGGAGCATCCGGGACGGGGAACACTTCACACGAAGCACCCACAGCTTTCATCTTCGCGCACATCGACGTCGATTGGGCGAACGGCACGGCATCGTCCCTGGTGCCGTGGATGAACAGAATTGGCGGCATGTCCCGTTTGGCGTAGGTAATGCCCGAGGCCTCCCGCATCCTGGCCAGCTCCGGGGGCGTCAGCCCGGTAACGCCAAGCAGTTGCGTGACATTTTTGCCGGGCGAACCGAGCAGTTTCGACCGGGCTTCGAGATCGGTCGGGCAGTAGAAACACACCACGGCCGCCACCCGCGTGGCCGGGGTATGGCGCGCGCCGGCCAGCGCAACCAGGTGGCCGCCGGCGCTCTCGCCCATCAGCGCGATGCGCGCCGGGTCTACCTTGTACGCCCCGGCGTTGCGCTTCACCCACACGATCGCCGCGTTCACATCCTCGAGCGCCGCCGGATGCTGGAACCGCGGGCTGAGCCGGTAGTTGATGGTGAACCACGCAAAACCGCCCCGAATCAGGGGCGGAAACAGCGGCGGTACGTAGGTGTTCTTATCGCCGGCCTCCCAGCCGCCGCCGTGCACCACGATGACGGTCGGAAACGGCCCCGGCCCCTCCGGCACCCAGGCGTCGAGCGTCAACGGAAAGCCGTCCGGACGCGCAAATTCGATATCCCGGCGAAACTCGCCGGAGGCGGAAAACAGGCTCACACTCAGGAAAGCAACGAGGAGACGCATGATGGAAACTCTCAAAGCATAGCGCACAGGCTGTAGTCCGTTGTGCGCGTTTCTTACAAGCGCACAGGCGGTGCAGGCCCGGCACCTCCTGCGGGCCGAAGCAAGTCCGTTGTGCGCGTTTCTTCCAAGCGCACAGGCGGTGCAGGCCCGGCACCTCCTGCCGGGCCGAAGCGAGTCCGTTGTGCGCGTTTCTTAAAATCAAGCCGATACAATAAGGGGTTGCAGATTACGATCTCCAAAGAGAACTATCTCAAAGCGATCGCCGAAGCCGAGGCCGACGGCGAATTCGTCATCGCCGCCACCCTGGCGCGCTGGCTGCACGTCTCCGCCCCCGCCGTCACCATGGCCATCCGCCGCCTGAAGCGGGATGGCTGCATTCGCGTCGAAGCCGACGGCCGCCTCTGCCTCACCACCGCTGGCCGCGACATCGCCAACCGCCTCCTCCACCGCCACTACCTCATCGAACGAATGCTCGCCGAAGTCTTCGGCATGGAGTGGTACAAGGTCCACGACGAGGCCGAACAGCTCGAACACGCCGTTTCCGCCGATTTCGAAAAGAAGCTTGCCGAGAAACTCGGGGCGCAGGCCGACTGCCCCCACGGCCACGGCCTGCTCGCCGAAACCCGCGAACAGCGGCGCGCCCGGGGCCTCGTGCCGCTCAACGAACTGCCCGCCGGCGCCCGCGCCACGGTCGTCAGCGTCTTTGAGCGCGACCGCAAGCTGCTCGAGTATCTCGACGGGCTCGGTATCCGGCCCGCGGCGGCCCTCGTACTGGCGGCGCGCAAAGACGAACAAACCCTGTCGGTGCGCGTCGGCGGAGACCGCGAAGTCGCCCTCGGCCTCGCCGACGCCGGACGCGTCTGGGTGCGCCGGTAGCCCCTCCGCTCCGCCGCCAGCCGAGCCCGCACAGCAATATTTCGTCCCGGTGAGAGAGCCGCCGCCTCCCGCCGACTTCATCGGTATGCGCTCTTTACTCTTTCTGCTCTCCGCCCCCATCATCCTCGCGCAAAACCTCGCGCAAAACGCACCCCCGCCCATCGCCGTCTACCTCGCCCTCACCCCCCGCCAGACCACCGAAATCGCCCGAAACCTGCTCGACTACGGCGCATATCTGAACCAGGCGGGCAAACGTTCGCTTACCGTCTGGCGGGAGATTGCCGAAGAACGCCGTCGCGAGCCCCTCGCCCCCCTGGCCCTTGGGCTCCGCTTCGCCGAGCTGGTCACCATCAAACGCGAGACCGCCGAACGGGAGCGCGCCGTCACCGCCCGCCAGTTGGCACTCCTGACCCCGGACCAAAGCACGCGCCTGCAAAACCTGATCGAGGCCGACCGGCTGAGTAATCAGCTCGCCCCGGAAGCGCACAGGCTTTTGCTGATGCCCGTGCGCTTCGGCCTCCAACCGTTCCCCGACTTGTCCTTGCTGCCGGCTAACGTCCCGCCGGCGCCCCCCCGCCAGCCCGCCGCCCGGCGCGCCGCGGAAGACCCCACCTCGCTCGAACGGTTTCTCGAACTCTCGCCCGAACAGATCACCCGCTATCGCGCCAACCAGGACGCCTACAGCAGCGCGGTCGCTCCGGAGCACCAAACCACGGCCTGGAGCGAGAGCTGCAGCGCCCTGGCCGACTCTCCCCTCAACCCGCTCCGGATCGGTCTGGCCGTGGCCCGTGTCTACGCGGACTTGCGCGCGGTCCGCGAGCGGGGCCTCACCCTGGTGGCCGCCAACCGGGCCCTGTTGACGCCGCCGCAGCTGGAGCGGCTCGGCCTCCTCGAACAGGCCTCCGAGTTGTGGCCCGTCGTCTCCACGGCGGCGGCGCAGGGATTTCTCGAGTCGGCCGGCGGACCCGGGCCGTTCCTCTTTACCCTGGATGTCACGCCCGAAAACGGCTTTCGGCCAACGGACCTCCCCATCTTCACCGAACCCTTCTACAATCTCCTCGACAGCACCGACTGCACGGGCGTGCCGCCCCGCTAAACGGCACGGCGCGGGCGCAGAGCACCTCGCCAGCCAACCTCCCAACCCCGGTGGTGTAGCGTATTCTTATGGCTCCCCTGTCCGCCGTTGAATCGGCGATGTTCCTCGTCCTGCTGGCGTTGGCCCTGTTCGGTTTTGCCCGGCGCTTCTCGACGGTCGTCAAACTCCTCAGCGCCGCCAAGCCGGACGCGGACTTCCAACTCGCCCCGGTCGGCCGCCGCGTCTGGGACTTCTTCTGGGAAGTCCTCTGCCAAGCCAAAGTGATTCAGGAACGGCCGCTCCCGGGCCTCCTCCACGCCTTCGTCTTCTGGGGCTTCTGCGCTTTCGGCCTCATCACCCTCAACCACTTTGCCATCGGCGTCGGCCTCCCACTGTTCTCCATCCACGGCAATCCGCTCGGCTGGCTCGCCGCCGCCTTTGCCGTCGTCACGGCCGTCTCCATCGCCGGCCTCGCCATCCGCCGCCTGGTCTGGCGTCCGGAGTGGCTGGGGGAGGTCTCCTGGGAGTCGGGCTTCATCGCCCTGCTCATCTTCGTTCTGATGGTCACCTACCTCGCCGACTTCGCCTGGTCCCCCACCGGCCCGCTCTACCAGGGCCTCTGGTGGGTCCACACCCTCGCCCTGCTCATCTTCCTGCCCCTCATCCCCCACACCAAACATCTCCATCTGGTCCTCAGCCCCGCTACGGTCTTTCTCTCCCGCGGCTCCTTCTCGGCCATCCCGCCTCTGGCCGGCGACGAGGATTTCGGCCTCGTCAGCGGCAAGGACGTCACCAAACTCACCGTCCTCCAAGCCTTCTCCTGCGTCGAATGCGGCCGCTGCACCGAACACTGCCCGGCGGCGAACACGGGCAAACTGCTCAACCCCAAGCAGATCATTCTGGGAGCGCGCGACTATTTGAACGAGTTTGGCGTGGCCAGCGAGGAGCCGCTGCTCGGCCTGCATATCTCGCAGGAAGCAGCCTTTCAGTGCACGACGTGCGGCGCCTGCGAGTACCAGTGTCCGGTGGGTATTGAACACCTGCCGGTAATAATCGGCCTCCGGCGCGGGGCAGTGAATACAGGGGCCTGGGAGGACGAACACGGCACCAAACTCTTCCTGAACCTGGAGCGCTACGGCAACCCGATGGGCTTCCCTGCCCTGCAGCGGGACCGTTTTGTGAAGGCCGAAGGCCTGCCGCTGTACGATGGCACGCAGGAGTACCTGTTGTGGATGGGCTGCATGGGCAGCTACGACCCGGCCGGGCGCGAGATTGTCAGTTCGCTTGTGCAGGTGCTGCGGCACCATAATATCTCCTTCGGCGTGTTGAAGAAAGAGCGCTGTTCGGGCGATTCGGCCCGGCGGCTGGGTAACGATCTGGTCTTTCAGACGTTGGCGAACCAGAACATTGAAGCCATCGAGGCCGTGGGGGCGAAGAAAATGCTGTCGATCTGTCCGCATTGCGTCCGCACGCTGGGCCAGGACTACCGGGAGTTTGGCGTGAACCTGGAGATTGAGCACCATTCGGCACTGCTGGCGCGGTACGCCACGCCGGCGCCGCCGGAGCAGACGGTGGTCTACCATGACCCGTGTTACCTGGGACGCTACCAGGATATTTACGAGGAGCCGCGCGCGGTGGCGGCATCGGCGGGAGCGCTCGTGGAGGCGCCGCGGAGCCGGGAGCGGGGCTTCTGCTGCGGGGCGGGGGGCGGGTTGGCGTTTCTGGGTGAGGAGCCGGGGAGCCGCGTGAACCATGCTCGTGCGGAGGAGCTGGCGGGCACGGGCGCCGACATCGTCGCCGCGGCTTGCCCGTTCTGCAACACCATGTTCCGCGACGGTCTCGCCGCGGTGAGCGACCGTCCGCCGCAACTGCTCGACATTGCACAAATTGCGGCCAGAAATTTGCCGCAATAGCCGCTGCATGGTATTCTGACAGATGTCGTCAGCTTGGGGACGCGTAGCTCAATTGGCAGAGCAACTGACTCTTAATCAGTAGGTTGATGGTTCGATTCCATCCGCGTTCACCATTTTTTTCAACAACTTGGCGACTGTTGCAACCGGCCGGAGACCTTCCCTGTACCCGAAATTGTAGCGGGTAGCTTCACTCGGCCAGGGCGATCGCCAGTACACGTCTTCGCTCATTCGTGCCCCGAGGCCCACCGGGGGCAGCCGAGGCGATGGCCTTGCCGCCGTTACCCGCCCTCCCGACTCATCGCCAACAGGGCCAGTTGTTAACTCGCACCGCCCTGGCCGGTTGACGCTTGCCCCGCACCCCTTTCGCGCTAGCATGACGGACATGAGCCCCTTCCTGCTCCTCGCCACCGGCCTCGTTACCACCATCGCCGGCACCGGCGAACGCGGCTTCTCCGGCGAGGGCGGCCCCGCAACCGCCGCCGCCCTCGGCCTCGCCTTCCTCGTCAACGAGTGCGACCCCGCCCGCTTTGAAGAGCAAAGCCACCTCACCGTCGACCCCGCTGGCAACATCTATATCGCCGACTCCTCCAACCAGCGGATCCGCCGCCTCGCCCCCGACGGCATCCTCACGACGGTCGCCGGCAGCGGCGAACGCCCCGCCATCGACTCCCGCTGCAGCCCCCAGGGCGGCGCCGCGGCGGCGGGCGACAACGGACCCGCCGCCAGCGCCCGCCTCTACGGCCCCGCCCAAGCCATACCCACCCCCGACGGCGCCCTGCTCATCGTTGACCAGAAGAACAATCGCATCCGCCTGGTCGCCTCCGACGGCCGCATCACCACCCTCGTCGGCAGCAATCTCCACACTTTCTTCTCCCCCAACATCCCCGCCACCTCCAGCCCCCTCGACTGGCCCTCCGCCGCCGCCTACGCCCCGGACGGCTCCCTTTACTTCGCCGAACTCCACTCCCATCGCATCGCCCGCCTCGCCCCCAACGGCCGCCTCCAACTCATCGCCGGCACCGGCTCATCCGGGGATGCCCCGGAGAACGCCACCGCCGCCACGGCGCGCCTCAGCAGCCCCACCCACCTCCTCTTCGACCCCGCTGGCAACCTGCTCATCGCCGACCAGGGCAACCACAAGATCCGCCGCATCACCCCGGCCGGCCTCATCACCACGCTGGCCGGCACCGGCGCCGCCGGCTTCTCCGGCGACGAGGGCCCCGCCGCCGCCGCCCGCCTCAACCAGCCCAACGCCCTCGCCCTCGATGCGGCCGGCAACCTCTACATCGCCGACATGGGCAACCACCGCATCCGCCGCATCGCCCCCAACGGCACTATCACCACCGTCGCCGGAACGGGCCAGCCCGGACGCGGGGCGGACAATATCCCGGCCACCGAAAGCGCCCTGCGCTTTCCCAACTCGGTGGCGATCCACCCCTCCGGCGACCTCCTCATCGCCGACTGGCAGAACTTCCGGATCCGCCGCGTCACCTTCGCCCCCCGCCCCGCGCTCGCCGCCGGCGGCATCGTCAACGGCGCCAGCTTCGCCGCCGGTCCCGTCGCGCCCGGCGCCCTCGTCTCCCTGTTCGGCGCCAACTTCGCCCCCGGCCTCACACAGGCCTCCACCGTTCCCCTGCCCAGCCAACTCGCCGGGGTCCGCGTCACCGCCGCAGGCCGCCCCTGGCCCCTCGTCTTCGTCTCCCCCAACCAGATCAACGCCCAGGTCCCGTATAACGCCCCACCCGGCCCGCTGGCCGTCACCGTCTCCACCGCCGCCGGCGATTCCACCGCCACCGTCCAGATCGTCCCCGCCGCCCCCGGCATCTTCCTCCGCGACGGCCGCCGCGCCATCGCCCAGAATCAGGACTTCCGCCTCAACGACCCCGCCGCCCCCGCCCCCCGCCGCAGCATCCTGACCGTCTACCTCACCGGCCAGGGCCCGCTCGACGGCCCCCTCGACGCCGGCGATCCCGCCCCCACCACCTCCCTGCTCCGCGCCCTCGCCCCCCCCGCCGCCACCATCGGTGGCCGACCGGCCAACGTCCTCTTCCTCGGCCTCACCCCCGGTTTCGTCGGCCTCGCCCAGGCCAACCTCGAAATCCCCGCCGACTCCCCCGCCGGCGCCGCCGTAGAGTTAACACTCTCTCTCAACGGCCAGCCCGCCAATGCCGCTACCATCAGTATTGAGTAGATGTCCTGCTTTCTCCTCCTCCTGGCCACGGTAGCCCAGTCGGGTCCCTACGAGGTCACCCTCCGGCTCCCCGCCGGCGGCCTTTTTGCCCAGGAAGAGATGCAGATCGAATACCGCGTCGTCGATACCACCCGCGTCGACCCCCTCCTCGGCCCCGCCCCGGTCATCCGCGCCCAGACCGCCAGCCGCATCACCATGCCCTCCATGGCCGGCATGCCCGCGCTCTCGGAAACCGCCCACCCCGAAGGCGTCCCCGGCGAATACGGTATCCATCCCTTCTTTCCCCACGGCGGCGACTACCAGCTCACGCTCCACATCACCCCGCCCGGCGCCACGGCATTCACCGTCACCTTCCCCCTCGCCGTGGCCGACGCCAACCCCTCGCGCCGCCGCCCGCCGCCGCCCTTCACCCTCGAACTGAAAGCCACCTCCTCCCCCACCGCCGGTCGCCCCGTCGACCTCCACCTCACCGTCCGCCGCCGCCAAACCCGCCAAACCGTCACCACCTTCGAACTCCAGCACGAACGCCTCTGCCATCTCATCCTCGTCCGCCGCGACCTCACCCACTTCGCCCACGAACACCCCGCCCCGCAGCCCGACGGCTCCTTCCGCCTCACCTACGCCTTCCCCGCCCCCGGCGAATACCACCTGTTTGCCGACGTCGCCCCCGCGGGCGCCGGCGGCCACGTTCTCCTCGCCAAACTCAAGGTCGGCGGCCGCCCCTCCGCCGTTGCCCCGCCCGCCCCCTCCACCGTCGCCGCCTTCTCCGCCGATCCCGTCCCCGCCGGCCGCACCCTCCGCCTCACCGCCACCCTCACCGACCCCGCGATTGAACCCTACCTCGGCGCTCGCGGCCATCTCATCCTCCTCCACGAAGACGCGGAAACCTTCGTCCACTCCCACCCCGACGACTCCACGCCCTCCCCCGCCCGCGAGGTCGCCTTCCTCGCCCGCTTCCCCAAGCCCGGCCGCTACCAGGGCTGGGCCCAGTTCCAGCGCCGCGGCCAGGTGGAAACCGTCCCCGTGCGGTTCCTCGCGCAATGAACCGCCCGGTCGCGCTCCTCCTCATCGCCCTCCCGCTCTTCGCACACGAAGGCAGCCGCCGCAACGCCAAGCCCACCGCGGCCGCCCCGCAGTTGAGGCAGGTGCGCCGCGATCTGAACAAGGTGAAGAAAGCGGCCCCGGGCGCCTGTTGCGTCAAGCCCGGCTGCGACCTCTGCCTGCTGCGGAAGGGAAGCTGCTCCTGCGCCGCCGACGTGAAGGCCGGCCGCGGCAGTTGCGGCGAATGCCAGGGCGGTTGGGCCGCCGGGCGCGGCGCCCTCTCGGGCGTCAAGGCCAACCAGATCCCGCTCCTCCCCGCCGGCCCCGGCGAACTTTCGCCGGAACTGCGCGCCATCGCCGCCCGGCTGCTGACCGCCAAACGGACGCTTGTGCAGGAAAAGCGCTTCCGGTGCTGCATCCGCGGCGGCTGCGGCCAGTGCGCCTTTGAAGGCGAGTGCACCTGCGGTGCCGACCTCGCCCAGGCTAAACCCCAGGGCGTCTGCGGCGACTGTCTCCACGCCTGGCGGGCCGGCGAAGGACTCTTCGCCGGCATCGCACCCGCCAGCGTCACGCTGTCAACGATGAACGACGCCATGGCCGGCATGACGCCCGGCCCCCCCGAGTCCGGCGTCTACCTCGCCTCCGGCACCGCCCAACTGCCCGCGGCGCAGCCCTTTGGCATGTTGACGAAACGAACCCATGGCTGGAATCTCATGTTCTCCGGCGTCCTGTTCGGCGTCCATACCAACAACTCGGGTCCCCGCGGCCGCGACAAGCTCTTCGGCGCCGGCTGGGTGATGCCCATGGCCGCCCGCCGCCTCGGCCGCGGCGTCTTCTCCGTCCGCACCATGTTCAGTCCGGAAGCGCTCACAGTCACCAACGGCCGCTACCCGCTGCTGTTTCAGGAAGGCGAGACGTGGAAGCGCGTCCCCATCCTCAATGGCCAGCACCCGCACGACTTCCTCAAGGAAATCGCCGTGGGCTATCAATACCGCCTCGGCGAAAGCACCTCGCTCAACCTCTACTACGGCCTCCGCGGCGACCCCGCCATTGGCCCCGTGGCCTATCCCCACCGCGCCTCCCAATCGGAGAACCCGCTCGCCGTCCTCGCCCATCACTACCAGGACTCGACGCACATCGCCGCCAATGTCGCGACGCTTGGCGTCTCCCACCGCTGGCTCACCCTCGAAGCCAGCGGCTTCCACGGCCGCGAGCCGGACGAAAAGCGCTGGGGCCTCGAACTCGGCCCCATCAACTCCTTTGCCAGCCGCGTCACGGTGACCCCCACGGCCCGCTGGGCCGGGCAGTTTTCGGTCGCCCGCATCAACAACCGCGAAGCAACGCATCCGGACCGCGACTCCTGGCGCCAGACCGCCTCCCTGCAGTACATCCGCCCGCTCGCCACGGGCCACTGGGCCTGGTCCGCCATCTGGGGACGCAATCACGACCTCTCGTTTACCCAGCGCCCCGGCGCCTATCTGCTGCCGGCCGCCGCGAAACCCCGGCCCGAGCGGCAGCACCTCGTCCTCGTCCCTACCCGCGTCCCCGGGTATCGCTACAACGCATACACCCTCGAGACTACGCTGCTCACGCGCCGCCGCCACTGGTTCTGGGGCCGCGCCGAACTGGCCGACCGCACTTCGCTGCTGCTATTTGAAGAAGCCCCCTTTGTCGCCCTGATCGAGGAGCAGCGTTTCACCCGCCTAAAGGCCTACACCATGGGCTATAGCTACGACCTGCCCTCGCGCGTCGCCTTCCTCCGGCACTCCCTCGGCGCCCAGTTCCAACTCTTCCAAACCCCGGCCAACCTCCGGCCGGTCTACGGCAGCTTCCCCACCGGCATCCAGATTCTACTCCGCCTCCGCTTTCAATCCGCCGCCGCGGACCGGTAAGCAAACCGGTTTCCGCTGCCGCCTAGCCGTTCTCTACCCCCCTCCGGGGCAAGGGACTATCCTGTGAGTATGCGTAATTTGCATCTTACTTTGTTTCTTGCGTCCTCCCTACTTTCCGCCCAAACCTCAGACGCCCGCCTCGTTGGCCTCATCCGGGACCCCTCCGGCGCCGTGCTCCTGAATGTCGCCGTCACTGCCAGCAACATCGCCACCGGCTTCACCCGCTCGGCGCGGACCAACAATGCCGGATCGTTCGAACTTCCTGCGCTCCCGCCGGGCACTTACACGGTGACCGCCGAACTGAGCGGTTTTCGCAAGAGTACGATCAAGGAGCTTACTCTCCAGGTGAATCAGCAGGTGCGCGCGGACCTGACGCTTGAAGTCGGCAGCGTCGTCGAAGAGGTTACGGTCACCGCCGCCGCTCCGCTGCTGGTTACCGAGGCGGGATCGGTTGGTCAGGTGATCGATAACAAGAAGATCGTCGAACTCCCCCTCAACGGACGCAACTTTACGCAGTTGGCCACGCTCACGCCCGGCGTCATCGCCTCGGCCGCGCTCGGCACCGGCCGGGCCTCCTCGCTGGTCGTTAACGGCACGCGCCCGACCAAAACCGAATTCCTGCTCGACGGCGTCTCCACCACCGGCCCCATCAATGGCGGCACGGGCGTCCTCCCCTCCATCGAAGCGCTCCAGGAGTTTAAGGTCCAGACCAGCGCCTTTTCGGCCGAGTTCGGCCGCAGCTCCGCCATTGTCAACGTGACGGTCAAGTCCGGCACGAATGACCTGCACGGCACCCTGTTTCATTTCCTCCGCCATAACGCCGTGGCGGCCCGGAACTTCTTCGCCCCCACCAACCCGCCGCTCAAGCGGAACCAGTTTGGCGCCACCGTCGAAGGCCCCCTCAAGAAGAACGACGCCTTCTTCCTGTTCAACTTTGAAGGTCAGCTCCAACGCGCCGGCCAGACGCTGAACTCCATCGTCCCGAGCAACGCGCTCCGCGCGGGAGATTTCTCCGGCGGCGCCCCAATTTTCGACCCCGCCACCACCCGCGCCAACCCCGCCGGCGCCGGCTTCCTGCGCGACCCCTTCCCCGGCAACGCCATTCCAGCCGAACGGTTCACGGCGCCCTCTCGCTTCTTCCTGCCCTTCTTCCCGCAGCCCAACGCCGGACGCGACGCCTTCGTCTACACCCCCAGCGCGAAGGAGGATTTCAACCAGGGCACCGCCCGCCTCGATAAGAAAATCGGCGCCGCCGGAAACCTCTTTGGCCGCTATACCATCTTCGACCGCACTAACTTCCTCCCCAACGTCCTGCCCGCCCTCGCCGGCACGAGCGTCGGGGCCCGGTTCCAGAACGCCGCGCTTAGCTACACCCACGTTCTGAGCCCCAAGTTCCTGCTGGAAACCCGCCTCGGTTATAACCGGGAACTTACCCTGCAGATTCCGCCCGGATTCGGCACCAACTACACCACGCAATCCGGCATCCGCGGCTTCGAACTTACCACCCTCGACATGCCCCGCTTCCCCTCGATCGCCGTCACCGGCTTTGCCAGCCTCGGCGGGGGCCTGCTGTTCAATCGCAACAACATATATCAGATTCAGCAGAGCGGCAGCCTGTTTCTCGGACAGCACTCCTTACGCTTCGGCGTCGACTTCCGCGAGCAACGCAACGAGAACTATAACTCGGCCAACAACTCCGGGAACTTCAATTTCCGCGGTACTTACACCAACAACCCCCAACAGCCCGGCGGCACGGGGAACCCCTGGGCGGACTACCTCGTCGGCCTTCCCGCCGATGCCAACCGGTCCTTTCCCCGCAATCTGTTCGGCAACCGCTTCTATAACTGGCACTACTATGTCCAGGACGATTGGAAGGTCAACTCGCGGCTGACCCTGAACCTCGGCCTACGTTACGAGTACAACCCGTGGCCCACCGGCCTGCGAAACCAGATGACGCTCTTTGACCGCGCCACCGGGCAGATCATCCTCTCCTCGCCGGTCGACCTCGACGCGCAGCAGGTCGCCCGGCCGGCCTTTGCGGTATTCCAGGACATCCTGACCACCACCGAAGCCCGCGGTCTCCCGCGCCAGATCCAGTACAACGACCGGAATAACTTCGCGCCACGCGTCGGCCTGGCTTGGCGCCCCTTTGACAACAAGACCGTCATCCGCGCCGGCGCCGGGTTCTTTTATAACCTCGTCAACGGAAACGGCCGCACGGGCGGCATTATCAACCCGCCCTTCCTCGTCGACGAACAGGTGTTCAATACCACCCCGGTTCCCACCCTCACCTTCGCCAACTTCTTTGTCGCGCCGCCTCCCTCGGCCGCGGTTCCGCCCACCATCGACAGCCGGTCGCTCAACCAGCGCACGCCATACGACATCACCTGGAATCTCATCATCCAGCGCGAACTGCTCAAGAATCTCGCTCTCGAAGTCGGCTACCTGGGCAAGTCGAGCTCCCGCGTCGAGCGCGATATCCAGTTCAATCAACCGCTCCCTGGCCCGGGTGCCATCCAGCCCCGCCGGCCGTTTCCCCGCTTCGGCAACGGAACGCTTCGCGACGATGGATCAAAAGCCAGCTACCACGCGCTGCAGACCAAACTCGAAAAGCGCTACTCGAACGGCATGAGTTTCCTCGTCTCCTACACCTGGTCCAAGTCCATCGACGAGGTCTCCACCGACGTGGGTCCCATCGCCGCCAATCCCCGCGACTACCGGGCCGAACGGGCCGTCTCCGACTATGACATTCCTCACCTGTTCGTCGCCAGCTACCTCTATGACCTGCCGCTGTTCCGCTCCCACAAGCGCCTCGGCGGCTGGCAGGTCGGCGGCATCTCCACGCTTCGCAGCGGCCTGTCCTTTACCCCCCGCATCAACCTCGACGTGGCCAACATCGGCACCACGAACCAGCGGCCCAACCGGCTCGGTTCGGGCAAGCCGTCCAACCAATCGCTCGACTCCTGGTTTGACCGCGGGGCCTTCGTCGTCCCCGCAGCCTTCACTTTTGGCAACTCCGGCCGCAATATCCTGCGCGGCGATGGCGTCATCAACCTCGATCTGATCCTGATCAAGAACACCGCTCTCAGCGAGCGGGTGAACTTTCAGTTCCGGGTCGAAGCCTTCAACTCCGCCAACCACGCCAATTTCGGCCTACCCAACAACATTGTCAACGTCCCCGCCGGTGGCCGTGTGCTTTCGGCCGCCGACGCCCGGATCATCCAGTTCGGCGCCAAATTGATGTTCTGACGGGCGCCGGGGATCGGGATCGCCGGCAATCAGGCACAATCGAAGCCATGATCCTCGTCACCGGTGGCGCCGGCTTTATCGGCTCCCACGTCGTCGCGGCCCTGCGCGCCCAGGGCCGTCCCGTTCCCATCGCCGACCTGCAAGCCCGCTAGCCCTTTGACCTCCGCACCGGCGACCTGCCCGGCCTGCTCCGCCAGGTGGCGCCTACCGCCATCGTCCACCTGGCCGGCCACGCCGTGGTCGCCGACTCCATTGCCGACCCGCGCCGCGATCTGGAAACCAACCTCGTGCCTACCATCGCTCTTCTCGAAGCGATCCGCGCCGTCTGCCCCCAGACGCCGCTCTTGTTCGCCTCCACGGGCGCCGTTTACGGCAGCCACGCCACGCAGCCGTTCACCGAACTCGACCCGGTCTTCCCTGTCCCGCCCTACGCCGTCTCGAAACTGGCGAGCGAACGCTACTGCGCCTCCTACGCCGCCGTGTACGGTCTCCGCACGGCCTCGCTACGCCTGTTCTCCGTCTTTGGCCCCGGCCAGCGGAAACAGGTGGTCTACGATCTGATCCGGAAGCTGCTGGCCGACCCGGACCGCCTCGAAATGTTCGGCGACGGTTCGCAGGTTCGCGACTTCAACCCGGTCGCTAATGTCGCCCCGGCCTTTCTCGTCGCGCTCGACCGCGCGGCGTTCACCGGCGAGGTCTACAACGTCGGCGGGCCCGAGGCGCTTTCGATCCGGGCCCTGGTCACCCGCCTGGCCGCACTCCTCGGGATCGACCCGGTGCTGGCCTTCACCGGCACGCACCGGATCGGCGACGCCGAATGCTGGCTGGCCGATTCCTCCAAACTCCAGTCCCTGGGCTACCACCCCGCGATGTCGGTAGAGGATGGCCTGCGGGAAACCATCGGCTGGGTGCGCAGCGAAGAAGAACCGACCGGCAGCCCTAAAGCTTAACCCACCCTCGGCCGGTTGACTCCTTATGAGGGAGCGCCGCCCGTTATCGGAGGAGCTACTGGATATCTTCCGGGGTATTCCTCGTGTCTTCCGGCGCGGATACGTTCCCCTGGTAGCGGTACTCACCCTGATCCACTACCCGAACGACATCGATTCCCCGCTGTATCCCCCGCAGGCGGCCGCCGTCACCCATTCCGCTGCGGTAACCGTTCCGGAAACCAGCACGGCCAACTTCTCCGACGCCACCTACCTCGGTCCCGACAGCAACGGCGTCGTGCCCCGGGGTAAAGGACTCGACTACGAATCCACCGCCGCCGAGGCCGCCAAGAAGTATCAGATTGCGCCGCGCGTCGTGGATTTCGTCAACGCCCACCAGTTGAAGGATTAGAAGGTTCTCGAAGTGGGTTCCGGACGCGGCTACCTGCAGGATCTTGTCGAGGACGACACGGGCCTCGACCTATCGCCGTCGGTCGCCCGCCGCTATTACAAAAAGTTCGTGGCCGGCTCCGCCACAGCTCTTCCCTTCCCGGACAATACGTTCGACGCCATCTGGACGGTTTGGGGGCTCGAACATATCCCCGAGCCGGAAAAGACGATGCGCGAGATGCGGCGGGTGCTCAAGCCCGGAGGCAAGCTGTTTCTGATGGCCGCCTGGAACTGTAAGCCATGGCTGGCCGATGGTTTCACCGTCCGTCCGTACAGCGACTTCAACTGGAAGGGCAAGCTCGTCAAGGCCAGCCTGCTGTTGCGCGATACGGCCTACCTGCAGACCACCTATCTGCGACCCACGCGCTTTCTCCGCCACCTGCACTACCGGTCGACCCCTCTCCATTGCAACAAGCTGAAGCCCAACTATGCGGTCTACTGGCAGCCGGACAGCGATGCCGCTATTGACATTGATGGATATGAGGCCTACCTCTGGCACAGAGCCCAAGGCGATCAGTGCCTGAACTGCGGGGGAGCGTGGGAGGAGATGACCAACGCCACGGGCGCGTTAATCCTGCAGGTCAACCAGTAGCCTTCGCCTTGGCCGCGATCGGCCCCACCAGAGCATTGACCCGTTTCCCGGGCCTGGAGCGGTTACACTGAAAGCGATGATGGTGCGCTGGACATTACTCCTGCTCAGCGCCTGGATCCTGTTCGCGGCTCCGGCCACGCCGTCCCCTGCGGCATGGCCGGTAATCGCCTGCAGCCAGACGCAACAGGTCGAGTACGCCCCGCCCGTCGCGCCCCCCCGCCTACGGAGTCTGCTCCTTTCATTGGTCGCCCCGGCCCGGGCGCTGCCCCCTTATCAGCCCGCCCCGCAGAACCGCCCCCCGCCCGCGAACCGCTAACGCGTCCTTCGCCCCGCCCCCCTGCAACCCAATAAGGAACCCATGTCCCGCGAAATCCTCGCCGCGGCGCGCCAAGCGATTGCGCGCACGCTCGGCCTTTCTCTCTATCCCTCCCAGGTCCGCGCCGCCGAAGCCCTGCTGGCCGGCAAAATCGTCGAGATGCCCACCGGCGAAGGCAAAACCGTCGCCGCCGTACCCGCGATTGCGGCCCTCGCCCGCGAGGGCCGCGGCGTCCACGTCTGGACCGCCAATGACTACCTGGCCGCCCGCGACCAGCAATGGATGGCCCCCGCGTTCGCCGCCCTCGGGCTCACCGTCGCTTCCATCTCCCAACATTCGACGCCCGAACAGCGCCGCCTCGCTTACCAGGCCGATATCACCTACCTCACGCCCCACGAATGCGGCTACGATTACCTCCGCGACAGCATCGCGCTCGACCCCGGCGACACCGTGCAGCGCCCCTTCCACGCCGTCGTGATCGACGAAGCCGACTCCATCCTCATCGATGAAGCCCGCATCCCGCTCGTCATCGCCACCGAGTCCAACGACCTCTCGGCCCATCTGACAAACACCGCCCGGGCCGCCCGCGCACTGCAGCGCGGCATCCACTTCCACGTCGAATCCGACGGGCAGATTCTCCACCTCACCGACCACGGCATCGACCTCGCCGAGACGCTCCTGGACTGCCCCAATCTCTACGCCGACCCCGAACTCCTTGACGCGCTCCAAAACGCCCTCCACGCCGAACACCTGCTCCGCCGCGACGTCGACTATCTCGTAACCGCCTCCGGCATTCTCCCCATCGACGACTACAAGGGCCGCACCATGCGCGACCGCCGCTGGCCCGCCGGTCTCCACGCCGCTCTCGAAACCAAAGAAGGTCTCCCGCCCCGCCGCGAGGGCCGCATCCTGACGGCCGTCTCGCTCCAAAACCTCACCGCGCTCTACCCCTTCGTCTGCGGCATGACCGGCACCGCCGCCACGCAGGCCGAAGAGTTCCGACGTGTCTACGGCCTCGAAGTCGAAGTCATCCCGCGCCATCGCCCCTCGATCCGCGTCGATCATCCGGATCGCCTCTTCCGCTCGAAGGCCGGGCAGTATGCCGCGCTGCTCACCGAAATCGCCGCCGTTCATGCGACGGGGCAACCCCTGCTCGTCGCCACGCGGACGGTGGAAGAGGCCCAGCAGCTCTCGGCGCAACTCTCGCTCCCGCATCACCTTCTGACGGCCAGAAACGAAGCCGAAGAAGCGGCCGTCATGGCGCGCGCCGGCGAGGTGGGCCGCATTACGGTCTCCACCAACATGGCCGGCCGCGGGGTCGATATCGTCCTTGGCCCCGGCGCGGCCGAAAAAGGTGGGCTTTGCGTCCTGGGCGTCGGCCGGAACGAATCCCGGCGGATCGACAATCAGTTGCGCGGCCGCGCTGGGCGCCAGGGCGACCCCGGCGCCTCCCGCTTCTTCGTCTCCTATGAGGACGATCTGATCACGAACTACTTCGGCGCCGCCGAAGCCAACCCGGACGACGTCCAGCGTCTGCTCGAAGGCCGCCATCTCGATCTCCGTCTCCGGCTTCGGAAGTACGAACAGATCCTCGAGGCCCAGCGCCTTCTCCACGCCGAGCGCCGCCTCCTACTGACTCCCCCCGAACAGAAACTCCATCACGACGAACTCTGGAGCCAGCACCTCGAACGCGTCACCCAGTATCGGGCCGGCCTCCACTTTCTCTCTTACTCCGGCGCCGACCCCCTGCACGAATACCTTCGCGTGGTTCACCACTGGTTCGAAGAGCTATCCTCACAGCAGCCCGAAGCCAACCGCGGCGCCCGCGGCCGCGGAGCCACCTGGACCTACCTGTCCACCGACCAGCCCTTCGGAACGCCCTTCTCCCGGCTCCTGAAGAACCTGCTCGCCCACCTTGGCGCCGGAAACAAGCAGCCCGCCGAGCCCGCGCGGTAGCATCCGCGGGGCCGCGAAAACATCCCCGCCAACCACCGCGTTACAATAGAGGAGATTCCTCCCCCAAAAGCCGTAAGCTTGTCAGACTACCCCTACGTCACTCTCACTGTCCTCGGTTCCGGCACCAGCGTCGGGGTTCCTTCCATTGGTTGCGATTGCGACGTCTGCACCTCTCTCGACCCCCGCGATAACCGCATGCGGGCCTCCGTCTGGCTGAATTTCGCCGGCAAAAACGTTGTCATCGACACCTCCCCGGATTTCCGCACCCAATCCCTCCGCGCCGGAATACCCTATCTCGACGCCGTCCTCTACACCCACTCCCACGCCGACCACATCCTCGGCCTAGATGACCTCCGCCCCTTCAACTACCGCCAGGGCGGCACCATCCCCATCTACGCCTCCGAACCGACCCTGGTCGTAATCCGCCGCGTCTTCGAGTACGTCTTCTCGGAGGGCCGCAAGGAGAACTCCGTTCCCCGCCTCACCGTCAACGTCCTCGACGGCGAACCGTTTGAACTCTTCGGCCAGCAGATCACGCCCATCCCGCTCTATCACGGCTCCCTGATCGTCTTCGGCTATCGCGTCGGGCAGATCGCCTATCTCACCGACCACAATCAGATCCCGGAAGAGTCCATGGATAAACTCCGCGATCTCGACATCCTTTTCCTCGACGCCCTCCGCTACAAACCCCACCCCACCCACTCCTCCGTCGAACAATCGCTCGCCATCGTCGAGCGTCTCAAGCCCAAAACCGCTTACTTCACCCACATCTGCCACGATCTCGGCCACGAGCGCGCCGAAAGCAAACTGCCCCCCAACGTCTTCCTCGCCTACGATGGCCTTCGCGTTGAGGCGCTCCTGTGAGAGCCGTCACCATCGGCGCGTTTGACGGCATCCACCTCGGTCACCGCCTGCTGTTCGAATCGGTCCAATCCATCGCCGCCGTCCGCGGACTGCAGCCCGCCGTTCTCACCTTCGACCCCCACCCCGCTACCATCGTCGCGCCCTCCCGCGCGCCGAAACTCATTACGACCCTCGACGAACGCCGCCGCCTCATCGCCGCCCTCGGCATCCGCGAAGTCCACGTCCTCCCCTTCACCCCCGCCCTCAGCCTACTCACCCCCGAACAGTTCGTCCGCCAGGTCCTCCTCGATCAGTTGCAGACCAAAGCCGTCATCGTCGGCGCCAACTTCCGCTTCGGCCACCAGCAGGCCGGCCATATCGACGATCTCGAGCGCCTCGGCGAGCAGTTCGATTTCACCGTCCACGCCGCGCCCGTCCTGGCTTGGCGTGGCCGCAAGGTCTCCTCCACCGTCATCCGCCAGGCCATCGCCGCCGGCCACATCTCCCTCGCCAACCGGATGCTCGGCCGCCCCTACCCCCTCCGCGGCGCCGTCGTCTCCGGCCACGGCATCGGCTCGAAGCAAACCGTCCCCACCCTGAACCTGGACACCCCTGCCGAACTGCTCCCCGCCCACGGCGTCTACATCACCCGCACCCGGGACCTCGACGCCGCGCGCACCTGGAACTCGATCACCAACGTCGGCCTCCGCCCCACCTTCTCGGGCGACAGCCTGAGTATCGAGACCTTCCTGCTCGACCCGTTCGACGGCCATACCCCGGCCTCGATCGAGGTCCAGTTTCTTCGCCGCGTCCGCGAAGAACGTAAATTCCCCTCGCCGGAAGCCCTGAAAGCGCAAATTCTGTCTGATGTCTCCCGGGCGCAGACCTACTTCCGGCGCACTCGGCCTTGCAATCCCCGATAATGAAAAAGGAGTTCTTATGCCTGTATCTGCTGGAAAACTGAAACACCTCAAAGCCCTTGCGGACACCCGCGGCGTCATCGCCGCCGCCGCGATGGATCAACGCGGCAGCCTGCAAAAGTCCATCGCCGCCGCCAAGGGCGTCGCCCAGGACGCGGTCTCCCGCGAGGAGATGGAAGAGTTCAAGGTCATCGTCTCGAAGATCCTGACGCCCCACGCCAGCGCCATTCTGCTCGACCCCGAGTTCGGCCTGCCCGCCGCCGCCGCCCGCGATAAGAATTGCGGCCTGCTGCTGGCCTACGAAAAGACCGGCTACGACGCCAGCACCCCGGGCCGTCTGCCGGACCTTCTCTCCGATGTCTCGGTAAAGCGCATCAAGGACATGGGCGGCGACGCGGTCAAGATCCTCCTCTACTACAACCCCTTCGACGATCCGAAGATCAACGACATCAAGCACGCCTTCTGCGAACGCATCGGCGCCGAGTGCGAATACTACGAAATCCCGTACTTCCTCGAGTTCATCGGCTACGATCCGCAGGGCGGCAGCGAGAAGGGCATCGAGTTCGCCAAGGCCAAGCCCGAGATCGTGCTCCAGAGCATGGTCGAGTTCTCCAAGCCCCAGTACAACGTCGACGTCCTGAAGGTGGAAGTCCCTGTCAACGCGGAGTTCGTCGAAGGCAGCAGCGTCTTCAAGGGCCAGGCCGCTTACACCCGCGCCCAGGCGCTTGAGTACTACCGCAAGGCCGCCGAAGTCGCCACTAAGCCGTTCATCTATCTCTCGGCCGGCGTTTCCAACGACCAGTTCACCGAGTCCCTCGCCATGGCCGCCGAAGCCGGCACCGCCTACAGCGGCGTGCTCTGCGGACGCGCCACCTGGAAAGAGGGCATCCCGGTGTACGGCAAGCACGGCGCCAAGGCCCTTGAAGACTGGATGAGCACCGAAGGCGTCAAGAACATCAACGCCGTCAACGAGGCCATCAAGCCCGCCACGAGCGTCTTCAAAGTCCTCGGTATCGAATAAACCACCACCCCTGCCGGGAGGCCCTTTACCAGGCCTCCCGGTTTCCAATTTTCACCCGGAACAGCGGCTTTGCCCGCTCCCCCTCCTCCATCTCGTACCGCTCCTCCGTCTTCCCCGCCTCCCACCCGCGCCAGAGCCACGCCAGCGACTCCGGCAGGTCCAACGCCCCCTGCGCAATGGCATGGCTCCCCTCGCCAAAGCGAAAGTGGAAGTCGTATCCCTTCATCTTCAGCGCATTGGCCATTTGGATGTTGTTCAGCGGCCAACTCCCCGTCTCGTTCTCGATATCGTCGCTGCCGTCCGACAGCCAGACCCGGAGGTTCTTACGTGCCTCCCGCCGCACCCGGTGCGAAACGATATAGCCGCCATCCTGCTGCTGCTCCGGACGCCACTGAATGCCCGTGTAACTGCCGATATGGGAGAGCACCCGGCTGAACTGCCCTGGAAAATACCACGCCACGTTCCAGGCGCAGATCGCCCCCGAAGAGGCCCCCGCGATCGCCCGCGAATAGGCGTCGCGCCGCAACTTGTAGCTCTTCTCCACCTCCGGCAGCACCTCGTCGAGCAGATAGCGGCCATAACGATCCGAAACCGTATCGTATTGAATACTCCGTATCCGCGGCCCCGGCGAAATCAGCACGTGCACCATCGGCGGAATCAGCCGCCGGTGCACCAGGTTATCGGTGACTATCTGCATCCGCAGCCGCAGCAGATCCGCGTTGCCCACCAGCGTCTCGCCGTCCTGCCAGACCATCAACGGCGCCCCGGCCCGCAGGTCCGCGCCCGCGTTCACGTACACCCAGTAGTTGGCCCGCATCCCTGGATAGACTCGGCTTTCGATCGTGCGCATCGGCGACATCGCGCCCCGCGCCGCGCCCGGCAGCGGATAGGAGTCCGGGTTGTAGCCCGCCACGTCATAGGTGCCTAGCGTCCGCCCCGCCGTCAGGTAGGTATAGGTGTGCGTGGTTCCCAGCCGCAGCCGCATCAGCCGGTACCAGAGATTCGTCCCCGGCACCGCGCGCATCGCCACGGGCGGCTGTTTGTCTACCGACACCACCGCCGGCGTCTCACTCTCCACCGCGAACAAAAACTCCTGGCCCCACACCGCCGCCCCGTCGCGCGCCTTCAACCCCGGCAGCCCGCTCCGCAGCAACTCCCCGAGCCGCGGCGAATCCGTCCGCGCCGCCTCGATCAACTCCTCGAGCGGATGCACCGCCGCGGCCGGCCGCGGCGCCACCCGCGTCACCAGATCCGGGTGGTCGGTTTCAATCAACTGCGCGCCCAGCCCGATCACGCGCCGCATCTCCTCCTCCCGGTCCCGCTCCCCGAGCAGCGTTACCGCGATGCGCGCGCCGCAGCGGCGCACGGCCTCCCGGTATCCCGCCTCGGCCAGCTGCTCGATCGACAGGCGGATCACCGTGGTCCGCAGCGCGGCGCACACCTCCGCCACCTCGGCCACGCTCCGCACCTTCGGCATCGTATCCACCCCCGGCAGCAGCGCGGCGAAGCGCGCCAACCGTTCGCGGCTCCCTTCGATCACCACGCGGCCCGTCATCCCCGTCTCCCGGATCTCGGCGGCAACCGCGTCCACGTCGCCGGCCTTATGGTCGACATCGACCCGCATTCCAGCCTGCCGCGCCCACGCAAGCGCCTCCCGGAAGCGCACCACTCCCCACTCGCGCAGCGTTGCGTAGGGCATCTCCGCCACGGCCCCGCGGCCGGCCGTCGTCCGGTCCACCGTCGCATCGTGCATGAGCACCAGCACGCCGTCGCGCGTAGCCCGGACGTCCACCTCCACGTAGGCCGCTCCCGCCGCCTGCCCCGCCCCGGCGCAAAGCACCCAACCCAACGCCCATCGAACTACTCTCATCCTTCGCTCTCCCTGGCCGGACCATCCGCCCCGCCAAAAGCAGCGGCGCCCCCCGCAGAGGGCACCGCTGCCTTTGTTCCTTGGAGATCCGTTAGAAAATAAACTTCAAACTATACTGGAACTCCCTACCCCGCGTCTCCGGGTTTTGCACAAACGAGCGGCCAAACTGCGGGGTACCCACCGCCGCCGCCGTCATCGTCGGATTGCCCCACCAGAAGCTGTTCGTCAGGTTGTAAGCCTCCATCTTCAGCTCAATCTTCTTCGTCTCCGCGATCCGGAACTCCTTGGCCAGCGTCGAATCGAGATTCCAGTAACCCGGCCCGGTAATTCCCTCATACTGCCAGGGGTTGTTCCGCACCGTGAACGCGGGCAACTGTTTGAACGCCGCCTGATTAAGCCACGCCCCCGGACCTGGGTTGCTGATCTTCGCCTCGCCATCGACCACCGCCCCGGGGAAGCGCAGGAACTCGCCGGAACGGATGTAGAGGAAGTTACTCGTCGACCACCCGCCGAACACCGCATTCACCACCGGATGCACCCCGGCCAGGAACCGCCGGCCCTTGCCAAACGGCAGATCATACGTGCCGGCCAGCGTCGTCCGGTGTCGCGGGTTATTCGACGTGAGCCAGGTGAACTTATCGTTATACTGGTCTACTTCGTTAAAGAAGAACGTGTTGCGCTCCCGGTTGTAGTTATAGGCAAACAGGATGCTCAGGCCGTTGGCGTAGGCCCGCTGCATGCGGATTTGCAGCGCCTGATAGCGGTTATCGATACCCGGCGTGAACTGCTGCTGGATGCCGGCGTACTGCGGATACGGCCGCAGTAACTGCAGCCGGGTGACCGTCCGCTGGCTGCGCAGCTGGCCCGGGAACTTATCCGGCGTCGAGTAGCCAAAGAACGGATTGGTCGTGGCCTGATTGTAGAAGGCCGCCTGCGGTCCGAAGCGGAACTGCGGGTCGATCTGGTTCAGGTCCCGCGTGTACTCCATGCTCCGGCCCAGGTTGATGAAGTAGGTGAAGTCGCCCTTGAACTTGCCCGGAAGCTCCCGCTGCAGGCTGAAGTTCAGCCGGTCGTTGATGCCGGGCTGGAAGTTCTGCGCGGCAAAGGTCGCCGTGCCCCCCAGGTTCGTATTTACCCCGAAGCCGCGGCCCACCACCGGAACCAGCGGGTTCCGCCCGGCCGGAAACGGATTCGAAAACTGGCTCTGCGGAATGCCGTCGACAAGCGGCAGCCCGGAGGTCGACCCGCTGAAGCCATCGTAGTTGGCGATGCGGCTGATCGTGCCGATTACCGTCTGCGGCGGCACCATATAGCGGCCCCAGCCGACCTGCACCGCCGTCCGGTCGTTGACGCGCATCGCCATGCCGAGCCGGGGCAGCAGAATGTTCTTCGGCATCGGGAACCAGCGCCGGTTCTGGCTGTCGCTGTAGATCCACTGCCCGTTGAAGTTGGGCTTGGCGACGCCAGCCAACTCCGTCGGCATCACCGGCGGGGCGCTCTGCAGCACGGGGTTGGCGCTTTTCAGATCAAGATAACGCGACAGGCGGTCGGTCTCGTCCCAGGGCGCGGTTTCGTACTCCCAGCGCAGGCCCGCGTTGATCGTGATGTTGCGGGTCAGTTTGATGTCGTCGTGGAAGAACAGCGAGTAGAAGTTCAACCGCAGATGCTGCAGCGGCTGACTGTTCACGACCGAGTTGTCAGCCAGCACGCCGAGCAGGAACGTCGCGTGGCCATCGCCGCTCAGCGGGTCGCTGAGCAGGTGCGTGCTCGACGTCGGCCCGGGCAGGAAGTTGAAGTTCATGAAGTTGAAGGATTGGCCGTGCGCCTGGTGCATCCGGATGTCCGAGCCGGCCTTCAGGTAGTGTTTGCCCTGGAAGCGCGACATCTTGCCGCTGAAGTTCAAGCTCGACGGCTCCTGAAACCAGTAGCCGGAGCGTCCATAGGAAGACGTGCCGCCCACCGTGCTGATATTGATGCCGGGATAGTAGACGGCCGGCTGCTCGCCAATATAGTTCTGATACCACTTATTCCCCGGCCAGAACTTATCGAGCCCGCTCACGCCCACGGCCTGCTCCGGGGCGTTATAGTTATCCTGGAACTCGGCGAAGCTGCCGCGGAAGTTGATCACCGTCTGCGCGTTCATCGTGTAGACCATCTCACCGGCAATGTTGCGCGCGTTCATCAGGCCGCCGTTGTCGTTCGGCATCGCCGCCGAGTTATTCGGCGTATAGTTGGCCTGGTCGAGCGTCGTGGCGAACTGCGAGTAGCGCCCGAAGAACTTGAGTTTGTCGCTGAAGTTATAGTCCGTGCGGTTGGCGAAATTCCAGTTCTTCACCGTCCAGAAGTACCCGAGCCGGAAGTTGTTCAGCCCGGTGATGTCGTCGCCCGCGCCGTTCGGCCCCCAGATGTCTTTCATGATCGTGGCCGAGGTGGGGTCGATGCGGCTGGCCGGAATGATGTTGCCCGGGAAAGGCGTCCGCTGCGCCGACGCGCCTCCACTGATCAACTGCGTCGTGTATGGGTCGTAGATGGTCCGCAACCCGCCCCGCGCGTTGAACGAACGCGAGAAATTACCGTTCCGCTCGAGGTCCGTTGGCATGGTGCGCTGCGCGTTCAGCGGCTCCTTCGTGCTCCACCCCTCATACGTGCCGAACGTGAATAGCTTGTTCTTGACAATCGGACCGCCCACCGTTCCGCCGTAGATGTGGTTCCGGATCTGGTTCGGCCGCCGGTTCAGCGGATTGGACACCGCGTTGAACATCGGGTTCCGGCCAAAGTAGGAGGCCGTACCATGGATCTGGTTCGTGCCCGACTTCATCGAGAGGCTGAGGATACCACCGGCGGAATGGCCGAACTCCGCGTCCACCGAGTTCTGCTGCACGGTGAACTCCTGCGTGGCGTCCATGGGCGGGGCGTAGGAACCCTTGGGGCCGATCTGCAAGGGCGCCCCGTCAAGCAGCAGGTCGTTGCGCCGCGAGGTGTTCCCGCCCACGTCGATCGACGACGAGGACCACATGAAGTACGGGTTGCGGTCGAAGCCGATGTAGCGGTTCACCACCGCCGGATCGAGCAGCGCCAGCGTAAACGGGTTCCGCGCTTTCACCGGCAAGTCCGTCAACTGCTTGCGGTCAATCGTCAGGTCGCGCGTCGAACTGTTGAACTGCAGTTGCACCGCCGTCCCCGCCACGTCGACGGACTCGACCACCGTGCCCGGGTTCAGCGTGAAATCCGCCGTCACGTCGGCGCGGGTCTGCACGAGAAGATTGTCTTTGGATGCCTTCGCGAAGCCGGGCATTTCGGCGGTGATCGTGTAAGTCCCGGGCTCGACAAAGTCGAAAATGTACCGCCCCGTCGCATCGGTCTGCCGCGTCGTCTCGACGCCCGTGTTGATGTTGCGCAGCGATACCTTGGTACCCGCCACGGAAGCCTGCGTCGCGTCGGTCACCAACCCTTGGACCCGCGCTCGATAGTCCTGTCCGAGACAGGCGCCTAGGACGCACAACATTCCCGCCAATGTGCGGAGTTGCAGCATAACCAAACCTCCCTAAGGTTCTCGATCCATCTGGCAGATATTCCCACGGGGACGAAGAGGGAATATACTGGGGCGAGATTTTTTCACAGCTATCCCCCAGTGTCAAAGGGGGTATGGTCTCTTCGGGAGTTCTGGCCTATGCGCACCGCCCTTCTCTACGCCATCACCCTCAGCCTCAATGCCGCCGACTGGCCCCAACTCCGCGGCCCCGATGGCGCCGGCCTCTGCCCGGGTTGCCCGCCCCTCCCCACTCACTTCAGCCCTACCCAGAACGTGCTCTGGAAAACATCCCTCCCCCCCGGCAAGTCCTCGCCCATCCTCGTCCGCGGCCGCATCCTCCTCACCGCCGCCCAGGGCGACGACCTGCTCACCATCTGCCTCGAACAGTCCACCGGCCGCGAACTCTGGCGCCGCGCCCTCCGCGTCCCCAAACGCGAAGCCCAGCACTCCCTCAACCATCGCGCCGCCCCCACCCCCACCACCGACGGCAAGAACGTCTACGTCTTCTTCGCCGACTTCGGCCTCCTCGCCTACACCCTCGACGGCCAGCCCCTCTGGCAACTCCCCCTCGGCCCCTTCAACAGCCAGCACGGCATCGTCGCCTCCCCCCTCTACGCCGACGGCAAACTCATCCTGGTCGCCGACCAGGACACCGACGCCTATATCCTCGCCGTCCACGCCCACTCCGGCAAAACCGCCTGGAAAGTGCCGCGCGAGGTCATCAACGGCTACGCCACCCCGCTCATCTACCGCCCCGCCCGCGGTCCCGTCCAAGTCATCGCCCCCGGTTCCTATCAACTCACCGCCTATTCGCTCCACAACGGCGAAACCCTCTGGTTCGCCCGCGGCCTCACCTGTCAGCCCAAGTCCGCCCCCGTCATCGCCGGCGACACGCTTTACTTCAACGGCTGGACCGTCGGCAACGACCCCGGCCAGCAGGTCGACCTGCCTCCCTTCTCTACCGTCATCGCCGCCGCCGACGCCAATAAAGACGGTAAACTCGCCCAGCCCGAACTCCCCGCCCCCTGGCAACCCACCGGCTCCTGGCGCGCCATCGACCTCGACCGCGATGGCTTCCTCAACGAACGCGAATGGACCTTCTTCCGCACCCGCCGCGCCGCCCGCAACGGCGCCCTCGCCATCCGCCTCGGCGGCTCCGGCGACGTCACCGCCACCCACCTCCGCTGGCGCTACGAAAAATCGCTCCCCGACGTCCCCGCCCCGCTCGTTCTCAACGACGTCGTCTTCCTCATCCGCAGCGGCGGCATCGCCACCACCCTCGACGCCCAATCCGGCCGCGTCCTCAAGCAGGGCCGCCTCACCGGCGCCCTCGAAGACTACTACTCCTCCCCCGTCGCCGCCGGCGGCAAGCTTTACATCGCCAGCGAACACGGCAAAGTCGTCGTCCTGTCCGCCGCCGGCGACTGGGAACTCCTCGCCGTCAACGACTTCGACTC
>JAINDL010000075.1 GCA_019931245.1 Bryobacteraceae bacterium CoA2 C42
GCGTTGGGGCACGTCGAAGCCGGCGTAGGAGTAGTCGCAGGAGCGGCAGCGGGGGTTTATGAGGGGGGAGGCGGAGGCGGTGCCGGCGATGGGGGAGGTTTCGGCGAGGGCGCTGTTGTTGAGCAGGCGCTGTCCTTTGCCGAAGGGGAGGTTGTAGATGAGGGAGACGACGAGGCGTTGGGGCACGTCGAAGCCGGCGTAGGAGTAGTCGCAGGAGCGGCAGCGGGGGTTCATGAGGGTGAAGTCGGAGCCGGTGCCGCGGATGGCGGAGTTTTCGTCGAGGGCCTTGGACCAGGTGTAGCTGAACATGGCGGTCATGCGGCTGGTGAGGCGCTGGGTGAGTTTGGCGGAGAAGGCGTTGTAGTTGCCGATGCCGTCGCCGTTGAGGAACTGGATGCCGTGCCACTCCGGATAGGGTTCGCGGGCGTCGAAGGGGGTGATGCCGGGGAGGGGGGCGTTGGCGTTGATGAGGTAGTTGATGCGGCGGCTGACGTTGCCGGTATAGCCGACTTCGAGCACGGAGGATTCGGACAGAGTGCGCTGGACGTTGAGGAGGTACTGGATGGAGTAAGTGGTGCGGAGGTTGTTGTCGGCGCCCCAGGTGAGGCCGGGGGCGAAGCGGACGGGGAGTTGGGCGGTGTTGATGTAGTTGGAGTAGGAGAGGGTGGGGACGGCCTGGAGGTCGATGACGGGGTTGGCGCGGCCGCCGGCGGCGCGGCTCATGTCGAAGATGGAATTTTTGCTTTCCTGGGCGAAGAAGACGCCGCCGCCGGTGCGGATGGACCATTTGGCGGAGGGGCTATAGGCGATGCCGATACGGGGGGCGAAGTTGTTGCGGTCGGTGGTGATGAGGCGATTGCCGAGGCGGCCGTCGCGGGCGAGTTGGACGGGTCCGGTGAAGCGGAAGGCGAGATCTTCGTAGAAGTCGCCGGTGCCGGTGCGGACGAAGACGGGATGGAGGTTGGGGTCGGCGACGTTGGCGACGGAGGGGAGGGGCTGGCGGAGTTGGAAGTTGGGTTGGAGGCCGAACTTATCGAGGAGGGGTTGAGCGAGTTCGTAGCGGAGGCCGAGGCTGAGGGTGAGTTTGCGGGAGAGCTTGTAAGTATCGTCGAGGTAGAAGGCGATTTCGCTGTTGCGGAAGTCGCCGCGGGCGAGTGCGACGGCGGCTTCGATGACGCTGGGGGCGCCGAGGAGGAGGTCGGCGCCGTTGTAGCCGCCGGCGAGGGTGTTGCCGTTGCCGGTGAAGGAGCCGTTGTGGGTGAAGCGGCCACGGGCGAATTCGTTGCCGATTTGGAGGAACTGGTTGTAGCGGTATTCGCCGCCCATGCGGAGGGAGTGTTTGCCGATGATCCAGGAGAAGTTATTGACGGCCTGGTAGATTTTGTTGTCGATGGTGAAGGGGCCGTTGGCGTCGTTGCCGAAGCTGCTGAGGGTGCTGCCGGCCATGCTGATGTTGGGGACGCCCCAGGAGTTGGGGTCGGTAACTTTGATGGGGGTGTTGAGGCGTTCGTTGACGTTTTCGACGGCGGCGAGTTCCTGGCTGATGTTATTGAACAGGGTGTTGTAGCCGAAGCGGAATTCGTTGACTTTGGAGGAGGACAGGACGCGGGTATTCGAGAGGACCCACTGGCCGGCGCGGGTGTAGAGGCCGGTGCCGTTCTTTTGGACGCCGGGGGTGATGGTCAGTTCGTCGGTCCAGGAGTAGCGTCCGAACCATTGGGAGTTGGCGTTTTCGTTGAAGTCGATGCGGCCGGTGAACTGGTCTTTGTCGACGGGGGTTTTGGCGGTCCACTGGTGGTTGCGGTTGGGGAGGCCGGTTTGGGGGAGGTTGGGGAGGGGTGCGAAGTTATCGATGAGGTATTTGGCGCCGGGGTTGATACGGGAGGCGGGGATGCGATTGCCGGCGAAGGGGGTGGAGGTGACGGTGAAGCCGGAGCCGGAGGCGTTGGGGGTGCGGACGCGGGTATTGGGGTCCTGAAGGGCGCCGGTGAAGGCGGAGAAGTCGCCGGCGCGCATTTCGGGGGTCATGGTGGTGAAGAAGCTGGGAACGGAGCGGCGGGATTTGAAGCCTTCGTAGTTGGCCATGAAGAAGATGCGGTCTTTGCCGTTGAAGAGTTTGGGGATGACGATGGGGCCGGAGAGGGTGCCGCCGTACTGATTCTGGCGGTAGGGGGCTTTGAGGGGGGCGGTTTGGGTGGGGCTTTCGGGGTCTTTGAAGAAGTAGGGCCGGGCGTCGAGTTTGTCGTTGCGGAGGAACTCGAAGAGGGCGCCGTGGTATTGGTTGGAGCCGCCTTTGGTGGAGACGTTAATCTGGCCGGCGCCGCGGCCGAATTCGGCGGGGTAGATACCGGTTTGGACCTTGAACTCCTGGAGGGCTTCGACGGAGGGGAGGACGATGTAGAGATTGAAGTTGATGTCGGTGTTGGTGATGCCGTCGAGGGTGTAGTTACTCCAGGCGGAGCGGGCGCCGGCGATGGAGATAGTCAGTTCCGAGCGGGTGCCGCCCTGGCGGCCGGCGGCCTGGGCGGCCTGGTTGAAGCCGATGTTGACGTTGGGGGAGAGTCCGACGAGGCTAAAGAAGTTTCGGCCGTTGAGGGGGAGTTCCGTGATGCGTTTTTGTTCGATGACGGAGCCGACGGTGGCGTCTTCGGTAGAGAGCAGGGGGAGGCGGCTGGATACTTCGACGACTTCGCTGACCTGGCCGATTTCGAGGTTGAAATCGACGCGGGCGGCTTGCTGGACCTGGAGTTCGACATTGGCGCGGCTGGCGGATTTGAAGCCGGATTTTTCGGCTTTGACTTCGTAGAGGCCGGGGACGAGGGCGGGGATGGAGTAGACGCCGTCTTCGTTGGTGGTGGCGTTGCGGACGCCGTTGGTGGAGGTATTGCGGACGGTAATCGCCGCACCGGCGACGACGGCTCCGGAGGCGTCTTTGACGTCTCCAGTCAGGGAGCCGAAGGTTTGTGCCGAAAGGGAGGCAGTAAGAAGAAGGCAGGCGAGGACAAGACGCATGGTAACTCTCCGGGATGGACTTCTTGACTTCGTGATTCTACACAAAGTGTTTGTCCGGTGCAGAGGATAGGCGCTGCTTTAGCGAACCGGAATTTCGAGCGCGTTGCTTTCGCTGCCGCCGGCGGTGACGGTGAGCTTGACCCAGCCGTGGACGGGAGGGACTTGAAAGTTGATCTGGTTGACGCCCCAGAGGCCGGGCGCGAGGCCGGCGAATTGGACCGTTGCCGCGAGGCCGCCGACGCGGACGAGGACCGGGGATTCGAGGGTGGACAGGGGGATGGCGGTGGCGCGCTGGCCGTAGGCGGGCGGTTGGCTCACCTTGCCGAGGCCGGTGCCGTAGAGGGAGAGCCACTCGCCGGGGCTGGCCGGGTGGGTTTCGTCGACCAGGGCGCCGTCGGCGTGGACGGCGGCCGCCAGGAGGCGGGAATCCCTGGGGACGGAGAACAAGCCGGGGGCCGCGGGCCGGGCGGTGAGGGAGGCGGAGAGTTCGCCGGCGGGGGTGCGGATGGCCAGGGGGGCGGTGGGCGGGGCGTCGGTGGGGAGTTGGGCATTTAGCTGGAGACGGGAGGCGTAGAGGAGCCCGACGGGTTTACCGGCGAGCGTGACACTGGCGTTGGCCAGATCCCAGGGCAGGACGGCGCCGCTGGCGGCGGCTTCGCCTACCGACAGGTTCCACCCGAGCAGCGAGATGAGGCCGCCGGGGGCGACATCGGGCGTGAAGGAGGCGGCGTTGACGATGCCAGATGGGAGGAGGAGGGGGGCGGCGGCGAGGGTGGTCAGGTCGAACTGCTCTCCGTGGGCATCGATGGCCTGGACGGTCAGGCGGCGGGGGTCGGCCTGGATGCGGAGGAAGTGGCTTAGGCCCGCGCTGCGCACGACGAACGGAGCGTCGCCCGGCGGGTAGAGCTGGGAGCCGCCGCCGCCCGTCGTGACATACACCGTTCCGGCGGGGCCGGGGCTGAACAGACCGGCGCGCCGGGCCTGCGTGCGCTGGTAGATATGTTCGTGGCCGGCGAGCACGAGTTGCACGCCGTGGCGTTCGAGGATGGGGGTGATGTGGCGGGCGACGAGGGCGCAGACCGGATCGTGAAGCTTGGCGGCGGAGGTGGGGAAGGGGGCGTGGTGGACGGCGACGATGCGCCAGGGCTTCCGGGTGGCGGCGAGGTCCTGTTCGAGCCACTGCAGCATGGCGCCGCTACCGGCGAGGGCGGCGCGCAGGGATTGGTTGCTGTCGAGGACGGTGAAGTGGACGGGGCCCCAATCGAAGGAGTAGTAGCGGCCCTCGCCGGCGGCATCGACGGTTCCGGTGGGGACGCGGAAGAGGGTGCGGTAGGCGAAGGCATCCTGGAACTCGTAGTCGTGATTGCCGGGGACGGGGAAGAGGGCCATGCGGGTGAGCAGATCCGGGTAGATGGAAAAGAACGCTTCGGCGAACTGGCGGAAGGTGCCTTCCCAGTAGGCGAGGTCGCCGACGTGAAGGGCGAACTGGGCGGGTTCGCGACCGAGCAGGGCGGCGAGTTGGCGCTGGGGCGGACCGCCGTCGCCGCTGTCGCCGAAGACGACGAAGTTTGCGGTCTCCTCGCCGGGGGTTTGAAACGAGAGGGGGCGGCTGGGGTTGACGGCGAGGCCGTCGAGGGTGACCTGGTAGCGGTGGGTTTGGCCGGGGGTGAGGTGGTTGGGCTCGGCGCGATGGAGGTAGAGCGGGGCGGGCAGGTGGGAGGCGGCGGGGGAGATGGTTTCGACGATGGAGGGCACGGGTACGCCGTCGGGAAGGAGCCGGACGGCGCCGGCGCCGGTGCTGCCGAGCGTGGCCCATTGGACAACGGCGCGGTGCGGCGAGACGTCCTGCACGTAAGGCCCGAGCCAGGGCTGGGCGGGGAGGGGGAGGGCGAGGCAGAGGGTGAGGAGGGGGAGGCGCATGGGTTATGGCTGCACGAGGAGGGGGAGTGGGATGGACGCGGCGGTCTCGCCGTCGAAGTGGAGTTTGAGGACGGCCCTGGCGGGGGCATCCGGCGGCACGACGAAATTCACCTGTTGGAGGCCGACCCAGCCGGGCGCGGGGCCGGCCCACAGGATGGTGGCCGGATGGCCGGAGACCGAGGCGGTGAGGCGGGTGGCGGGCTGTTCGGCGGCGGAGAGCCAGAGGCCGGTGCCGAATGCGGCGAGGATCTCGCCCGGGGCGGCGGGGGCGTGCTCGGAGACCGGGCCTCCGTAGGCGTGCAGCAGACCGGCGATGCCGCCGGCGGCTGGTTGGACGAGGACCATGAGCCAGTTGGAGCAGTCGGCGCCGCGGGTGAGCCGCAGCGGGGTGGGCCCGAGGCGGAGCGCGTCGGGCACAACGAAGACAACGCCATCGGGACCAACGGAGAGGAGGGCGGCCGGGCCGGCGCCGGTCTCGAGGGTGAAGCCGGCGAGCGCGTTGGGCAGCGGGCGGCTGAGGGCGAACACCGTAGCCGTGAGGGGGAGAGGAACGGCGACGCGGGCCAGCGCCCCGGGGGCGAGGGCCGCCTGTCCACTGACCAGATTGACGATGCTGGCGGGCTCGAGGGGCCAAGCGGGCTCGCCGGCGGCGACTTGGGCTTCGACAATCGCGCGGCGGCGCAGGGCAAAGCTGCGCAAGGCGGCGACGCTGTCCTCGAACATCGCGATGGTGCAGGCTCCGATGCCCCCGGGGGCGCCTTCGACGCGGCAGAGCCGGACGGGATCGTCAACGACCGCCGGACGGATCTGCTGATAGATCCTTTCGACTTCCTGCTGCAGCCAACCGTCTTCGCCGCCGAGCGCGGCGGCGGCCTGGCGGAGGGCGTCCGTGTACCGGCGCCGCCATTCCGGAAACTGGAGGGCGCGGCGGAACAGGGTGTTTTCCGCGGTCTGCGCGAAGACCGACCAGTTTTCGTCGGTAAAAGCGCCATCCTGGTCCCAGATGAGGGGCAGGGCGGGGCCGCCCGCGGCGGGGCGGTAGAGATAGAAATTGTTCATGCCGTTGCTGCCGAGCAGGCCGTCCCATTCGGCGAGGACGGCTTCGGCGGCAGCGTGGGCGAGGAAGGCGGGAAGGTCGACCACCTGGCCGGCCTCGGCGAGGAAGCCGGCGTCGGGCGCTTCGTTGATGGTGCGGACCATGTCGACAATTCCGGCGGCGGTGGCGGGGTCGCGGGTGCGGGTTTTGGGTTCGAACGGGACGGGCAGGTAGGCATCGGGGTCGGGGCCACGGAATTCGAATCGGAAGGGGGGCGAGGTATTTCCGAGTTGGTAGAGGAATCCAGTGTCCTCTCCGAACCTTGTGGCGAGGAAGCGTTCGTCGATGGGTTCGACGAGCAGGTAGAGGCCGACGTATTCGTCGTTGACGTAGAGGCGGGCGTGGGCTTCACGGGAGTAGGGCAGGCCGGCGCGGCGGAAGAGGGCTTCGGCGAGCCGTTCGCGCATCATGGAGGCGTCCTGGTTGAGGTTGCGCAGGACGAGGGATTTTAGGCCGAGGAAGCGCTGGGGGGCGGAGTAGCGGCTGAAATCGAGGCCGATGCTGGGTTTGACGGGCGAGCGGCTTTGGCTGCCGCGGGAGCGCATCCCGATGTTGGGGACGGAGACGCCGTTCCAGGTGAGGTCGCAGTGGTAGTAGGTGTTGTCGAGGTAGTTTTGGTGAATGGCGGCCCAGTCGGCGGGCGCGATGCGGATGCGGAGTTCCTGGAGAGCGCTATCGTCGAAGAGGGCATCGAGGTCCTGGGCGGAGAGGCGGGCGGCCGTCAGGATCAGGAGCCAGGAGAGAACGCGCCGGGGCATGGGCGCCTCCTTGTGTGGGCAGTGGTCTCGCTGGGTTAGAGTCAGGACGGGGCGGGGGTGTTACCGGGACGCGCGGCGTGCGATTCGGTATGGTGGGAGTCTGGCTTAGGAGGATGGCGTCGTGAAGAAGAGGATGGGAACGGGAGGACGGCGGCAGTTCCTCCGGGCGGCGTCGTCGCTAGCCGCCGGGGCGGCGTTACCGGCAGTGGAGGAGCGGCCGAATATTCTCTACATCCTGACGGACCAGCAGCACTGGAACATGATGAGCTGCATGGGCAACCGGTGGTTGAAGACGCCGGCGATGGACAGCCTGGCGGCGGAGGGGGTACGGTTCGAACTGGCCTACGCGTCCAACCCTGTGTGCATGCCGGCGCGGACTTCGATGATGTCCGGGCGGTATCCGAGCCACTTCGCGATGCGGGACAACGGGCCCGCGCAGGTGCCGGAGAGCGCGCTGCCGCAGATGCTGGGGCACGTGTTCCGGCGGGCGGGATACCGGACGGCGTTCGGGGGGAAGACGCACTGGCCGCGCCCGATGACGGCCGAGAGCGTTGGCTTTGAGACGATTACCCGGGATGAGCGGGACGAGTTGGCGCGGCGGGCGGCGGATTTCCTGCGCGAGACGCATACGCAGCCGTTTCTGCTGGTGGCTTCCTTCATCAATCCGCACGATATTTGTTACCTGGCGATTGATGCCTACACGAAGGCAAACCAGCTGCCGGCGATGCATCCGAAGTCGGTGGTGGAGCGGCAGCGCGTGGCGGAGGCGCTGGAGCGGCCGGCGGGGGTACCGGAGGCGGAGTTTTGGGGGCGGTACTGTCCGCCGCTGCCGGCCAACCACGGACCGACGAGCCAGGAGCCGGCGGCGCTGCGAAAGTATGGCAGCTTCCGGGGCTACGTGCGGAAGCACTGGAAGGAGCAGGACTGGCGGATGCACCGGTGGGCGTACTGCCGGCTGACGGAGCGGGTGGACGCCGAGATCGGGAAGGTGCTGGCGGCGCTGCGGGAGACGGGGCTGGACCGGAAGACGGTGGTGGTGTTTGCGAGCGACCACGGGGATATGGACGCGGCGCACGGGTTTGAGCATAAGAGCCTGCCGTATGAAGAGTCGGCGCGGGTGCCGTTTATGGTGTCGTGGAAGGGGCGGACGGCGGCGCGGGTGGACCGGCGGCATTTGGTGTCGTCGTGCGTGGATCTGATGCCGACGCTGTGCGACTACGCGGGGATAACGCCGCCGGCGGGGCTGCCGGGGCGGAGCGTGCGGCCGCTGGTGGAGCGGGGCCGGGCGGTGGGTTGGCGGGAGGAGGTGGCGATTGAGTGCGGGGATTCGCGGACGATCCGGAGCCGGCGGTATAAGTATTCGGTGTTTGCGGGCGGGGAGCCGCGGGAGATGCTGATTGACCTGGAGCGGGACCCGGGGGAGATGCGGAATCTGGCGGGGGAGGCGCGGCTGGCCGGGGTGCTGGCCGACCACCGGCGGCGGCTGCGGGCGCGGGTGGAGGAGTTAGGGGATGAGTGGGGGGCGGAAGTTATTGGGGTGAGGGCGTAACCTTTGGGCGAAACGGAACATCCTTTTTAGCGCCGGCGAAGATCGCCGGCAGTCGAGGTCCCTGTTGCTTTCTCGTCTGTTGCTCACGGTGATTTTTTGCGGCCTGCCGTTCGGGGTGGGATACGCGCAGAGTATTCTGGTGCGGTCCGCGGCACCGGTCTCCTACCCGACGCCCATCGTGGACGGGAACAGCCCCGGGGTTTGGGTGGACGGGATGCTGCGGGTATACACGTCGACGGGGGACCCGCTGGCGATGACGGGTCCGAACCTGTTTCAGCTGTGGCAGACGGAGTCGCCGGAGGTTTTGCCACGGGATCACTACCCGCTCTGGATCGAGTCGGTGTGGCGGGACGAGGACGGGACGATTTACGGTTGGTATCACCACGAGCCGGGGAGCGTATGCAGTAGTGCGAAGCTGACGGCGCCGAAGATTGGCGCGGTGGTTTCCGAGGATGGGGGCCACACGTTTCGGGATCTCGGGATTGTGCTTGCAACGGGGTATCCGATGAACTGTAAGGCGGCGAACGGGTTTTTCGCGGGGGGGCACGGGGATTTTTCGGTGATCGCGGACCGGGAGCACCAATACTTTTACTTCTTGTTTGGTAACTATAGCGGTCCGGTGGCGGAGCAGGGGGTGGTGATGGCGCGGATGGCGTTTGAGGACCGGCGGAATCCGGTAGGTGCGGTGTATAAGTACCACGCGGGGGAGTGGCACGAGCCGGGGGTAGGCGGGCGGGTGACGCCGATCTTTCCGGCGGTACGCTCCTGGGAGGGGAGCGATACGGATGCGTTTTGGGGCCCGTCGGTGCACTGGAACAAGCATCTGGAGGCGTATGTGATGGTGCTGAACCGGTCCTGCTGTAAGTCGGGATGGCCGCAGGAGGGGATTTATCTTTCCGATAACGACGATCTGAGTGATCCGCAGGGTTGGCGGCGGCCGGTGAAGATTCTGGACGCCAAGGCGATTGGATTTGCGCCGGGGTACTATCCGCAGGTGGTGGGGATGGAAGAGGGGGAGACGGACAGTCTGGCGGGGGAGAAGGCGCGGTTATATGTGAAGGGTGTTTCGAAGTGGGAGATTGTGTTCATCCGGGTGGAAGAGACACCGGCGCCGCCGGGGCCGCCCGATGATGATGAGGATTGGGCACCGGAGTTGGACCCTGGTGCTCCGCGGATGGTGGTGCTGCCGCGGCGCGGGGCAGGCAAGTAACCGGGGCGGGGGACGATTGACACCGGTAATGGCGGGTGATACCGTGCGCAGGATTTTGCTATGCGTACTTTCACCGTTTTCCGGATCCTCCTGTTGCTTGGCGTTATCTCCGGGTCTGCCGGGGCGCAAACCGCTTCGACACAAATTCTCGGTCTGATTACGGACTCGACGGGCGGCGTGGTGCCGAATGCCGCTGTGACGGCGCGGCGCGTCGAGACCGGCGATGTGCGCACAACGCGGTCGAACGAGACCGGTAACTACATTTTTCCGCTGGTTGACTCGGGCACTTACGAGGTAAGCTGCGCGGCGACGGGTTTCAAGACGGAGTTGCGGCGCGGGGTGACGCTTGAACTCAATCAGAAGGGCCGGATTGACTTTCAGCTGCAGGTGGGCCAGCAGGCGGAGACGATTGAAGTAACCTCCGCCGCGCCGCTGCTCAAGACCGAGGACGCGACGCTCGGCTCGGTGGTGGACAACCGGAAGATCGTCGAACTGCCGCTGAACGGGCGGAACTTCGCGCAGGCCGCGACGCTGATGCCGGGGGTGGTTTACGGCACGGCGCGGATGGGTATTGACGGGCAGCAAACGATTGGCACGCGGGCGATGCCGGGGCAGATGGTGGGCATTTCGGCCAACGGGCAGCGGGACGCCAACCAGAACATCACGCTCGACGGCGTTTCGGCAACCGACGGATTCAAGTCGGCAATGCTGTTTGTGCCGTCGATTGAGGCGATTGAGGAGTTCAAGATTCAGAGCGCGGTGTATTCGGCCGAGTACGGGATGAACAGCGGGGCGCAGGCCAACGTGTCGATCAAGAGCGGGACGAACCTTTGGCACGGGACGGCGTTTGCGTTTCTGCGCAATAATGCGCTCGATGCGCGGGGATTTTTTCTCGCGCCGAATCAGGATAAGAACAAGCTGCGGCGGAATCAGTTTGGCGGGGTGGTGTCGGGGCCGATCCGGAAAGATTATACGTTTTTCCTTTTCAACTACGAGGGGCGGCGGGAGCGGCGGGGGACGCCTTCGCGGACGACGGTTCCAACGCCGGCGATGCGGAGCGGGGACCTTTCCGAGATTCTGATTCCGGGCAACCGATGGTATCCGCGGGACGCCAATCCGGCGGCGACGCGGGCCATCCGGTTGCCGGGGGATAACCTGCCGTTCCCGGGCAACATCATCCCGCGGAGCCTGCTGAATCCGGTTTCGCAGAACATTTTGACGGCGAAGAAGGGTTCGCCGCTGCCGGAGGGCGGCTTCATGCCGCTGCCGAATTTCGATGCCGAGGCGAGGGCGGCGGGGTCGGTGTTGAACCTGGCGGGCACCAATGATCAGGAGTTGGACTCCAATCAGGTGCTGACGCGGATCGACCATCGATTTGGCGACAACCACCGGATCTTCGGCCGGTATGTACTGGTGCCTTCGCGGTGGCTGAATAATCCGCTGCTGCGGGTGAATCAGTTCACGAGCGAGTTCCGGGCGCAGAACCTGGGGGTGGGGTACAACTGGATGATCAGCCCGCGGGTGTTCAACGACCTGCGGGTGGGCTACAACCGGATCCGGGCCAACCAGGTGGCGTTTCAGACGGGTACGGATTTCACGCACCGGGATCTGGGTCTGGACCTGCGGGTGAGCGGGGACGGCAACCGCACGCTGACGCCGCGCGAGGAGGGGTTGCCGAACATCAGCATCACGGCGTTTGCGGGGATTGGATCGGGGAACGTGACGTTCAACACGAACGAGACGTCGGAGGTGGCCGATTCGATGTCGGTGAACCGGGGCAAACATAACTTCAAGTTCGGCGGGCAGTGGCGGTGGAGTCCGGTGGTGAACGAGGCGTCGAACCTGCCGCGGGGGCAGATTACCTTCTCGCCGGACATCAACGGGGTGCCGGATGCGATGGCCGCGTTTTTGTTGGGGATTCCCCTGAACGCGAACTCGGCTGAGGGCGTGCCGACCAACGATATGCACCAGAACAAGTTCGGCCTGTACTGGCTCGACGACTACAAGGCGACCGCGCGGCTGACGATTAACTTCGGGGTGCGCTACGACTGGTATGGCGCGGTGACGGACGCCAACGGGCGGATTCGCAACCTCTCGTTCGCGGGGCGGGACATGCGGACGGTGAATGGGGTGGCGTATCCGATGCTGGTGCCGAATCCGCTCGACAAGGGGGCGCTTTACGACATCAACGCCCGGCAGATTATGCCGCGGCTGGGGATTGTCTACCGGTTTGGGGAGCGGACGGTGCTGCGCATGGGTGCGGGGCTGTTTTACTCTCCGCAGCAGACCAACAACTTCAACATTCTGGGGTTGAATCCCCCGTTTTCCGGTTCAACCGTGTTCCAGAACGACCGGACGCGGCCGACGGCGACGATTCAGAACCCGTTTCTGGGTTCGCCCGTGGGCGCGGGGCCGGCGGCGTTGGTGATGCTGGGGTTCACGAAGGCCGACCGGGACAACCGGTCGATGTATCTGAACAACAAGATCTGGCAGTGGACGACGGAGATTGAGCGCAGTTTCGGGCAGAACTTCGTGACGGGCATTGCCTACGTCGGCAGCGCGGGGTCGCACCTCGATATGCCGGTGCAGAACTGGAACAATCCGGATCCTGGTTTGGGTGCCGTGCAGAACCGGCGGCCGGTGCCGTTCTACGTGGACTCGCGGACGCCGGGCCAGTTGCTGGCGCTGGGGACGGTGCGGCGCCTGGAATCGTGGACGAACTCGAACTACCATGCGCTGCAGATGCGGGCCGAGAAGCGGTATGCCAAGGGGTTGACGTTCAACGCGAGTTTCAACTTCCAGAAGGCAATGTACATCGGCTACGGGGTGAACGAGGGGGGCCCGTACGGCAACAGCTTCACGCAGGACCCGCGGGACCGGCGGGCGGATTACGGGCGGTCGCAGATTGATCAGCGGTTCCGGTTGGTGTTTTCGCATATCTGGGAGATCCCGTGGCTGCGGAGCGCGAAGGGCCCGGCGGGCTGGGTGCTGGGGGGATGGGCGGTGAACGGGATTGTTCAATTGACCTCGGGGCTGCCGGTGACGGTGGCGCAGAACGGGGATTCGCAGAACACGGGACCATCGTCGTTTCAGCGGCCGCACGTGGCGGCGGGCAAGAGCGTCGGGCGAGTGTGGGAGAACCGGACGGTAGACCGATGGTTTGACACGTCGGCGTTTGTGCGGTCCAAGTGCGACGGGTGCGCGGGCGAGGGGATCTATCTGGGGCCGAAGGGGTATGGCAACGCCGGGGTGTCGCTGTTTGACGCGCCGGGGCAGAAGACGTGGGACTTTGCGCTGTTTAAGGAGTTTCGTCCGCGGGAGGCGCACCGGATTCAGTTGCGCTGGGAGGCGTTCAATTTTACGAACACGCCGCAGTTCGCGGCGCCTTCGCGGACGCTGGGGGCGGCGGATTTCGGGCGGATCAACGGGACGGTGGTGAACAACCGCGAGATGCAGTTGGGATTGAAGTACCTGTTTTAAGGGGCGGGGCGAGACGGATACAATAGGGCCAGTATGGTTTCCCGCTACAAATTACTGATTGTCTCGGCTGGGGTTTGCGGCCTGCTGGGTCTGGGTTTTCAAGCCGCGCAGAAGGCGCCGGCGAAGGATCCGCTGCTGGCGGGCTACGAGGTGGCGACCGTCGCCGCGGTGGCCGACGCGGTGGACCAGATTACGGGCCAGCGGGGGTATATGTCGCACGACATGCGTCCCCGGACGGTGACGGCGCGGGTGGTGGGCCGGGCGGTGACCGCCTATCTCGAACCGACGACGCCGGAGAAGGCAACGCCGGCGCTGTCGACGGCGCAGTCGACGGCAATGATTGATAATGCGAACCCGGGCGAGGTAGGGATTATTGTAATCAAGGATGGTCTCGATGTGGCGGGGATCGGGGGGCTGATGGCGACGGCGGCCAAGGTGCGGGGCATGGCGGGGGTGGTGGTCGATGGCGGGGTGCGGGACATCAAAGAGGTGCGGAGTCTGGGCTTCCCGATCTACGGGCGAAGCGTGGTGCCTTCGTCGACGGTGAGCCGTTACGCCGGGGTGTCGCGGAACGTGCCGGTGCAGTGCGGGGGGGTAGAGGTGAAGCCGGGCGACATCATCGTGGCGGACGAGGACGGGGTGGTGCGGGTGCCGCAGGCGCGAGCGGCGGAGGTTCTGCAGCGGGCGCGGGAGATCGACGAACGGGAGACGAAGATGCTGCCGTTTATCCGGCAGCATAAGGCGTTGAGCAAGGCGGTTTCCGTTTTCAACCGAATTTAATTGAATATAGCGGCCATTTCGATGGAATTTTACCTTAGTTGGGGTAGGGTTTAATTTTTGAACATTGGTGGATACACCCATCGCCGCGTGTCGCCGATAGAAGGTTGTATGAGGAACAGGCGTTTCGAGCCTAGATTAATGTGCGCGGACTTGATTGAAGTTCGCTGGTGCGACGCTTCCGGCCGGCCGGAGAGTTGCGTTGCCAATCTTGAAGATATCTCCGCCTCCGGGGTCTGTCTGCAAGTAGAGGTGGATATCCCTCTGAACACGAAAATCACCATGAGTGGGCCGAAGGGCGATTACATGGGACAGGTCCGGTATTGTGTTTACCGGGAGATCGGGTTCTTTGTCGGGATACAATTTGAGGCGGGTAGCAAGTGGACCCGCCGGCATTTCAAGCCGATGCATTTGTTTGATCCCCAACGACTCGTTCCGGCCGTGGCGCCGGAGCGGTAGCTTAGGGCGGTTTCGGATAAGCGTATTGCCAAGCGTTGTGGCGCTCCTGCTCGACAAACGCGAGGCTTTCGTTTCTGCCCTGCAACTGTAACGCTTGTTTCAGACCGTGCAGCGATCGTCCGTTGCGCGGATTCTTTTTTTAGATCCTGGCGAAAGACGAGCTCGGCCTCGGCGGCTGTGGCGACGCGTCGAAGATCATGCCCCAGGTTTTCTCGGTTTGGATAAAACCAATCGGGGGGCTCCATGTACCCGAGGGAGTCTTCGAGCGGCACGGCATTTTGCTGGTGGCTGATCTCGTCCAGGGTATCGCGGCGGGCCTGGGCGATGCGGGCCTGGAGATCGACGCAGGCGAGTTCGAAGATCGGGGGGTCGGGGTTGAGCATGGCGACGGCATCGGCGGGGATGACGCGGGCGAGGGTCGCCAGGGTGGTTTGTTCGGCGGCGGCGCGGGCCTAGTGGTCGGAGGCGCGGAGGAAGAGGTCTTTTTCGGCGGACGGCTTCTCGCGGAGCATTTTGTCCCACTGGCCGAAGGGAACGAGGACGAGCCACTCGTAGGCGCCATAGGCGGTGATCATAGGCATGGCGTCGATGTGGCTGGCGACGTGGCGCCGGAGTTGGGCGGCCCAGGTGCGGGCGTCGCGGTAGCGGGCCTGCATCATGCGGGAGTAGGCGACGAAGTGGAGGTTGTGTGAGTAGTAGCCGAGGGGGTACATGCCCTGGGCGAGGGAACGTGCGAGATTGAGATAAAGGCGGTCGGCGGCGGCGGCCTTTTCGTTGACGAGGGCGGAACGTTAGAACTCGCCGAGGCGGGCGTAGATGGGGGAGGGCATCTTGTCGCGCGGCGCTGGCGAGAGCGGGTTCCGGGTGGGGCGAGGCTTCGACGGCGTGGATGTAGCTGTGGTTGGCGCCGGGTTGGTTGGGGTCGCGGCGGCGGAGCGCTTCGAGGACGGCGCAGATTTCGAGGGTGTTTTCGGCGGGCTGGCCGTCGGCGGTCCAGAGCTGTCAGGAGTGGAGGTTCATGAGAGCTTCGGCGTAGAGGATAGCGGCGTCGAGGTCGTCGGGGTAGCGCTACATGAGGGTTTTCATGGCGGCGGCGCACGGGACGACGAGTGCTTTGCGGTCGGCGGCGGGATCATTCGGGGACCACGCGGACAACGGACTCGCTTCGGCCCGGCAGGATGGGCGGGTTCCTCGGCGGTTGGCGCCGTGCCCGCGCGGCCTGTGCGCTTTCGAGTAGCGGCGGAGGAGGGCTTCGACGTGGGCGCGTTCGCGGGCGGGGGCGTGGGAGAGGAGGCGCGTGGCGCGGTCGATGGACCGCCAGGCAAGGGCTTGACGGTCGGGTTGGGCGGGCTGGTTGTAGTTGGGGCCGAGGGCTTAGGCGATGCCCCAGTGGGGCATGGGGGAAGCGGGGTCGAGTGCGGCGGCGGGGGCGAAGGGGCGGGCGGCTTCGTCGTGTTTGAAGCCGTAGCGGATGGCGAGGCCCCGCTCAAAGAACTGTTGGGCAGGGCGGGAGGGGGAGCCGAGGCCGGGGAGGAGGGCCGCGGTTCGAGCGCTGGGCGTTTTAGGGGTGGCGAGGGGCTGGGCCGCGGCGCTGGCGGCTAGGAGAGGGAGCGACAGGAGCAGGCGCGGGGTGATTGCCCCGCGGCCGATGGGGGGATATGATGGGCGCGGACTGCCGAGGAGCGCATGGATTACCCCATTTTGAAGCATCTGGACGTGTTGATTGGACTGGCGGTGGTGATGCTGCTGAGTTCGACGGTGGTGGCGGCGGCGACGCAGTTGGCGCTGAACCTGTTTTCGGTGCGGTCGCGCTTTCTGCAGACGGCGATGACGGAGTTGCTGCGGCAGGTGGCGCCGGGGTTGAGCCCGGAGGACGCCCGGGAGATCGGGCGGGATCTGTTCACGAACCGGTTGCTGGCGCCGCGGCGGTGGTTTTTCAGCAGCCGGGCCGAGGCGGTGACGCGGGAGGAGTTGGTGCTGTGCTTGCTGGACATGGCCGCGGGGCGGAGCGGGTTGGCGGGCAAGCCGGAGATTGCGCAGAAGCTGCGCACGGCGATGGAGGAGGGCGGGATCGGGAGTCCGGCGGCGGTGGCGCGGCAGGTTTATCAGCTGATGCTGCGGTACGAGCGGGAGGCGCCGCAGGCCGCGGCGCAGGTTTGGCGTTCGAGCGCCGTGCTGGACGGGGCGGCGAGCGATTTTACGGCATCGCTGTTTGCCTGGTACGACAACACGGCGGCGCGGGCGCGGGAGCAGTTTTCGATGGGGGCGAAGGTGGCGGCCTCGGCGGCGGCGCTGGTGTTCAGTTTGGCGGTGCAGCTCGATTCGGTGGATCTGCTGCGGCGCTTGTCGCAGGATGAGAAGCTGCGGGCGGCGGTGGTGGCGCGCGCGGACACGGCCAAGGCGATGTACGAGCGGAAGGAGCTGGACGGGGCGTCGGTGCAGGCGAAGATGGAGGCGGCGGTGGCGGAGTTGCGGGACCCGAAGGTGGCGGTGATTCCGAACCATTTTCTGTGGGAGGGGGTGGCGCAGGTGGTGGTCCCCCGGACGCAGCTAACGGCGGGCGCCTATCAGTTGGAGGTGGGGAAGGCTTCGTTTGCGGTGCCGCTGGCCGGGGAGGGGGACGGATTGGGGGATGCGGTGCGGGGCAGCGGGGCGCCGGTGGCGGTGTACGGGGAGAAGGAGGGGGTCCGGCTGGTGGCGGGGAGTGCGGGGGTGGAGCGGCTGCGTCTCGAGCGGGACGGGGTGGCGGTGGGCAGGACGGAGCGGGGGATCGATTGGGCGGGGTTGAGGGTGCGGTGGCCGGGGGTGTTGCTGTCGTGGGTTCTGCTGAGTTTGGGCGCGCCATTCTGGTATGACGTGCTCAAGAAGGCGCTGGCGATGCGGTCGCTGCTGGTGAACCGGACGGAGGAGGAGACGGCGCAGCGGCAGGCGGAGCAGCGCGCGGTCGCCGGGAGCGGGGGGCCGCCGCCGCGGCCCGGCTTTGACCTGACGGTGCAGGGGACGTCGGACGCGGTGACGCTGGCGAAGGCGACTTCGCTCTACCTGGGAGCGCCCGAAAGAGAGGCCGGGGTGGCGCGGGTGATGCCGGCGGGCTGCGTGATCAACGTGGTGGGGTGGGTGCGGGGAGAGAGCGTCGCGACAGCGGCAGGGGCGAACATCGACAAGTGGTACAAGACGATGGAGGGGGAGTATTTCTGGGCCGGGGACGCGGAGCCGCCGGTGGCTTGAGCTTTAGCCGCGGCCGAGGGCGACCGGGGGGGCGAAATGGTCGCGGTTCCGGCTGGCGTTTCGGTAAGCCATCCAGCGGAGGGCGTAGGCGGTCCGGGGGTCGGTGGCGGCGTCGGAGCGGCCGAGCGCGCTGCCCAGTTTGTTGGGGATTACTTCGAGGAAGAAGTGGGCGCCGAGGTCGCGGTAGTAGTCGAGGTCCACTTCGAGGATGTTTTCTTCGTGGAAGGTGAGCTCGACGTTGGCTTCGTGGTAGCGGATTTCTTTGAGATTGTCGTCGCGATCGAAGGTGACCGGCTGGAGGAGAGACTGGGCGGATTGGCTGGTGAGCGTCTGGCGGAGGGCGGGGGTGACGCGGGCGAAGAAGCGGTCGCGATAGATGCCGCGGCGGGCGGCGGTGCCGGCGGGGCGGGGCGTTAATTCGATCTGTTGGATATGCTGCAGCAGGTCGGTTTCGAGTTCCGACTGCAGGGAGCGGAGCGCTTCGATGCCGTTGCACAGGCACAAGAGCGGCAGGCCGGATTCGCGGGCGAGTAACTGCTCGTAGGCTTGGGGGAGTTTGTCCGCCTGTAGTTTAGCGGCCAGGACGGGGTCCGCGGCCTGCAGGCGGCTGAGGGTCGGATGGTCGAACTCGACGGTGGGGCGCTTGGGGACGAGCATGAGGTGGACGTCATGGCTCCCGCCGGCCGCGACGCGACGGAAGGCGCCGGCCTGCTGATGGTCTTTGGCCGAGACGATGATTTGAAAGTGGTTGTCCGGTCCGTCGTCGAACGGGAGTGCGGAGAAGCGGACGATGGAGCCGGAGAAGAAGCCGCTGCGGAGGGTTTTGGTGCGGCCGTTGCGGATGGTGATGAGGCGGTCGCCCGGGGCGGAGAGCGGGCGGCGGGCGCCATCGTAGAGATGCACCGAGAGCGAACAGAGAGCCATGACAGGGGCCAGTATATCGCTGGTGGCCGTGGCGGGGGATACAATGGGGGCGTGACGTGGCGAGTGATGGTCTTCCTGCTGGGCACCGGTTGGCTGGGTGCGGAGCCGTTTTCGCATCAGCGCCATGCGGCGATGAAGCTCCCGTGCACAGCGTGCCACGCAACGGCGGAGACGCAGGCGCAGGCGGGCATGCCGGCCCTGGCGCGTTGCCAGACGTGCCATGCGGAGATGGCGGCGCTGCCGGCGCGGTCGGCGCGGGTGTACCGGGTGAAGGACTTCGTGGCCTTTCCGCACGGGGCGCACGCGGAGGCCAAGGTGGGTTGCGCGACCTGCCACGGGGAGGTTTACACCGCCGCCAAGCTGAAGCTCGAGCGGCCGGTGACGATGGCGGCGTGCGTGGCCTGCCACAAGGAGCGGAAGGCCACGGTTGCCTGTAACGTCTGCCACGAGTTAGGGCAGTAGTTACTTGATCGTCATGCCGTTAAGCGCGTCGCCGCCGCCGGGCAGGGGCGCGGCGCCGGGTTTGAAGCCGTTCGATTCGAGGATGAAGGCGACGATGCTGGCGTAGGAGTCGGCCGGAAGGGAGGCGGGCGCCGCCGGCGGCATGGTTTTCTGCGATTTGTCGTAGAGGGCGCGGACGGTGCGGCCGGCCCAGTTGCGCTGGAAATATTCGCCGCCGAGCGGGGTGCCGAAGGTGCCGTTGGTGAGGGTGCTGCCGTGGCAGACGGCGCAGTTGGAGTTATAGGCGGCCTTGCCGGTTTCGACCTGAGCGGCGGTGAACTGCGGGGGGACGCCGCCGGGGGCGGCAACGGGGGCGGCGGCCGGTTCGGGTTGGGGCGCGGCTTTGGAGACGACGGGTTCTTCGGCTTTGCCGGTGCCTTCGCCCGTGTAGGTGTAGGCGAGGATGGAGCCTTTATCGAGCATGGTGCGGGTGGTGCCGCCGGAGGCGGATTCAGCGAGGCCGCCGGGGTCGGTGGCGATGTAGATGGTCTTGCCGTCAGGGTGCAGAGCGGTGTCGCGGAAGCGGTTTTCCGATTGGAAGTAGCGGAAGAGGTAGCCGGATTTGGACTGGCCGTTCGGCTTGAGCGGAACGACGTAGAGGGAGCCGCGCTTGAGGGTGGTGACGAGGAGGACGGGGTCCCAGCCGGGGATGGCGGTGCCTTTGGCGGCGTAGTATTCGACGCTCGAGACGGCCACGGTGGGCCAGCAGATGAAGTCGATGCCCTGGCAGCGGGGGTCGGCGAAGTTGTAGCCGGTGGGGACGGTGAAGAGGGTTGCGAGGGGATTCTCCATCTTCTTCTTGAAGGCGGATTCGGGCGCGCGGGGGACGGAGGGGTGGATGGCGAGGTCGCTGAAGCGGAGCTGGGAGCAGGGCGGATTGGCTTCGGCCCAGCGGGCGAATTCGTAGGCCTTATTGTCGCGGAGACCGACGACGTGGGGCCAGCCGTAGTTGCGGCCGGGCTTGAGGATGTTCACTTCGTCGTCGGTTTTGGGGCCCTGTTCGGCGGAGTAGAGGGTGCCGTCGGGGCCGAAGTCGAGGCCTTGGGGGTTGCGATGGCCGAGGGTAAAGACGTGGCTCACGAGGCCGTCGATTTTGGGGTTGTCGGCAGGGATGGAGCCGTCGAGATTGATGCGGAGGGATTTGCCCTGGTAGGCGACGTAGTCTTTGGCGGCGAGCTCCTGGCGGGTAGGGAGGCGTTGGGAGAGAACCGGGAAGCAGAAGTTGCCGAGCTGGTTGTAACCCTGATCGCCGAGGGTGAGGTAGAGCTTGCCGTCGGGGCCGATTTTGAGGCGGCCGGCGACGTGGTCGTTACCGGCGGGGAGGCCGGCGATGACGGTTTGGGGGTTGGTGAGTTTGCCGTCGGCGGCGGAGTAGGAGAGCCGGACAATTTTGCCGTAGAGGTGGCGGTAGGGGCTGCGGGGATCGGTGACGGTGGGGTCGGCGGGGAGGGAGGTGTCGATGTAGGTGTAGAAGACGTAGACGGAGTCATTGCCTTTGTTTTTGAGCAGGTCGGGGTGGAGAGCCATGCCGAGGAGGCCGTCCTGTCCGCCGGGGGCGGCGACTTCGGGGAGGGTGGCGGCGAGCTTGCGCTGGCCGGTAGCGGGGTCGACGCGGGAGATCTGTTTACCGGTGCGTTCGGTGACCCAGAGGTGGCTATCGGGGCCCCAGGTGATCTCCCAGGGGCCGGCGAGACCGGTGATGACGGTGCTTTTCTTGAACTGCTTGGGGCCGCGGATGACGGTTTCCGGGCCGTCCTGGGCGGAGAGCTGGCTCAGCAGCAGGGCGGGAAGGAGAAGGGTGGCTCGGAGGGACATGATGTTCACGGGATTCGCTTACTTGGGGGTAGAGATGGTGATGTTGCGATAGCGGATGACGCCGTAGTGGTCGCCCTGGAGGAAGAAGGGGCCGGGTTCGGCTTCGTTGCTATCGAGGGCGCCGCCGGTGGGGCCGGGGATTTCGACGTTGTCATGATAGGGCTTGCCATCGCGGAGGACGGTGACGCGGCGGCCGACGAAGGTGACGTCGAACGAGGTCCACTTGCCGAGGTTGAGCGGGGCGTCGGCCGGGGGCGGGTAGTGGCTGTAGATGGCGCCCATTTCGTGGTCGGGCAGTTTACCGCCTTCGGTGCCGACCTGAATTTCGTAGCGGCCGCGGAGGTAGATGCCGCTGTTGCCGTGGTCGGGGCAGTTGACTTCGATGTGGAGTTTGAAGTCCTGGAATTTTTCGGTGGTCTTTAGATTGGCCGCGCCGGGGCCGCGCTGGCCTTGGGTTTGCGGGTTGTCGTTGACGAGTTCGCCATCGCGGGCGACCCACTTGTTGTTATTGACGTTGCCGATGGGTTCCCAGCCGGTGAGGTCTTTGCCGTTGAACAGGGGGCGGGGTTCCGTCCAGGCCTTGGGCATTTTACGGTCGAGCTTGGGGGCGCGGACGGCGGCGAGTTTGGGGCCGTCTTCGGCGCCGCGTTTCTCGACGCCGGCGAGCTGATTTTTGGCCGGGGCGGTGAGTTCCCAACTGATGGCCGGTGTGCGGCCGGCGGCGGCTACGGCCACCGTGAGTTTATTGCCGGCGATGGTGGCGCCGAGGATGGGTTTCCAGCCGCCGCCGCGGGGTTGGACGCGACCTTCAAGTTTGCCGTCCTTTTCGACGAGCTCCATCCACTGGGGCCAGGGCTTGCCGGTGGCCGGGGTGACGGTGAAGTCCCAGCGGCCGAGGAAGGGTTTGGCGCCGGGGACGGCGGCGGGAACAAGGGTAGCGGCGAGGGCGGCCAGCAAGAGGAGCTTGTGCATTGGTAGATTATGGCGCGGTTTCAACCTTGCGGTCGACCCGTTTCCATAGAACCCCCTTTCAAACTGTGCGTGCGGTTTTCCCGCACACAGCTTACCGATGATCTTGGTGACGTGGCATGCGCAGCGTAGCGCTCGGTTCCACGCAGTTGATACAGACCCATACTGTAGAAGTCAGCCGGGGTCCACAGGATCTTCCTCGCCTGCCGTTGACC
>JAINDL010000121.1 GCA_019931245.1 Bryobacteraceae bacterium CoA2 C42
CGCCGCCGCCCACGCCCACCCCGCCCACGAACACCCCGGCAAACCCGCCCCGCGACGTCCGCTTCGACTCGCCCCGCGCCTCACCCGCCATCACAATTTCGGACGACTCGTTGTCCACCATCCGGAAGTTCAGCACCACCACCGCCTTGCCCTCGTTGTTCTTGAGGCCGCCCACCCCGCCCGCACCGGGCACCACCACGCCGACAGCCCCGCTCCGCCGCCGGTCGTCCCGCCCGAATACCACCACATCGCCCATGATCGTGAAATCCGCCCCGCGAATCTGGCCGATCCGCGCCTGCGTCCCCTTCTTCACCCGCCCGCTCGCGCCAAAGTCCTGCTCCTTCAGCACCGTCCCCACCTTGTTGCGCTCTACCACCGTAAACTTGCCGCCCTGCGCAATCCGCTTCACCATCAGCGCGCTCATGCCTTTGCCAAGGTCTACCTGCGTGCCGAAGATCGCCGCACTCACATCCCGCACCGTCGAAAAATCAAAGTCTTCAACGGCCAGGCTCCGCTTGGTCTGCCCGCGCAGCCCCGCCGCGCCGGCCAGCAACAACGCCATCTCCCGCCGGTTCATCGTCATTTCTGCACCTTCTTGGCGAGATACCCCACCTCGGGCTTCACCGCCCCGTTGTAAGCGCCAATCGCCACCCGGTCCCGCACCTCGGTCACCAGCAGCTCGCCCACCTTCTCCGTCACCATATCGATTACGTCCTTAGTCACCGGATCCTTCACCTCTTTCACAATCTTGTGCACCTCGAACCGGTCGCATTTCCGTACGCCATCGGCCGCCCCCGTCGACAGGTAGATCTGCGCCCCCACCACCTCGGCAATTCGCGACTCGATATCCAGGCTCCGCATCGCGATCTTCCCTTCGTTCCCGTTCAGTTCCGCAGCCAGCTTATCCACGCTCTGCATGGTCGCCTCGCCGATGATCGTCTCCCCGAAGTTCGCCGCGGTCATATCCACGGTCGCCGCGCCGCCCCCCCGGTTCACCAGCGCCCCCACGTCCACCCCGTTCTGCTTCCGCGTCGATTCGCCCCGCGCCTCCCCCGTCGCAATCACCTCGCTCGTCTCGGCGTCCACCAGCCGGAACGAAATCACCACCACCGCCTTGTCCTCGCCTGTCTTGATCTTCAACCCTCCGAGCACCCGCGGCCCCACGCCAAACCCGCCAATCGTCTTCCGCTTATCGTCCCGCCCGAAGGTCACAATCGTGCCCATCAGAATCGCATCGGCGCCCGTAATCCGCCCCAGCCGCGACTGCGTCCCCTGCTTCACCCGGTTCGACGCCCCCAGGTCCTGCTCCGCCATCACCTTCTTGATATTCGCCCGCTCCACCACCCGGAACTTGCCCTGCTCGGCCAGACGCTTGGTAAACATCGCCAGAATCCCCTTGCCGATATCCACCTGCGTGCCGAAGATCGCCGCTACCTGGCTCTGCACCGTCCCGTAGTCGAACTCATCGACGGCCACCACGCGCTTGCGGTCCCCCGCCGGCGCATCACAAACGATCGAAGCCAGGTTCGTGTTCCAACTCGACCCCACCGCAGCCGTCGCCGCAAGCGCGCTCTTCATCGCCGGCGCGGCCGCCGCCGGCCCCGCCCCGCCCATCGCGTTGCTCAGCGCCACAATCACGTTGTCCGAAGCCCCGGCTTCTTTAAACCGGATCAGATCATCCGGCGTCACCAGAAGCGACGGGCCGGCTGCCTGAATCGACGAAACCACGCTGGTGTCCGGCAGCTTTAGCGTGACCATCTTAAAGATCTTCTCGAGCCCCGAGGCGGCCGGCTTGGCGGCCGCGGGCTTGGCGGCCGCAGGCTTAGCGGCCGCGGGCTTGGCCGGCGCCGGCTTCGGCGTTTGCGCTAACAGTAGTGCGCCGCCGACGGCCAAGGCAAGGGAAGTGCGAACAAACGGGTTCATAAACGAATACTCCTGAGCTTCATTAGACAACGCGCAACCGCGGGTGAAAAGCGATCAAAAACTGTAGCGGAAGGCCACCGACACGTGCGAGTTCCGCCGGAACTGTCCAAGAAAATCAGTACTCTGACCTCGAATGAAGGTGGCCCCGGAGCGTACCGACCAGTGGTCGTTGAAAGAATGGGTGAATTCACCGCGAATCCAAACTCCCTCTCCATTCTGTCTCAGTGCGGCATCAACAGCGATCGTATCGCGCGAATTCACCTGCAGACTCGCCCGCCCCAAGAAACTGCGCGTCAATCCCCGGTCCGGCGCAAAATCAAACAGATTCCGCCGCGCCGTCACGTACTCCCCCGCGTAGCCCCCCACGAACGTCCACTCCCCGCTCTGCCGCTCGGCCTGCACCACGTACTGAAAATAGTTGTCCGCCGCCGGCGTAGAACTGAAAAAGTATCCCCCTTCGGCCTTGATCGTGAACCACCGGTTCGGCGCCGCCACCGCCCCACCCGCCATCCGCAGCTGCGCGAAGTAGTTGTACAACTCGAGCCGCAAATCCGGAAAGGTCGAAATCCGCCCCTCGATCAACGGCAGATGGTTGTGGCCCTGATAGTACACCCCGGAGGCCTCATACCCCCGCCCCACATGATTCCACCGCACCCCAAACTGCTGCCCCCTCGGCAGCGTCGCCCGCCCCTGCCGCAGCACCAGATCCACCGCCAAGCCGCCCGGCGCCTCCGGACCCTGCCCCAGCACCCCGCCCGCCCCGCCCCACCGCTGCAGCAGCAGCGGACTCCGGCTCGGCGTAAACCGCGGCTGCCACACCAGGTCCACCGAATCCCCCCCGCTCTCCCAGCTCACCCGTCCCGCCATCACCGCCAGATACTCCGTATCCACCACGTTCAAAAAGTCGCGCGGCGCGAAACGGTCGAGCGGATTCAAAATATCCGCCTTCCCCCAGCGGACGAACTGCTTGCCCCCCTCCGCCGTCCACTTCCCCCGGTTGGCCGTCACGCTGAACCGCCGCAGCGAAACCGCCGGCCGCAGCATTCCCCGGTCCTGCCAATCAATCCGCCATTGCCGCTCCGTCTGCCGATGCGTATCGGCCCGCCCGTCAATTGCCCCGTCCACCCGCAGCCACGGCGTCAGCTTCCAGCCCACCTCGTACCGCAACAGGATGTCGCCAATCGCCCGGCCGCTGTCGTTCGCCCCGGTCTGCGGAAAAAACGCCCCCCGCGTCTCCACAAACCCCCGCTGCGTGAAACTCTGCGCCCACAGCGGCGCCGCGAGCAACCCGGCTAAAACCCAGCCCCTCATTCGCCGCGGCGCAGCGCCTGGAGCGTGAACCGCTCTTCGGGCAGCGTCACGTTGTACTTCAGCTTCTCGGTCTTCAGCACCGTCCGCGTCTTCTTCTTGAGATCCTGCATCTCCAACTCCAGCGTCGACCACACCCCCTGCACCTGCTCCACCCGCCGGTGCACCATCCGTTTCACCAGTTCCGTCTTGACGTACATCTCAAACTGCACCGGCAGCAGAATATCCTTCCGCACCCAGATCACCGTCCTGGCATACTGCGAAACCCGCGTCTTCCGCGGCACCGCCTCGACCTGGTAACACGCCTGACCACCCACCACCTGCTCGCCCAGCAGCCGGTAGTCGCTCTGCTCCACGTCCCGCTCCTCAAGGTCTTCAAACGAAAAATCCGTCCCGAAAAACCGCGTCGACCGGTCCTGCAGCGCAATCCGCCGGTCCCGGTTCAACTCCGGCGTCCACATCCATTGGTCGCTCGCCCGGTCCGGGTGATTGTGCACGAGCAGCGCCACGCCCTTCACCAGCGGCGGCGCCACAAACCGCAGCACCGACTTCGACTGCCCGTAGGAGCCCGTCCGCGCATACTGCCACCGCTTCTCGTTCTTGCCGCCCTTGGCGTCGTAAACCTCGAGCACACCCTCATACTGCTGACTTTGCGAACGGTGCCGCCGCTGCGACTCCTCCACAATCTGCCGGGCATCCTGTCCAAAAGCATCCGGCCCCCACAGCACACCCGCCGCCAACAACCAGACCCACTTACTCATACTCCAAAGCCTCCACTAACGATCCCCGCACCGCCGTCTCCGCCGGACCCAACGCCGACAGAAACGAACTGCCCAAAATCACCGGAATCAGCACCAGCGCCATCCGGAACGGATAGGTATACTCAAGCCGCATCCCCGACAGATCCCGCGCCGATGTTTCAAGCGCATAGTACAGCGCCACCGCGCCAAACACCCACCCCAGCACCAGCCCGATCGCCCCGATCGTCACCGCCTCCAGCCAGATCGTCCCCCGGATCTGCATCCGTAACCCGCCCACCGCCTGCAGCACGCCCAACTCCCGCCGCCGGTCCGTAATCGAAACGGTCAGCGTGTTCACAATCCCCAGAATCGAAACCAGCACCGCCACGGCAATCTGGATGTAAGTCAACCCGAACCACTGATCGGTAATCTTCAGGATGTAACTCCGCAGATCTTCGTTCGTAAATACAAAGTATTTATACCGGTCGCCCACCTGCGCCGCCACCCGGTCCCGCATCTGCGCCACCGTCACCCCTTCCTCGAGATACATCCGGACCACATTCACCGAATCATCTTTCCAGTACTTCTGATACACCGTCCGGTCGAGCAGAATCGACCCCTTCTGATCCGAGTAGTCCACCACGGTGCCCAGAATCGGCAGCTCCAGCGGCCCCTCCGGCGTATTCAGCCGCAGCATCTCGCCCGCCTTCCGCCGGTGCTGCAGGGCAAAGTTATCGGAGACAATCACGCCCCGCCCCGCCGCCGCCTCACCGTACATCCGGTCGCCGTCCCCGCTCACCACCGGCAGCCGCACCTCTTTGCGAATACTCGCCACCTCGAGCGACACCACCATCACCGGCTCGCCATCCACCGGCACCCGCACCGTCCGCACCAACTGCGTCCGCCGCACCCCGGGCAGCTTCACCACCTCTTCGGCGAACGCGGCCGGAAACCGGAAGCTCCGGTCGGTCAGGTTCTGCGACGGGCTCAGGTACATGTCCGGGTTCAGCGCAATCCGCAGCCACTCCTCAATCGAGGCATAGGCCGCCTGCGTCATCCCCCCCAGCGCCACAATCAGCGATACCGACAGCGCCAGCGCCGCCACGGCCCCCGAGGTCCGCCGCGGCGATTGGATCAGCGAATCCGCCGCCAGCGCCCCCTCCACCGGCCGGATCGCCTTCAGCAGCGGCCGCAACCCCCGCGCCAGCCACAAACCCAGCGTGGGCACCAACAGCACCCCGGCAAAGATACTCAAGAAGTAGCCGCCGTAAAAGATCAGCCGCCCCTCGCCATACACCAGCGACAACGCCACCAACGCCAGAAACACAAACGCCAACACCCGCCGCGTCCGGTTCTCCCCCGCCGTCAGCAGTTGAAACTTTCCCTTCTGCAGCGCCTGCACCGGATCCACCCGCGCCGCGTTCCGCGCCGGAATCCACGCCGCCACCAGGCTCGTCACCAACCCCAGCGCCACCGCCCCCGCCAGCAGCCGCGGGTCGCTCGATACCTCCTCGGCCTTCTGCGCCACGCCGTAGATCTCACCCAGCAGGTTCCCCAACGAACCCGCCATCCCCCGCGCAATCAACACCCCCAACCCCGCCCCCAACCCCGCCCCGATCAGCCCGCCCACCGCGCTCTCGGCCAGAAACAGCACCTGAATCTGCCCCCGCGTCGCCCCCAGCGCCCGCAGAATCCCAATCTCGCTCCGCCGCTGCGTCACCGCAATCGCAAACGAGTTGTAGATGATGAACATCCCGATGAACAGCGCAAACAGGCTCGTAATGTTCGCGAGCATCCCGTAAACGCTCGACAACGACTCAAACTGCTTGCCCCGCGACGACGGCGACTCCACCTGGTAGCCCGCCCCCAGCATCTGCTCCAGCCGCTTGCCCACCTCCTCCGGCCGCAAACCCTCCTGCACCGCCAGATCGATCCGGTCAAACCGCCGCCCCCGGCCAAACACCTTCTGCGCCGCGTAGACGTCCATAATCGCCAGATTGCCGCCAAACGCCGACGTCAACCCGCTCGACTTCATAATCCCCCGCACCACAAACCGCTTCGGCCCGTCCATCGACCGCAACGTCAACGCATCGTTGGCCCGCAACCCGTTCTCGGCCGCAAACTCCCGCGTAATCATGATCGAGTCCGGCTGCGCCAGAAACACAAGCGGGTCTTCGATAAACGAATCGTCGCCGTCCTCGAGCGCATACTCCCGCAGCGAACGGTCCCCGGTCATATCCACGGCCAGAATCAGCAGATTCCCCTTCGCCCGCGTCTCCGGCGTCGCCACGGCCTCAATCACCGGCACGGCCACCCGCACCTCCGGCGCCGCCTGCACCCGCTCGAGAATCTCCTCTGCAAAACCCGCTTCCCCGGCCGTAATCTGCAACTGCGTCGCCCCGGCAATCCGGTCCACGGTATTGGTAAACGCCGTCAGCACGCTCTGGTTGGCCGTGTGCATCCCCACAAACACCGCCACGCCCAGCACGATTCCCGCAATCGTCAGCAGGCTCCGCAGCAGGTGCTTCCGCACATACTGCCAGCTGATCAGCCGCAGCAGAATCATACGCGCCGGTCCTGCACCACCACGCCGTCTTTCAACGCAATCTGCCGCGGGCAGCTCTCGGCCACGCTCCGGTCGTGCGTCACAATCAGCACCGTCGTCTGCAGCCGTTCGTGCAGGTCCCGGATCAGCCCCAGAATCTCCACCCCCGTCGCCGAATCCAGGTTCCCCGTCGGCTCATCCGCCAGCAGAATCGGCGGATAGACGCTCAACGCCCGCGCAATCGCCACCCGCTGCCGCTCCCCGCCCGACAACTCCTCCGGCAGATGCTCAAGCCGCTTGCCCAATCCCACCAGCGTCAACAACTCATGCGCCCGCTCGGCAATCTGCGCCTTTTTCCATCCCCGCAAATGCAGCGGCAGCGCCACGTTTTCAAGGCAACTCAACGTCGGCAGCAGGTTGAAAAACTGAAAAATAAACCCGATCTTGTCCCGCCGCAGCTTCGTCAGCGCATCGTCGCTCAACCCGCTCAGCACCGTCCCGTCGAGCGCAATCTCCCCCGTCGACGGCTTATCCAGCCCGCCAATCAGGTTGAGCAAGGTCGACTTGCCCGACCCCGACGGTCCCACCAGCGAAACCATCTCGCCTTTGTCAATCCGCAAATTCACCGTATTCAGCGCGGTGACCTGCTTTTTACCGTCGAATCGCTTGGTTACCCCGGTCAGTTCTATCATGCCTAACTACTGGTTTATGATGACACGCGGCGCCGGCGCGGCTCATAATGAGGGAGGTGAACTGGAACTTCAACGGGCTCGAAGCACTTTCCGTTTTCTGCGGTTCCATCCTCGTCCTGCTCATCGTCCGCTGGTGGATCCTCCGCGGCCTGTTTCGCGCCGCTACCGGCCCGGACTCCTTCCCCCACATCGTCTGGCAATATCTCAAAACCCCCTCTCTCTTCTGGGTCCTCGCCGCCTCGGTCCAACTCGGCATTGAAGCCTTCGTCGTAGATCCCCGCTGGCGCAACCTCGCCGAAGACTCCATCGTCGGCTTCGTCATCTTCAGCATGGCGCTCATGCTCAACGCCATGGTCCAGCGCGGCATCTCCCGCCTGCCCTTCGCCATGGCCGGCCTGTCCCGCACCCTCACCCGCCTCATCGTCTTCGGCATCGGCCTGCTCATCCTCCTCCGCATCTGGGGCATCTCCATCACCCCCATCCTCACCGCCCTCGGCGTCGGCGGCCTCGCCGTCGCCCTCGCCCTCCAGGACACCCTCGGCAACCTCTTCGCCGGCGTCCATCTCCTCGTCGAAGCTCCCATCTCCGTCGGCCAGTTCATCCGCCTGTCGGCCGAAGAGGAAGGCACCGTCACCGACATCGGCTGGCGCACCACCCGCATCCAAACCCCCAACAATTCCACCATCATCGTCCCCAACAAAACCATCACCAACGGCACCCTCCTCAACTACGACCTCCCCCAACCCCGCGTCGCCACCGGCATCCCCATCCTCCTCGGCCACGCCGCCGACCTCACCCTCGCCGAAAAAATCTGCGTCGAAGCCGCCAAAGCCCACCCGCAGGTCCTCCCCGATGCCGAACCCCTCCTCGTCGCCGACCCCGGCATCACCCCCACCCATCTCCAATTCCGCCTCGTCTTCCAGGTCGAAAAACAGCTCGGCTCTTCCCTCATCCGCTCCGCCATTCTCAAAACCATCCTCCAGCGGTTCCGTCAGGAAAACATCCCCCTGCCTGAACTCCCGGGGCGCCCATGAGAATCGGCATCGACGCCGGCGGCACCTTTACCGACTTCGTCATCCAGCACGACGACGGGCGCCTGGAATCCTTCAAGCTCCCCTCGAACCCCCGCAACCCCGCCGCCGTCATCCTCGCCGGTCTCCCGCCGCAACGCAAACTCGAAATCATCCACGGCTCCACCGTCGCCACCAACGCCCTGCTCGAACGCAAAGGCGCCCACACCGCCTTCGTCACCACCGCCGGCTTTGAAGACCTCCTTCTCATCGGCCGCCAGAACCGCCCCGAACTCTATAACCTCTCGCCCGCCCCCCGCCGCCTCCTCATCGACCCCGCCGACTGCCACGGCGTCGCCGAACGCACCCACGCCGACGGCTCCATCGCCCGCTCCCCCACCCCGGCCGAACTCGCCCGCCTCCGCCGCCGCCTCCGCCAAAGCGGCGTCCGCAGCGTCGCCATCTGCCTCCTCCACGGCTGGCAGACCCCCGCCAACGAACAACTCCTCGCCGCCGCCCTCGGCGACGAATTCTTCCTCTCCGTCTCCCACCAGATCGCCCCCGAGTTCCGCGAATACGAACGCGCCGCCACCACCGCCGTCAACGCCTACGTCGGCCCCCTCATGGACTCCTACCTCGGCGCCCTCGGCCGCCCCGTCCACATCATGCAGTCCAGCGGCGGCCTCCTGTCCGCCGAACAGGCCCGCCGCGAACCCGTCCGCACCATTCTCTCCGGCCCCGCCGGCGGCATCATCGGCGCCGTCGGCGCGGCCAAAGCCTCCGGCCTCTCCCACATTCTCGCCTTCGACATGGGCGGCACCTCCACCGATGTCTCGCTCTCGGAAGGCACACCCCGCATGACCGTCGAAGCCATGGTCGACGGCCTGCCCCTCCGCGTCCCCATGCTCGACATCCACACCGTCGGCGCCGGCGGCGGCTCCCTCGCCCGCATCGACGAAGGCGGCCTCCTCCGCGTCGGCCCCGAAAGCGCCGGCGCCGACCCCGGCCCCGCCTGCTACGGCGCCGGCGAACGCCCCACGGTCACCGACGCCCAGGTCGTCCTCGGCCGCATCGCCGCCACGCAGCTCGCCGGCGGCTCCCGCCCCATCTTCCCGGAACGCGCCGCCGCCGCCGTCGCCTCCCTCGGCCTCGGCCTCGAAGCCGGCGCCGCCGGCATCCTCCGCGTCGCCAACGCCAGCATGGAACGCGCCATCCGCGCCGTCAGCGTCGAACGCGGCTACGACCCTCGCCAGTTCACCCTCCTCGCCTTCGGCGGCGGCGGCGGCCTCCACGCCTGCGAAATCGCCGCCGCCCTCTCCATCCGCCAGGTCCTCGTCCCCCAGTTCGCCGGCGCCCTCTCCGCCCTCGGCATGCTCCTCGCCGACCACGTCCGCGACTTCGCCATCGGCGTCCTCGGCCAGTCCCGCCACGCCGACGCCTTCGCCGCCCTCGCCGCCCGCGCCCCCCGCGGCGGCCGCCGCGAACGCTTCGCCGACGTCCGCTACGCCGGCCAGAGCTACGAACTCACCATCCCCTGGTCGAAAAACCTCGCCGCCGATTTCGCCGCCGCCCACGAAAAAATGTACGGCTACTCGATCCCCGGCCGCCCCGTCGAAGTCGTCACCCTTCGCCTCCGCGTCACCCATCCCGTCCGCCCCCCGGCCCTGCGCCACCCCGGACGCTCCGCCGCCGCACCGGAGATGCGCCGCGTCTGGGTGGACGGCCGCTTCCGCTCCCTGCCCGCCTACACGCGCCCCGAAGTCCCCGCCATGCCCATCGCCGGGCCGGCGTTAGTTCTCGACTACGGCTCCACCACCCTCATCCCGCCGCACTGGCACTTCCATTGCGACGAGGCCGGCGCGCTGGTTATTGCAGCGGACCGCTAGCGCCCGGACGCTGTTCGACGTGAATCTCGCCAAAAGCGGATTCATAGTGCCGAATGTTCTCCTGCAGGAGATTCGACAAAGCCTTCGCCTGCTGCGGACTCAGATAAACACCCTGGAAATTCTGAATGTTCACCGCGTCGGGCGAGTTCTGCGAAGCAATGCCGAACATGAGCAGAAAATCATAAAGGTTCGGCCGGATCTGCACACTGTTCGCGTAACCTTCGCGGTAATCCGGTCCATTCAACAAAGCAATTTTCGGACCGGAAAGAGGGTGCATAAAAAAATGGCGGAGACGACGGGGCTCGAACCCGCGACCTCCGACGTGACAGGCCGGCGCTCTAACCAACTGAGCTACGTCTCCGCGAGGTCGAATAGTAGAATAGCAAACCAGCACCGCCTCCGCAAGCAATTACACTGGGAAGTGACCATGTTGCGCCTCCTGCTGCCCTGTCTTCTCTTCTCCGCCGCCTGCTCCACCCCCACGAAGCCCGCCGCCCAGACCACGCCCACTGCCCCCAAGCCTCCCCGCATCACCCACTTCTACTCGAACGCCAACCCGGTCGCGCCCGGCCAGTCCGCCACTCTGTGCTACGGCACCGACGACGCTACCGAGGTCACCCTCGCCCCCTACGACGATACTCTCAAGCCCTCCATGAACCGCTGCATATCCGTCACCCCCACCCGCCCCACCACCTACACCCTCACCGCCAAAGGCCCCGGCGGGCAAACCACCAGCACCCTCTCCCTCGCCCTCGGCGCCCCCACCCCATCCGCTCCCGCCTCCCCCGCCTCCCCGCTCATCACCAGCTTCCAATCGATTGGCGGCGGCGTGGTCCCCCCCGGAAAACCCGTCCAGTTCTGCTACTCCACCCGTCCGGAAACCATCGCCGTCTCCGTCACCCCGCCCGCCGTCGGTCCCCTCCGGCCCGGCCAAAACCAGTGCTTCACCGCCACCCCCAATAAAACCACCACCTATATCCTAACCGCCCGCGACGCCGCCGGTTCGACCGATCGCATGCAGGTCACCGTAACCATCGCCCAATAGCGTAGACTGGCCCAATAGCGTAGACTGAAAAGACGCGGGCGGTTAGCTCAGTCGGTTAGAGCACCTGCCTTACAAGCAGGGGGTCCACGGTTCGAGTCCGTGACCGCCCACCACTTCCCCCCATCTACCAGCCCATCTTCCCCATCCGATCGAGAATGATGGCCGAGTACTGGTGCATCGCCCCCGGCCGCCGCCGTCGCGGCGAGGGCAAACACGCCGCCAGACGCGCCGCCTGCTCCCGGCTCAAAGCCCCCGCCCCCACCCCGTAGTGATGCCGCGCCGCCGCCTCGGCCCCAAACACCCCGGGACCCCACTCCACCGAGTTCAGATACAGCTCAAGAATCCGCTCTTTCCCCAGCACCAGTTCCGCTGCCGGCGCCAGGCCAAACTCCACCACCTTCCGCACCGGATTCCGGTGCGTGGTAAAAAACAGGTTCTTCACCAACTGCTGCGTAATCGTCGAAGCACCCCGCAACTGCTGCCGCCCCTCCTCCTCGCCGCCCGCCACCTTCTCAATCTCCGTCCAGTCAATCCCCCAGTGCTGGTAAAACCGCCCATCCTCGGCCGCTACCACGGCATGCCGCAGATGCGGCGAAATCCGCGCCAACGCGACCGGCGTGTAGCGCTTCTGGTAGCGCCCGGCCCCGAACCAGCTCTCCACCCGCCGCTGCGCCTGCACCCCCGTAAACCAGGGGTCCACCAACCGCAACGGCAGCAGCAAAACTAACGGCAACAGAACCAGCCCCAATCCGGTCGCCAGAAGGGCTCGTCGCCAGCGCCGCCACCCGCTCCCGGATCTGTTCTTCGCTCCTCCCACCAACCGTTCCCTCCCCGGTCTTCTCTGCTCAGTTTCGCAGACTCCGGTCCCACCCGCCAATCGTGGTACGTTACTCCCAATGGCTCTCCTCGAGTCGCAACGCTTCCAACTCGGCTTCCTGATCACCCTCGGCGCCGCGACGCTCACCGTCTGCTTCGCCATTCTCCAGCCGTTCCTCATGCCGCTGGTTGCCGCCATCGCCCTCGCCATTCTCTTCTACCCCCTCCACCTACGCATCCACCACGCCCTACGCCGCCCCGGCCTCGCCGCCGGCCTCTCCATCGTCCTCGTCATCGCCCTTCTCCTCCTCCCGTCCTTCCTGCTCGGCACCGCCGTCGCCCGCGAACTCCGCGAACTCTACGACGTCGCCGCCACCCGCACCGCCGTCGACGGCGGCTGGGCCGCCTGGACGGCCAACCTCCTCCACCGCACACTGCACTGGGCCGGCGTCCAGTCCCCCGAAACCGAAGAGCAGATCCGCACCGCCCTCCTCAGCCGCCTTCAGGCGCTGGGCACCGTGCTGCTCGGGTTCACCCGGCAACTTTTGAGCAACCTCATCTCGCTGATCGTCGACGCCATCGTCACCCTCTTCAGCCTCTTTTTTCTATTCCGGGACGGCAACCGGCTCCGCCACACCCTCGCCCGCCTCACCCCGCTCCCCCCCGGCGCCTTCCACCGCCTGTTCACCGACATCGGCCGCAGCGTGCTGGCCAACGTCTACGGCATCGGCGCCGTCGCCCTCGCCCAGGGTGGCCTCACGGCGCTCATCTTCATCCTGCTCGATCTGAAATCCCCCATCCTCTGGGGCACCGTCGCCGGCATCTTCTCGATGGTGCCCGTCATCGGCCCGCCGATCGTTTGGGTCCCGGCGTCAATCCTTCTGGCCGCCGCCGGCAGTTGGGGGAAGGCGCTCATCCTGGCCGCCTTCGGTGCCGGCGTCATCGGCCTGGCCGATAACTTCATCCGCCCCTACGTCATCAGCGGACGGGTCAATCTCCATCCGCTGCTCGTCTTCTTCGCCCTGCTCGGCGGCGCGCAGGCCTTCGGCTTCCTCGGCCTCTTCATCGGCCCGGCCACGCTCTCGGTCACCGTGGCCGTCGTCGAACTGCTCCGTCAGGAGACAGCGCCGCCGCCGCCCGAATCGGCCCGTATCTCCCTGTAAGCACCGGCTCAACCTCCAGCCAGCCGACCCTCTGCATCGGCCCGGCCACCAACCCGGTCACCGCGGCCGCCGTCGAACTGCTCCGTCAGGAGACAGCGCCGCCGCCGCCCGCATCGGCCCGTACTTCCCTTTAAGCACCGGCTTCACCAACAGCTGTTCCTCCGCCTTTTCGAGCCCGCCCTGGCTGCCCTTGTCCCCAAACCGGGGACGCAGCCGCAGCTTCGGCGCCTCCGCGTTCCCCCCGGAAAGATCACGCGCCTCGAGCCGCCCCGCCGTCGCCACCCCCGGCGTGAACACTCCCAACGCCACCCAGTACGTCCCGCTCCGCAGGGGCGAGTTCGCTCCCGGCGTGATCGTAACCCGCTCCTCCCCGGTCGCCCCCGCCGAACTGAAATCGGCCACCACGCGGCCCTCCCGCACCTCCGGCGGCGAACCGTATCGCACGTACAGGTCCACATCCGCCCCGGGCGTGCCAGTCGACAGGACAATCTCCATCCGCGAAACGTTGGTCACATCCAGCCGGAAGGCGTTGGCGTCCGACAACAGCGTCGGCCCCTCCACCGCGGGGAAGCTCCAGTTCAACGGTTGGTTCAAGACTAACGTCCGGGCCTGTGCCGCCGCCGGCGGCGCCGGCGCCCGCTCCACGGTCGCCGTCACCACCCCGGTCACCTGCACGTTCCTCGCAAAATTGCCCAGCGCGATAAAGTAGGTGCCCGCTTCAAGCGGCGGCTGCGAGCTTCGCGTAATCACAATCGTCTCGTTGCCCGTCGTCCCCTCGGCATAGTAGTCCGCTATCAGCTCGCCATCGGCCAACTCCACGTCGGCCCCGCGCCGCACGTACAGGTCCACATCCGCATTCGGCGTTGTCGTGTTCAGCCGCACCGTCAGACTCGTCGAGCCCGCCGGCACCTGAATCCGGAAGCCCGCCGTCCCGGCGTACAACTCCGCCTCCGCGGTTGCCGGCAGCGTAAAGCGCGCCGCCACCCCGGAAGTCAGCTGCACAGCCGCCGCCGGCGGCGGCGCCGCGGTATCGACGTAAACCGTCACCTGCCCCTGCACCTCCGCATTCGGCGTAAACAGCCCCAGCGAAATGAACAGCGTGCCCGCGCGTAACGGCGGCGTCGAACTCGCCGTAATGCTGATCGTCTCCTCCCCCGCCGGCCCTTCACTCCGGTAATCAGTCGCAATCCGGCCATCGGTCACCACTGGCGCCTGCCCAAGCCGCGCGTAGAGATCCACATCGACACCCGGCGTGGTCGTCTGCAGCACCACGCGCACCCGCGAGGCGTTCTCCGGCACCGCGATGCGGAATGAGGGATCGAGAATTAACGATGCGGTGGTCACCGGAGCAATCCGGAACCGCTGCGGCAGGCCCGCAATCAGCGGCTGCGCCACCGTGTTCGAGGCCCCGCCCGTCGTCACCGTCGCCATCACCGTACCCTGCACCCGGACATTCCGCGTAAACAGACCCAGCGCAATGAAATAGGTGCCCGCCCGCAGCGCCGGGGTATCGGATGGGGTAATGACAATCGTCTCATCGCCCGTATCGCCCTCCGACGAGTAGTCCGCCACCACGCTCCCCCCACTCACCCGCGGCGCCTCCCCGGCCCGCACATACAAGTCCACATCTGCCCCCGGCGTCGTCGTCCGCACCCGCACCTCCAACCGCGTCGCCCCGGCCGGCACCGCAATCTGATACGCCTCCTCCCCGCTAAACAGGCTCGGCGAATCTACCGGAGCCAGGTTGAACGCAACGGCCGCACCCGAAGTCAGCGTCCGCGTCGTGGTGACCGGAGGGGTAACCGTTCCGCTCGTGACCGTCGCCGTCAGCCGCGCCGTAATCCGCGTGTTCGCGGTAAACACCCCCAGGTTGATGAAGTAAGTCCCCGCCCGCAGCGCCGGACTCGACGCCGGCGTAATCGTGATCAACTCGCTCCCCGCCGGCCCCTCGGACCGGTGATCCGCCACCACCTGCTGATTCTGCACCACGGCCTCGGCATTGAACCGCGCATAGAGGTCTACATCCACGTTCGCCGTATCCGTCGCCAGCCGGATCTCGAGGCCCGTCGCCCCCGCCGGCACGTCAATCCGGTAGGCCGCCGCCCCCGCCAGCAGGGTGCCGGACGCCGTCGGCTCCAGCGTAATCGTCCGCGTCTGCCCGGAGGTCAACGCCACCGCCGCCGAAGCCGGCGGCGTGGTCGTACCGCCCGTGACGATCGCCGTCAGCGTACCGCGCACCGTCGTCTCGGTCGTGAACAACGCCAGCCCGATAAAGTAGGTGCCCGGCTGCAGCGCCGGGGCCGAACTCGGGGTAATCACAATCGTTTCATCGCCGCTGTCCGTCGTCGAGGAGGTATCCGCCACCACCCGCCCGCCGCTCAGCACCGGCGCGCTCCCGCGCCGCAAAAACAGGTCCAGATCCGCGCCCGCCGTACTCGTCCGCAGACGAACCTCGAGCCGCGTCGCCCCCGCCGGCACCTCCACGCGATAGATGGACGATCCGCTGAGCAGCGTCGGCGAATCCACCGGCCCCACCGTGAAGTTCGCCGGTACCCCGCTCGCCAGCAGCGTCCCCGTCGTCCCCCCGGTCGGCGGCGGCGTCGGCGTCGTGCCCGTTGTCCGCTCCTCGAGGTAGCTCTGCAGCGCCGGATACGCCACCGAAAACCGCCCGTACCAGTCGTAGGCCGGTTGCAAATCACACTCGGTCTTTCCCGCCGGCGGCTTCGGCCCGCCCGACAACATCCCGACAATCTGCCCGTCCCGGTTGAAAATCGGCGAACCGGACGATCCCCCCTCGGTTACCCCTCCCCGCCACGTAATCGTGTGGTACATCGGCTCCGGGCGGCCCCGCGCGAGAATCGGCTCAGCCTTGTTGCCAAACGAGATCCGCTTGTAATCCCCGGTCGGGTGATGGATGCCGGTCACCTCCGCCCCCACCTCCGGATCCGTCGACGTCCAGCCCGCCAGCGTCAACCCGTTCGGCACCGTCCCGGTCAGCCGCAACAACGAATAGTCGCCCGCCTCGAGCGCTCCGCTCGTGAGATAGGTCGCGCCCAGGGTCGTCGGCACATCCCGCAGGTTGCGCGGCGGGCCGTTACAAATGCTCGACTGGTAGAACCAGAACACCTGCACGCTCCGCGCCTCGGCCGGGGTGCTCACACAATGGTCCGCCGTCAGAAAGTAAGGGATCCCGCTACTGTTCCGCGTATTGATGAGCGATCCTGAACAAAAGGCCCCGCCCCCATCGGTTTCAAACAGATACCGTCCCACGCCGCGCGCGCGCTCGTCCCATTCCGGGTAACAGGTCACGTCCAGATTACAGCCAAGCGCCGTCTCCCGCCCCGGACTGAGCGGACCCAACTTGGCCTCGCCCGTCCCGCCCTTGGCCGGCACGAGGCTCGCGAACAGATGGCTGATGCGTCCCACCTGAAATGGCAGCATCCGCGGCGCCCCGGCGGGGGCTTCGAACTCCAGCACAAGCGATTCGCCTTCGACGAGCGCCGTCCAGAAATCCTCGCCGCCCTCGTAAGGCCCCACCGGCTGCACCGGGTTGGCTTCGTCGCCCGGATAGAGCCATAGCCGGCCCGTCCCGCGCGGGAGGCCCAGAACCTCGAGGCGCAGGCCTTTGGCCCCCGGACTCCGCAGCGCCGCCTGAAACACCGCCCGGCCATCGGGCAGTTCGCTCCACTGCCCTCGCGCAAGCAGCTCCCGGCCGCCCATCCGGTGCACCCCGGCCCGCGTCAGCCCCGGCTTCATCGCCGCTGGAACTCGCTCCGCCGCCGAGAGAGGCCCGAGCCAGAACTCGGCTACCCGGGCCGGTCGCGCCAGCGTCCGCCGGACGGCAGGCGCCTCGACCGTTTTCAATTTGAGCGAAGGGACAGGAGCCGCCCACAACGCCGGCAGGCAGAACAACAAAGAAAATCGACTCATAACAAACCTACGCGGAAAATGAGAGATTCCGGCTAGCTGAGAATCCCGTGTTTCACCTCGCCGTGAACATCCGTGAGGCGGAAGTTCCGACCCTGGAACTTATACGTCAACTTCGTGTGATCGAAGCCGAGCTGGTTGAGAATCGTAGCGTGCAGGTCATGGACATGGACCTTGTCCCTGGCCACGTTAAACCCGAGTTCGTCGGTTTCCCCGTAAGTGATGCCCGGCTTGAAGCCGCCGCCGGCCAGCCACATCGTGAAGGCGTTCGGGTGATGGTCCCGGCCATCGCTGCCGCCCTGCACCATCGGCGTCCGGCCGAACTCGCCGCCCCAGATGACGATCGTATCGTCGAGCATGCCGCGCTGCTTGAGATCCTGCACGAGCGCCGCGCAGGCCTGGTCGGTGTCCTTGCAGTTCTGCGTAATGTCCTTGACCAGATTACCGTGCTGGTCCCAGGCTTCGTGAAAAATCTGCACGAAGCGGACCCCGCGCTCGCTCAACCGCCGGGCGAGCAGCACCGTGTTGGCAAAGCTCGGCTTGGCCGGGTCGGCGCCGTACAGATCGAGGATATGCTTGGGCTCCTGCGAGAGATCCATCACGCCCGGCGCGCTCATCTGCATCCGGTAGGCCATCTCGTAGCTGGAAATCCGTGTGGCGATCTCCGGGTCACCGGTCGAATCCAGCTTCCGCTGGTTCAGTTGTTTGATGGCGGCGAGCGAATCCTGCTGGAGCTGGTTGTCCACCCCCGCGGGGTTAGAAAGATAGAGCACCGGATCGCCGGTCGAACGGAACTGGACCCCCTGGTGCGTCGTGGGCAGGAAACCGGACCCCCAGCAGGAGTTCCCGCCGCTCGGCCCCTTCTTGCCAGTCGAAAAGACGACAAAGGCCGGCAGGTCCTTCGATTCGCTGCCGAGGCCATAGGTCACCCAGGAGCCGATACTCGGCCGGCCGAAGATCATCGCGCCGGTGTTCATCATCAACTGCCCCGGCGCGTGATTGAACGCGTCGGTCGACATACTCTTCACAATGGTGATATCGTCCACCACCTTGCTCAGATGCGGCAGCAGCGGACTCAACTCCGCCCCGGACTTCCCGTAGCGGGCAAAGGGGAACTTCGGGCCGAGGAGCTTGGAGTTCGGGTTGATGAAGGCGGCGCGATAGCCCTTCAGCAGCTCCGCCGGCGGCAGTTGGCCATCGAATTTGGCCAGCTGCGGCTTGTTATCGAACATCTCCAGATGGCTCGGCGCGCCGGCCATGAAGAGGAAGATGACGCGTTTGGCTTTCGGGGCGAAATGCGGTTGCGGATTGGCGGCGGCGAGGGCATTCATCGCCATGGCCCCGAGGCCCACGCCACACTGCTCAAAGAACCAACGCCGGCTGATATTCGACATGACTTATTCCTTGGTAATGGTTTCGTCGAGGTTGAGAAGAACCCGGGCCACGGCGGTCCACCCGGCCGCGGTGGCCGGGGCGACGCCGGCGGGCGGGTCGCCGCCGAGCAGGTCGCGCGGATTCAGGCTGCCATTGGTAAAGCGCTGCGTCTGCTTTTCAAGCAGCGCGAGCAGAATCGTCCGCTCCTCCGGCGCCGGCTTGCGGGCCGCCACGCGGCGGAAGGCAAACTCGACGCGCTGGACGTCGGATTTGCCGCCTTCGCGCAGGGTCTTCAGCGCGAGCGCGCGGGCGGCTTCAAGAAACATCGGCTCGTTCAGCGCCGTGAGCGCCTGCAGCGGGGTGTTCGAGCGGGAGCGGCGCACGCAGGCGACGTCTCCGTTCGGGGTATCGAAGTTCGAGAGCATCGGATAGGGCACCGAGCGGTAGCGGTGCGTATAGACCGCCCGGCGGTACCGGTCTTCGCCTTTCTCCTCCTTCCAGATCTTGGGCCCGTAGGAGTTGGGCGGCAGGAAGAGGAACTCGGGCGCGGCGGGATAGACGGCCGGGCCGCCGATTTTCGTATTGAGCAGGCCGGCGGCGGCGAGCGTGATGTCGCGGACCACTTCGCCTTCGACGCGCAGGCGCGGCCCGCGGGCCAGCCACTTATTGAATTGATCCTGCGAGAGCAGCTCCGGCGTCACCTTCGAGCTTTGCTTATAGGTGGCGCTCGACACGATCAGCCGGTGCAGCTTCTTCATGCTCCAGCCGGAGTCCATGAACTCGACGGCGAGGTAGTCGAGCAGCTCCGGATGCGACGGAGCATCGCTTTGTTTGCCGAGGTCTTCGGGCGTGGTGACGAGGCCCTGGCCGAAGTAGGCCTGCCAGACGCGGTTGACGAAGGCGCGGGCGGTGGTGGGCGACTGGCGATCGACGAGCCATTTGGCGAAGGTCAGGCGGGAGGGTTCGGCGCCGGCCGGCAGCGCGTGGAGGAAGGCCGGCACGCCGGGTTGGACGGCTTTGCCGGGTTTGAGGAAGTCGCCGCGCAGGAGAAGCTTGGTGTCGCGCATGGTCTCGGCCCGGCCGAGGACCAGTTGTGAGGTGGGTTCCGGGTGCTGTTTCCAGAGGGCTTCAATGGCTTCGTTTTGCTCTTTCCATTCCGGGACGGTCTGCCGCCAGGTGGAGAAGTGGAGCGGGCCCTGCGCGACGGCGTCGGCAGCGGTAGTGACGGACAGGCGCATGCGGCCCAGGTTGTTGTTCTGGTTGTCGTCGCTGTTCCAGCCTCCGTGGTTCTGTTTGAGGTAGATGTTCAGGATTGTGCCCTGGGGGTAGCCAAAGGGCTTTTCGGCGATAAAGACGGCCTGCCGGGGTTGATTGCGACGGCCGGGGCCGGCGTCGATGCCCCAGGCGGTTTTGTCGTCGCCGTCGATTGCGTAAGAGACGGGGCCGAGGAGGCGTTTTGAGTTGTCGGACTTGTCCCAGTAGATGGGCTTGAGCGGGGTGGGCGCCATTTCGAAGTCGGCCGAGGCGCGGACGAACCGGATCTTTTCGATCTTGTCCGGGGCGTCCTGCGGGGCGATTTCGAGCTCGATTTCGGTGAGCGCGCCGGTGCCTTCGATGGACCGGCCGGGGCCGCCGTGCGGCAGGTTGGGATCCTTGAGCAGTTCGACGCGGATGGCCTGGAGGCCGGTCTCGCTGGTTTTGACGACCATCTTGGCGCGATGGCGCGTGGGAGCGTAGCCGGCGGCGAGCATAGAGCCATCGCCTTTGGCGAGGTACTTCTGGCCGCCGGTGGAGATGTCCTCGACCGAAGGGGTCAGGGTCGTCCAGGCGGGTTGGGGCTTGGCGGAGGCGTTCATGCGCTCGCGCCAGTCGGGATTCTTATGTTGGAGATCGTCCTCGAGTTCTTTGATGCGGCGGAGGATTTCGGCGCGCTGCATCTGCTGCTCGGGGGTGTAGACGCTGACGCTGCCTTCGGCTGAGTCGTTCAGGAAGGCGAAGATTTTGTAGTACTCCTCCTGGGTGAGGGGGTCGAATTTGTGGTTGTGGCACTGGGCGCAGCCGATGGTGACGCCGAGGATGCTCTTGCCGACGGTGTCGACGCGGTCGAACATGGCTTCCATGCGGAACTGTTCGGGGTCGACGCCGCCTTCCTCGTTGATCATGGAGTTGCGGAGGAAGCCGGTGGCGACGAGCTGGTCTTGCGTGGGGTTCGGGAGCAGATCGCCGGCGAGCTGCTCGATGACGAACTGGGAGTAGGGTTTGTCTTCGTTGATGGCTTTGATGACCCAGTCGCGGTAGAACCAGACGAAGCGTTGTTTATCCTTTTCAAAGCCGTCGGAGTCGGCGTAGCGGGCGGCGTCGAGCCAGTGGCGGCCCCAGCGTTCCCCGTGATGGGGAGAGGCGAGGAGGCGTTCGACCTGCTTTGGGTAGGCGTTTTTGCTTTTGTCGGCGAGGAAGGCGTCGACTTCGGCCGGGGTAGGAGGCAGGCCGGTGAGGTCGAGCGAGAGGCGCCGCAGGAGAGTGGTCCGGTCGGCTTCGGGCGAAGGGGCGAGGCCTTCGGCGGCGAGTTTGGCGCGGACGAGGTAGTCGATCGGATTTTGGCCGGCCGGGATTTGGGGCCGGACGGGCGGGACGTAAGCCCAGTGTTTTTTGATTTCGGCGGTTTTGGCGCTGGCGGCTTCGGGCCATTCGGCGCCCTGGGCGATCCAGTTTTTGATGGTGGCGATGGCGGCCGGGTCGAGGGGTTTGCCGCCCATGGGCATGCGGGCCTGGTCGGTGAGGCCGGCGATGCGCTGGAAGAGGGTGCTTTGTTCGGGTTTACCGGGGACGATGCCGGCCTGGCGGCTTTGACCACCGGCGAAGGCCAGGGATTTCGAGTCGAGCCGCAGGGCCCCGAGTTGGACTTGGGGGCCGTGGCAGCTCGCGCAGGATTTTTCGAAGATGGGGCGGACATCGCGCTCGAAGTCCACCTTCTGCCTTGGGGGCTCGGCGGTCTGGGCCCAGGAGAAAAGAGCGGCTCCGGCGGGGAGCAGACAGAGGAGCAACTTCTTCGACATAGCTTGCTGCCTCTATCGTATACCTTCCGCGCGGGTTACTTTTGTTGGGTGGCGGTGCTCAAAAACAGGGAGTTGAACAGGAGTTTGTAGGTTCCGTGGGGTTGGGCGCGGAAGGTAACTTCCGGCCCCATCATGAGGAGGCGGCCTTCGCCCACGGGGACGTCGGCGATGGCGACGCCGCCTTCGAGGTATTTTTCGCCCCAGGCCCAGCCGCTGCGCAGCGGCGAGGAGCCGAACCAGGCGACGGGCTTGACGCCGCGGGCCATGGCTTCGGGAGCGAGCTTGAAGACGGGGCTATCGTTGAAGAAGACGTCGACTTTGTCGTCGAGGCCATAGGCGACGGGCTGGGTGTTATCGACATTGGCTTCGAGGACGCTGCCGGGCACGTAGTATTTTTCACGCGGGAGGGAGCGTTCGCGGCCGTCGCGGCCGCGTTCGACCATGGCGTCCTTGACGGGGAGGCCGAGATGGGCCGCGAGGTAGTTACTCGAGCCGATGGTGATGACGGCGCCGCCGGACTCCATGAAGGCTTTGAGCTGCGGGACGGATTTATCGGCGGTGACGCGGCCGAGCCAGGGTTGGAACTGCGCGGGGACGTCTTCGCGATTGGTTTCCGCAGCGCGCCCGGCGCCGCGGCCGTTTTCCGGCCCCATGCCCGCGGGCCGGGGGATGGCGCC
>JAINDL010000175.1 GCA_019931245.1 Bryobacteraceae bacterium CoA2 C42
CGTCCGAAGCTGGCCTGCGCGGGCTGCGACTGCATTGTGCAGGAGCCCGCCCCGAGCCGTGTCATCGACCGTGGCCTGGCCGGCCCGGGCCTGTTGGCGCACATCCTAGTCGCCAAGTATGCCGATCATCCTAGATCCGGCAGTTGAACAGCTCCCGGCGAGCGTTTTGCTGCCGATCTGATTGATACTGATCGGGATGAGCGCGATCAAACCCGTTCCGGCGCTTCACCCAAAGGGTGAAGCCTCTTCGACCCCCGGCAGCTTCCCGCCACCCCACCGCGTCGACACCTTCGGCGGCTCCGTCGAAGTCCGCTGGGAACCGGCCCCCGCCGTCACCCGCCACGGTCTTCTTGCTTACTTCCTCGACTTTCTCAAAACCAGTAATACCTGGACCGAGTTCGTCGACTCCTGCCCGCTCACTTACTCCAGCCCCAACGCTCCGCTCAGGTAACTGCAATCTTAAACCTAATCACTGGATTCGATAGCGAATTTACACTCACAAATTGACACGGGCCGGAATAGATTATAAAAAGGTTTGTTCTGACTCGACTCTCCATTGGCCGGTTTTGGGGTAACCGCCTATGGCCGCTTTTCAGGAGACCGCTGAGGCTTGATGATTCCGCCCCAGCCTTTCCGGCCGGCGCTGCACCATCACGGTGGTCTCATCGGCCTGGAGGTAGCTTCCCTCGAGCACCTCTTTCCGCATCGCCGGCGCAATCGCGCCCAGCAGATGCCCAACCCGCATCACCCACCCATCCATCGTCGCCCGGCTGAGCACCACACCCGCGTCCCGTGCCAGCATCGCGCACTGCCGATAGAGCGGAGAGCGAGTCGCGCGGAGGAATCCCACCTCCGCGCGCTCCCAGAACCGTACGTGAACCTCTCAGCTCATACGGCTCCCAGCGTTCAGCCTTTGACCATACAGAAGGAACCAATGGGCAAACAGGTCCAGAGTGCTCCGGACCACCCGTGCCAGCCACTCCCGCGCAGCTTTCGGCCTCTGCCGAAACCGCTTGAACTTCCGGCGCGCCCAGCGGATCAGAAAAACGTCGATCCGGCGTAAGGTCGGATACAACGCCGATTTGTAGAAATGACTGTAGTAGTTGATCCAGCCACGAATGTACGGGTTGAACATTCGGGCCAGGTCGTCGAGCGCGGTATCGCTTCGGATCTGGAGGGACCAGCGCCGAATCGCTTGGCGAATTGCCACCAACGCCTTTGGACTCGCACCCGGCAGAAACGACGTTCCGTACCTGTCATCCCGCCACTTCGCACTCCGTGGCCGGAACTGATGGCCCGGAAAGTCGAAGTGGAGGATTGGGTGCTGCCGCTTGCGATTGCTGTCCTTGCAATCGACGATCTTCGTCTTCTCCGGATGGAGCATCAACCGGCATTCCGCGAAACGCCGGTCCAAAGCTTCCCGCAATGCCAAGGCCTCCTTCTCACTGCGGCAATGGCAGATCGCCTTCCTCTGGCGGCAAAGTGCAGCGCGGAGCGATCACCAAGTCGGGCAACGCGCATCTGCGGCGGGTGTTGGTGGAGGCGAGTTGGTCGTATCATCACCGGCCCAATGTGACCGGGTTTCTGTTGCGGCGGCAAAAGAATCTCGGCCTGAGCGATGAGGGGAAAGCCATTGCCAGGAAGGCGCAACACCGTCTGAACAAGCGCTACAAGGCGCTGACGGCGGGAGGAACAAACAAGAACCAGGTCGTGACCGCCCTGGCGCGGGCACTGCTGGGGTTCATCTGGGCCATCGCCGCGAAAACCGAAACCAAGACGCTCGCCGCTGGGCAGGGTGGCATGGATCAACCCCATGCCACCCAATCCTCGAGCGTCAGGCCGGGTCCTCGCCAATCAAGGCCAAGCCCTGCGGGTGCACTCCGCGCAGCCTTGACTGGCTCCGGTCCGGCAGGAACCTAGTCGAGAGAAAGCAAACCAAGAACCCCAACAGCACATGACTGCAACCCGGACAGCGGCGCCGAAGGCAGCATGGATTCCACGAAAAGGAGAATCCTCGTCAGCTTCTATGCGGTACGAGTCACGGCTCCAACCCGCGCGTTTCGTCCGCGGCAGTTCCCGACGAATCATGACGCTGCGGTTTCGACCGGCGTATATCAGAGTGATCCACCGTCGCGTTATCCTGCGTGCTGCCTTCGGCGCCGCTGTCCGAAACTGCAACCCAAAAGACAAGTGCCTCCCGCCCTGGTGGGCGGAAGGCACTTGAAACAGCCAAAGAAAAAACCGTCAGTACTCGTTGAGGGTATGGACAGGTCGTTTCCTATCAGAACTCCACGCGGAGGTTGAACTGCAGGACGCGCGGCAAGCCGCGCTGGCCCGTCACGCGGCCGAAGTTGCCGCTGGTCGGGTCCGTGTTGGGGCTGCCGAAGTTGGTGTGGTTGCTGGCGTTGAGCAGGTCCACCGAGAACCGCGCCTGGATGCCGCGCTCGGGCTTGATGGGGAAGAGCCGTTCGATCTTCACGTCCCAGTTGCGGATGCCATCGGCGCGGAGGGCGTCGAGACGGACGGGGAACATACGGACATGATAGGAGCCGGGCTGGTTGGCCGCGCGTCCTTCAAAGCCGACAAAACTGGCCGGCAGCGGACCGGTGCCGCGGAAGGCGAGGTTGCTGTCAAACCACTGGCGCATGTCGTTCTTGCGCAGTTCATCGGAGCGGAACAGCGAGGCGAGATTGTTCAGGTCGCCCTGGAAGAAGCGGTTGCCCCAATCGGTGGCGGCGCCGTTCTGGAACTGATAGATCCAGCTGATGTTCCAGTTGCCGACGACGTGGCCGGCGAAGCCTTCCTTCAGATACGTGCGGCCCTTGCCGAAGGGAGTCTCCCAGATGGTGGTCCAGGCGACGCGGTGCGGCAGCACGTTGTTGTTGATCCGCTCGGAGGGCCGGGAGTCAAACTCGTTCAGGTAGAAGTCGGCCGTGTAGGAAGACGCCCAGGTGTACATGAACGACGAGGTGATGCCCTTCATGTAGCGGCGTTCGACGAGAACCTGGAGGTCGTGGTACTTGGTGTAGCCCTGCACGGTTTTCCAGTCGACGCCCGGGCGGATGCCGGAGACGTTGCTCATGTGGCCGAAGGGCCGGAGGAGCTGGTTGAGCGGCATCACGCTGCGGGTGAAGAAGCCCTGGCCGGCCATGTAGTTGAACAGCGCGGGACTGGAGGTGCGCAGCGAACTCAGGTTGTTAATGTTGAAGGGGTTGTTGACGTTGCCGTTGAGGAAGTTATCGTTGTTCTGGTCGCGGAGGTTGCCTTTGGTCCAGAAGTTTTCGGGCAGAAAGTCGACGCGCTGGCTGACGGGGTTGAACGAGTAAGCGCCGTTGTAGGAGACGTCGAGCAGGGTGTTGGTCATCAACTCCCGCTGCAGGCCGATTCGCCAGCGGTGCTGCAGCGCGGGGCGGAAGTTGAAGGGCAGGCCGGAGAAGCCGCGGCCGACGCGCGGAATCGCCCCGAGCTTGTTCTGGAGCGGCTCGTCAAAGCGCGTGCCGTCGGCGCGGACCGGAAACGGGTTGTCCATCGGGGTGTTTCCGCGCGCGAGGCCGGCGATGGCGTTGATGCCGCAGCAGACCGTCAGGCCGGCGTCATTGGTGACCGGGGTGCTCGTCGCCTGGTTGTAACCAAAGGTATCCGGACGGGTGTTGTTGGAGTTCAGGGTGTCCATGTACATGCCCCAGCCGGCGCGCAGGACGGTCTTGTCGTTGAAGCTGTAGACGGCGCCGAACTTGGGCAGGAAGATGTTGGTGCCTTTGGTGGCGGTAGCGTAGCCGTTCTGGCCGAGGTAGGTGGTGCCGCCCACGGGATTGAATTGCGAGGGGGGCAGTTGGGGCACGGGGGCGGCGGCGTAGGCGGCACGCACGAGCGCGGTGAACGGCAGATCGGCATCCGGGAGAAATGCCGCGGCCAAAGACCGGTTGTAGCGTTCGCGGATGCCTCCTTCGTACTCGTAGCGGAGGCCGAGGGAGAGGCGGAGCTTGCGGTTCACGCGCCAGTCGTCCTGGAAGTAGAGACCGCGGCGGGGCGTGGTGTAGGCGGTGGAGTCGTTGGTATCGATGGAGATGCCGCTCGGCAGGCCCATCAGGAAGGCGGCCCAGTCGTGGGCGTGGGTGGCGGCGAGATTGTCGACGTTGGAGGCACGGGTGAAGGCGTTGTTGAAGCTAAAGGCACCCGAGGAAGAGCCGGGCCCGAGGCCGGCCCACAGATGGCGGCGCTCCTGGATGCCGTACTTGAAGGAGTGGTTCCCGCGGATGGTGGTCATCTGCACGCGAAGTTCGCCGGTCGACCCGATCGAACCGACCACCGGGAACGACCCGCCCACGCTGGAGATCGTGTTGAAGCCAATCTGCGGCAGCATGCGGTTGGCGCCGGCGCGCTGGTCGAGATAGTCGGGCAGACCAACCTGCTTGGGGCCATAAGCGATGCGCGTGGTGTTGCGGCTGCCCTCTTCAAAGCGCGACAGGCCCAGGTTGACGTCCAGGATGTTGCTCGCGCTGATGGCGTAGAGCCAGCCGACGTTGCCGCCTCGGTTGATGCGGGTGAGTCCGTTTGAGTGCAGGCCACGCAGCGTCTCGTAGGTCCAGTCGTACTCGTCGGCCAGCCGATCGTTCCACTGCCAGCGGACGTTGAAGCTGTGTTTGTCGTTCGGGCGGTAGTCAAAGCGGTTAATCAATGAATTGAACTTTTCGTCCTTAGGCATGGCGAAGGCGAGATAGTTGAGGGTTTGCTCCGGGGTGACGAGGCCGGGGACGTTGTTTGGCTGCGGATAGAGTTTGGAGTAAAATTCGAAGGCGGGATTGAGCACCGGGACGCCGCGATTCCCGGGGAAGGGGGTGCGCACGACCTGGGTGCCCTGCAGCCGGGCGCTGCGGGGGTCGTAGATGGTAAAGCGCTGGGCGCCATTGGGAGCGTTCAGCAACTGGCTGAAGTCACCCTGCCGCATGGCCATGGTGGGCACGGTGCGGTTCAGTTGGCCGTCGGTGGTTTCCGCCTTCGACTGCCGGATCCCGTTCCAGGTGAACGACCAGAACATTTTGTTGCGGCCGTCGAACACCTTGGGGATCCAGACCGGACCCGAGGCCATGAAGCCGTAGTTGTTGGACCGGCCCGTTGCCTGCTTCTGTTCGCCGGGCTTCAGCAGACCCGCGCGCGCCCGGGCGTCGAAGCTCTCGCGCTGAAAGTGGCCGGTGGCGTTCCAGCGCTGCTGCCAGTGCTGGTTGAAGATCGAGCCGTGCAGCTTGTTGGTGCCGCCGCGGGAGCTGACGTTAATGGCGGCGCCTGAAGTGAAGCCCTGCGAGGCGTCGAAGTTCGAGGTTTCAAGCTTGAATTCGGTGATGGCGTCCGATGGGGGCACGTAGCCGACGCGGCGGCCGGTGCCGGTGACGGTCATGCCGTCGATGGTGTACTCGTTTTGGCCCACGCCGCCCATGGTGTTGAACGCCGAGGTGCCGCCGTTATCGAAGGGGCGCCGGTATTCCGGCTGGCCGGTCCATTGCATGCCCGGGGCGAGCGCCGTCAGGGCAAACGGGTTCAGGTCCGAGAACGGCAGGTTCACCAGATTCTGCTGGTCGAGCACGCGGCCGCCGCTGGCGGAGGTGGTTTCGAGCAGCGGTACTTCGGCGCGGACTTCGACGGTTTCCGCCACCTGGCCGATTTCGAGTTTCAGGTCGATTTCCAGACGGGAGCCGACCTGGACGGTGACATTGGGGCGAACGATTTTTTTGAAGCCGGAGGCTTCGACGGTGACGGTGTAGTTGGCCGGCTCGAGATAGTTGAACTCGTAGTAGCCGGTGGCGTTGGTTTCGCCGCGGCGGGTTTCGTTGGTGGCCGTATTGGTGACCGCCACCTTGGCTCCCGGCACCAAGCTGCCCTGGGCATCCATGGCGCGGCCGGTGATCGCTCCGCGCGACTCCTGCGCCATGGCGGCGGAGTGCGCCACCAACGACGCCATCAAAAACAAGCGTGTCCATGTAAGGAACATAACCTCTCCCTGTGCGCTCCCGGGCGGCAGTATCCCGCGCGGCAGTGTTGCTTAGTGTAACCGAACCGGTTATCGGCCTGCCAGTGCCCTGCCGGCGCTGCCCTGCCGGCGCATGGCCGGCTACCCGCGGCCAAAGATGATGCTCTCCCGGCGCAACTGCCGCGTGGTGAGGGCCAATAACACCACGGCCGAGCCAATCAACGCCAGCGCCGCCACCACGTACCAGTGCGCCGCCGGCGGCTTGCCCCCCAGCAGATCCTCCATCAGCGCATACTGCCCCAACACCGGGAAGACGGCCAACCATGGCTTGCCGGCCAGCGGAAACAGCGGCGCCAGCGCCCCCGGCAGCAGCGGTAGAGACAGGAGCATGCCGAGATAGGTTTGCGCCTCTTTGTAAGAACGCGCCAGCATGGCGACGAAGATGACGAGGGCGCTGCTGAAGAAGACGAGTGGGAGCACGACGGCAACCATCAGGGCGTAAGCAGTCGCGTCGAGCTGAAAGCGCCCGCCCAACTCGTGCAGGGGAATCCTGCTGAGCACGCCAGTTGAAAGGAGAATACTGCACACCACCGACAGCGCCCCGGAGCAGGCCGCCGCCAGCCACTTGCCCGCAATCAGCGCCGAACGGGGCACGGGGTTCAACAGCAGCGGCTCGAGCGAACCGCGCTCCCGTTCTCCGGCCGTCGAGTCCGAAGCGATCTGCAGCGTCCCCACAAACGCCGCCACGACGAGCAGAAACGGAAGAAAGGCCAGGATGCGGGCGGCGCGCTGCTGCGCGCTCGACACTTCGACGTCCTCCAGCCGCACGGCCGTGGCCACCGCCGGGCTCACGCCGCGCGCCATCAGCCGCAGGCTGCCCATCTGGCTGCTATAGGCACTCACCAACGCTCGCGCCCGTTGAATTTTCGGGCGCGCCGTATCGCGCGTCACATCGCCGACCAGTTGCACCGGCGCCGGCAGCGAACGCGCGAACCTTTCGGCGAACTCCCGGCCGATGACCAGCACCACATCCTCATCGCCCCCGCGCACCGCCGCTTCCGGATTACCCGGAGCCTCTACCACCGTTACGCCACTCTGCTGCCGGAGCCAGTCGACAAAGGCGGGCGCGAACGCCTGCCCGGCCACGGGCAGGCGGAGTTCCTCGGCCGAACGCCGCCGCTCGGCCATGGTCGTGAACAGCACCGCCATAATCAGGGGGCTGAGCAGGGCCGAAACCAGAATCGAGTACAGCGACCGGCGGTCCCGGAAACCGTCCATCACCTCTTTGCGAAAGACGACCCAGGTGCGTTGCCAGGGGAAACTCATGACGAGAACTCCTCGGTGTCGTCGGCGAGACCAGCAAGTCTGACGAACGCGTCTTCGAGCGAGTCACAGCCGGTTTGCGCCCGCAACTCGGCGGGCGTCCCGGCCGCCACGACGGCGCCTTGCGCGATGACGACAATTCGATCGCAGAGCGCCGACACTTCCTGCATGATGTGGCTCGAAAAGACCACGCAGCACCCTTCGTTCCGGAGGCGCCGGATGAGTTCGCGCGTGGCGCGGGTGCTCATGATGTCGAGGCCATTGGTGGGTTCGTCGAGGATGACGTTGCGGGGGTTGTGGACGAGAGCGCGCGCGAGGGCCACCTTGGTACGTTCGCCCTGCGAAAACCCTTCGGCGCGCCGGTCGGCGATCTCCCGCAGCCCCAGTTTCTCGATCAGGGCTTCGGTGGAGGCAGCCAGCCTTTCCCCCGCCAGGCCCTGCAACTGGCCGAAGTAGTGGATGTGTTCGCGCGGGGTAAGGCGCGGGTAGATGCCCCGGGCATCGGGCAGCATGCCCATGCGCGCCTGCGCGGCCAGAGGCTGGGCGCCGACATCGATGCCGTCCACCGAGAGGCTGCCCGCGTCCGGCTTCATGAGCCCGGATAGCATGCGCAGGGTAGTGGTCTTGCCGGCGCCGTTGGCGCCCAGCAGACCGGTGACGGCGCCGTCCGGGGCGGAAAACGTCACGTCGCGCACGGCCTGCACCTTGCCGAAGCTCTTGCTCAGATTGCGGATATCGATCATTGGAGGCCTCCGGGGACGCCTCCGGGGACGCCTCCGGCGCCACCGGCTTGCCCCGGTCCGGAATAGGTGACGAAGAAGGGCGGTCGGTGCTGGGTCTTGACGCATTCCGGGTTGAGATTAGCGGCCGAGCCCTCATCGAGGAACTGGCCCATCAGCTTCGACACGCAGCCGAGCGCCGTTACCCCGTGGCCGGCGCCGGGAACGGTGATCTGGCGGGAGTTGCGGAGGCCGCCGCCCACCTCCGCGGCCCACCCTGGCGGGGTGACCGGGTCGAGTTCCCCGGAAAGCAGGAGCACCGGCTTGTCGGAGACTACCGTCCGGTAGAACTCCTCGCCCGGGCGCGTGGCGGGCCAGAAGGCACAGGCCTTCGTCCGGTTCCGGATGAGCTCTTCGCCGAGGAAGGTGTTGGCGGCGGCGCGGGCGATTTCGGCGGGCGGAATCCGGGGAAAATCCTCGGCGCAGACCACCGACAGGTGCATGCCTTCGCTGATGCTGTCGCCCATGCTTTCGTTGGCCGCGGCCAGGCCGAGGAGCCCTTCGTAGCGGCCGTCCGCCGCGTCGGCGATGACGCGGGGCAGCAGGGCGGCCGTGACGGGAGAGTAGAGCGCCCCCAGCAGAATGCCGGCCGCGGTGGCGCGGGACAGGGCCACTTCGCTGCGCAGGCCGGTGCGGGGATGGGTGACCCTGAGTTTCGGATTGGCGGCAAGACGTTCGAGCAGCGCTTCGGTTTTGGCGCGGAGGTCCGGGAAGGCGGCCTGGCAGGCGGCCTCGCGCGCGCAGGCGGCAAACGTGAGATCGAGCGCCCGCTGCCCGTCGCGGGGAAAGTAAAGCGGGAGCGCCATGCCGGGCGGGGCGACGCCGTCGAGCACGGCCGAACGGACCGCAGCGGGATACTGGCGCAGGTAGACGAGGGCGGCGCGGGTGCCGTAGGAGGCGCCCCAGAGGTTGATGGGGCCGTAGCCGAGGTGCCGGCGGACCTCGTCGATGTCGTCCATGGCGATGGAGGTCGTGTAGAGTTTGGGATCGGCGTCGTAGCGGGTGAGGCAGTCGCGGAAGAGCGGAGTGGGGTCGTCGCCGAGTTTGCTGAGGTCGTCCGCGTCGCGCTCGGGGGCGCGGCAGTTGAGCGGATTGGATCCGCCGGTCCCCCGCTGATCGACCAGCACGATATCCCGGTCTTTCTGGAAACGGTGGAACAGCGTCCCGATGGTGCTCGAGAGCTTGGCGGCGCCTTGACCGGGCCCGCCGGCGAAGACAAAGAGCGGGTCGGGTTTGGGGTCGCGGCGCAGGGCGGGGAGCAGGACGATGCGGAGATTGATGCGGCGGCCTCGGGCAGCGGCGCGGTCCTCCCAGACCGGGAGGGAGCCGCAGAAGGCATCGGTGGGGCCTTCGGCCGAGGAGCACGGCCGCAAACGGTCGGCAGCGGAGCGCCGGGCGTTGGTACAGGCGCCCACGAGGAGAAGGGTCGTCAGGAGGAACGTGATCCGAACCACCTTTCGAGTGTAACAGGCGCGTAACTCGCGCTCAGCTTATGGGGTGGGTTCCGCGGCGGCGGCGACCGGGGCGCTATCGCGCTTGGGACCAAGGCCGAGGGCGATGAGGCTGAGGGAGGTGATGCGTCCGTTCGGGGGCAGATTCTGGTCTTTCTGAAAGCGCTTAAGCGCCTCTCCGCAGTCCGCTTTCCAATCGCCGGCGGGTTCCCGCTGCAGATACCCGCGGGAGGCGAGCGCCTGTTGGATCTCGCGGTAGCGATCTTCGGTGGGCTGCGGCTGGCCGGAGCGGCGCCGCTGGGTGACAACGGGGCGGAGACCGCGGCCCCGATTGCGCCCCCGACTGGCAGCGGAACGGGATGCATTACCACGCGCCGACTGGGCGGGACGCTGGGATCCGGGGGCCACGGCAGCGGGGCCTTTCGGGGCGGGGGGACTCTTCCGAGCCGGAGGAGCGGCCCCCGCAACGATCACCCCGACGGTCAAAGCCGCCAGGAGCAACAACCAGTTGGGCATGAAGCCTAATGGTACCAGAGACTACTTCTCCTCGGGCAGGGTGCCGGCGGCGAAGAAGGCGACAAACGAGGGGCTGCCGGCCTGCTGCGCCCGGCCGCCGGGGGCCGGGCGCATGACGCGGAAGGCTACCGCATCGCCCGGTTTCAGGCTACCCTGCAAGCGGCGCAGGTCCTCGGGGGCCGCCACCGGCTGCCGGTTGACGCTGATGATGACGTCACGCTCCTGTAAGCCGATCTCGGCGGCAAAGGAACCGTCTTCAACCTTCGTGATGTACACCCCGCGCCGGTCACCATCACCCAGCTTGAGGGCCTCTTTCTCCGACTCGGACATGGGCCGGATCATGATGCCGAACTTGGCAGGGGTCCCCTCGACCCGTTCAGGAACCGGAGTTTCGTTCCGGCGGCGAGCAAAGCGGGGATCGTCCTTGAAGACCTCCTCGCGGTCGAGTACGGTTACGACCAGATCCAGTTTCTTGCCGGCACGATCGACGGTGACCTTCAACTGGCTGTCGATGGGCATTTCGCTCACCTTGGACACCAACTCCTCTCCGTCCTTGATCGGCTTACCGTCGATAGCGACCAGAATGTCTTCCGGCTTGATGCCGGCCTTTTCAGCCGGGCCGCCCTTGGTCACCGCGCTGACCAGTACGCCGTTGGTATAGCCGGACGCCTTCAGCACCTCCGGCTTCTCATTCCGGTTCCAAACCACCCCAATCGATCCGCGCTTTACCCGGCCGTATTGAATGATGCTGTTGTAAGACCGGACCATCTGGTTGGAGGGAAGCGCGAAGCCGATGCCTTGATAACCGCCGCTCTGGGTGGCGATGGCGGTGTTGACGCCGATCACCTCGCCGCGAATGTTCAGCAGCGGGCCGCCGGAGTTGCCGGGGTTGATGGCCGCATCGGTTTGAATAAAATGCTGGAACTGTTCGGCGCTCGGCAGGTCGCGCCCGGTAGCGCTGACGATGCCCGCGGTGACGGTTGCCGCCAGACCGAACGGTGAGCCGATGGCCACGGCCCAGTCGCCGACCTGCACCCCGTCCGAGTTGGCCACCTTGATGAACTGCAGCGGCTTTTTGGCGTCGATCTTGATGACGGCAATGTCGCTTTCAAAGTCGGTACCGATAACCTTGGCCTTGTAGTCGGTGGTGTCGCCGGAGAACTTTACTTTAATATTGTCCGCCTTATCGATGACGTGCAGATTGGTGATAATGTAGCCGTTTTTGTCCACGACGAAGCCGGAGCCGGTGGCCTCGCGCGGGGTCTGCCGCTGGGGCGCGGCGCCGGGACCACCCGGTCCGCGGAAGAAGCGGCGGAAGAGCTCCATGCCGTCCTCGTCACCCTCCTCGCCGTCGTCCGGAGCGGGGGCGCCGCGGCGCCGGGCCTGTTCGGGCTTCGGAACGTAGTCGGTGGTGATGTTCACCACGGCCGGTTCGACGGCCTTGGCAATCTTCGTGAATTCATTCGGCAGCGCGGCGGTGGCCGGAATGACGATGGGCGTCGCGTCCGGCGCCACGGCCTGTCCTTTGGCGGCGGTCGCCGTCGCCGTGACGAGCGTGCCGATCAGGATGCACACCGAGAGGCTGAAGACAGCCAGACTGAAGGAGAGCAGCTTTTGCTGCCGGATGTTCGCGAATAGTTTCATACGGAAACCTGCCTTATCTAAAATTTACCGTGTTTACTTCTCTAATGGATGTGCGGCCCGTCGATTCGGTTTCAATTCGACGATCAGGACGCCGGCGAGAATCAGAGCGGCGCCGGCGCCGGCGCGGGGCGTGAACAGCTCACCGGTCCACCACCACGCGACGACCCAGGCAAAGACCGGTTCGAGGGTGAAGATGAGGGCGGCGCGCGTCGGGCTGACATACCGCTGCGCCCAGGTCTGCAGATAAAACGCCAGCGCCGTGGCGAGCAACGCCCCCGCCACGATGGCCAGCACCACCGCCGGCCGCCAGCGCACCGTGGGCGCTCCCTCCCACGGAAGCAGGCCCCAGGCCAAGGCTGCCGCACCGCTTATCTGCAAAAACGTCAGGGCTTCCGACGGAATTCGCGCCGCCAGATGGCCCAGCAATACGATATGGACAGCAAAAGCCGCCGCGCCGCCGATAGTGAACCAGTCGCCCGGCGCCACGGCGAATCCTTTTGCCTGCATCGTCAAGAGTCCCATTCCTGCCGCTGCCGTTACCACTCCAATCATTTCGGCAACCCGCGGCACATTCCGATAGACGAACCAGGAGAAAAAAGGCACCAGCACAATGTAGCCGCCGGTTAAAAAAGCGCTCTTGGCCGGGGTGGTCGTCTGCAGTCCCACGGTCTGCAGCAGGTAGCCCAGCATCAGCACGGCGCCCAAACCAAAGCCCGCCCCCGACCAGACCAGGTGCTTCCGGAAGACGGCGCCCAGGACGGCCGCCGCCAGAGTGAAGCGCAGGGCCAGGTAGTAAACGCTGGACACATCAGCCAGCGCCGCCTTGGCGATGACGAACATGGCGCCCCAGATCAGGGAGGTCAGCACCAGAACGGCGTCGGCGTAGCGGGTCATTCGGCCAGCAGCAGCGCCAGGGTCAGCAGAATCCGCTTCAGCCCCGTGTCGCGGCCCTCCGGCCGGAACCACTCCGCCGGGGTGTGGGCTCCGCCGCCGGTTCCCCCGGCCCCGATCGACACCGCGGGCAGGTTCATGCTGAGCGGGATGTTGGCGTCCGTGGACGAGCAATCGATGCGCGAACGGATGCCGAGCCAGTGGTCCACCGCCGCCAGGTACCGTAGGAGCGGCGCATCGGTGGGCAGGCCTCCGCCCGGGCGTGCGCCGGTTTCCCGCAGTTTGGCGGTCACGCGCGCCGCCGTGGCCTGCGCGTTCTCCATCTCGGTGGCCTTGGTCACGCAGGATTTGAGCAGTTCTCCCAGGTGTTCGAGCTGCGCGGCCGACTCCGAGCGGATGTCGAGTTTGGCGCGGGCCGTGCCGGGAATCGAGTTCACGCTGACGCCGCCGTCGATCACGCCGAAGTTGAACGAGGAGCGCACGCCCGGCACCGGTTCGGGTTGATTTTCGGCGAACAGCGTAATGACGCGGCTGAGGGCGTGCACCGGGTTGCCCACGCCATAGTCGCTCCAACTGTGGCCACCCGGGCCGGAGAAGCTGATCTCGAAGCGGCGGCTGGCGAGCGCCTGGCAGGTGACGTGGTCGGTCGACGGGCCGTCGAGAATGAGGTAGGAGCGGATCTTGGGCGCCAGTGCCGACTGCCGGCACAGGTGGCGCATGCCGCTCAGGTTGCCTTCCCCCTCCTCGCCCACGTTGGCGATGAAGACGGGCGCCGCGCTCACCCCGGCCAGTTCGGGAGCCATCTTGAAGACGCGCACGAGCGCCAGCAGAGCCGCCAGGCCCGCGCCATTGTCGGAAACGCCGGGGCCGTGAAAGCTGCCGTCCGGCTGCGTGAAGACCTCTTCCGGGGTGCGCGGCGCGAGGACGGTATCGAGATGCGCCGTGACGGCCACGTAGGGGCCCGCCGGATTGGGCGACAGAAAGGTGATCACGTTGCCCGCCGCGTCGATGGTCGACTCGCAGCCCAGCGCCCGGAACTGCTGCTGCATCCATTCGGCGCGCTTCTGTTCGAAAAAGGTCGGCGACGGGATCCGGCACAGCGCCAGGTGTTTCTCGTTCACCCACTGCTTGTCTTTGCTGAGCAGCAGCAGCGCCTCTTTGACTCCGCGCGCGCCGGCGAGCGCGGAGACGCTGGCGACGCCAGGAGCGAGTAGAGGGACCATTACCCCGAGTGTATCAGGCGGCCCTGTTCACTCCGGCTTGCGGAGCCAAATATAGCAGTGGTTGCCGAGGACGTAGGCGCGCGGCGACCGCCGCAGCAACACGTCAAGATAGCGCAGCGGGAACAGCAGCCACCCGAGCACCCCGTGGACGACCGCCCGCAGCGGCCGCCACGGGCACCAAAGCTTGGCGTATTCGAGCACGACGACCAGCAGCGTCGCCGTCGGGCCCGTGCGCCACCCTTCGGCGACCACTTCGAGCCCCCCGGCCAGCAGACGCAGCCCCTGCGGCGTAAACCGCCGGTAGTCGTGGGGATAGGCGTGAAAGGGGTGGCAGAACGGCGTCACCAGATGGGCATAGCCCCCCGGCCGCAGCACCCTTTCAATTTCCCTGACCATGCGCTCCGGGTGGGGCGTATGCTCGAGCACGGCGTCACACTCCACCCGCGTAAACAGCGCGTCCGGAAACGGCAGCCCCTCGGCGTTGCAGGCGACATCGACGCCCGGCATCGCGGCCAGGTCGACGTTGACATAGCCGGGTGCCCGCGTGCCGGCGGCGCCGATGTAGAGGTTCCAGCGGCCCAGCGGCGCGGGCACGGTCAGCTCGCGCGGGTCGTGGATGAGGGGTGGGGGCGGAGTGAGCCAGCGCCGCCAGGGGGCGCGGCGGCGGCGGTAGACTTCCTCCATCGCCGCGGTTGCGTTGGCGATATAATGAGGGCGAAGAGGTGCAGAAGTGAACACAACGGTTAAATTCGGTATCGTGATCGCGGTGGTTGTAGGCACACTCGGGTGGGTTGCCGCCAGCGGCGTCAACCAGGACACGGCCTCCTACTATAAGACCATCAGTGAGATTGAAAAGATGGACGCGAGTGCCAGAACCAAACGGTTGCGCGTTGGCGGGGATATCGAAAAGGGTTCCATTAAACGCGACGGCAAGCAGGTCTCCTTCGTTCTCGTCGAAGAGTCGCGCAAAATGGCAGTCCGCTACGATGGCAACGAGCCGCTGCCCGATACCTTCCGCGATGGCGCCCAGGCGCTTGTCGACGGTCGCATCGAGCCCGACGGCACCTTCCACGCCGCCAAGATCTCGGCCAAGTGTGCCTCCAAGTACGAAGCCAAGCCCGGCGGCAACTACCAGAAAGAGAATTCGATCAACCAGCGGGCTTCGTAATCAAATCTAAGTGAGGTCCCTGTCATGGAAAACATTGGCGCTCTGTCGATTCTGCTCGCCTTCTGTCTGACGATCTTCGCGATCGCCGCTTCGCTCGTCGGGGCGTGGAAGAAAAAACCGTTCCTGATCGTCAGCGCCGAACGCGCCGTCATCTGTGTCTGGGGCTTGGTGACCGTCGCTTCGGGCCTGCTGATCTACGCCCTCATGACCGGCGACTACCGCCTCGCCTACGTGGCCGCGCACTCGAACAAGGCCATGCCGATGATCTATAAGTTCTCGGCCTGGTGGGGCGGCCAGGAAGGTTCGCTGCTGATGTGGAACTTCATCCTGGCCACCTACGCCCTGGTTGTCGTCCTGCAGAACCGGCGGAAACACCGAGCCATCATGCCCTATGTCACGACGACGATGATGGTCACTCAGGCCTTCTTCCTCATGCTGATCGCCTTCCTCGTCCCGCCCTTCCAGGTGCTCTCGACCGGCGGTAAGGCGATCGTCGATGTCGGCGATGGCCAGGGCCTGAACCCTCTGTTGCAGTACTGGACGATGGTTATCCATCCGCCCACGCTCTACCTCGGCTACGTCGGCTACATCGTACCCTTCGCCTTCGCCCTCGGCTCGCTGATCACCCGGCAGCCGGGCGACTCCTGGATCTTCACGACCCGCCGCTGGGCTATCGTCACCTGGCTCTTCCAAAGCACGGGCATCCTGCTCGGCGCCGGTTGGGCCTACTCCGTCCTCGGCTGGGGCGGCTACTGGGGCTGGGATCCGGTGGAGAACGCGAGCTTCCTCCCCTGGTTGACCTCGACGGCCTTCCTCCATTCGGTAACAATGCAGGAGAAGAAGGGCATGATGAAGGTGTGGAATCTGGTGCTGGTCGCCTCCACGTTCTTCCTCTGCATCTTCGGCACCTTCCTCACCCGGTCCGGCATCGTCAGCTCCGTCCACGCCTTTGCGCAGTCGCCCATTGGCCCCTACTTCGTGGCTTTCCTGACGGTGACTATCGCCATCACGATTCTGCTCATCCTCAGCCGCCTCGATTACCTCAAGAGCGAGGCGCCGCTTGAGAGTGTGGTCAGCCGCGAATCGAGCTTCCTGTTCAACAATCTCATCCTGCTCGCCAGCTGCTTCGCCATCCTCTGGGGCACCCTGTTCCCGGTCATCAGCGAAGCCATCGCGGGCGAAAAGATCAGTGTCGACGCCCCGTGGTTCAACCGCGTCAACGTCCCCATCGGCCTCGCGCTTCTGTTTCTGACGGGTGTGGGCCCGCTGCTCGCCTGGCGCCGCAGCACGCCCGATAACCTGAAGCGGAACTTCCTCTGGCCGACCATTGGCATGGTAGCCACCATTGCCGGCCTGATGGCCTTCGGCATCTCGCATTTCTACGCCCTGCTCTCGCTCGGCCTCTGCACCTTCGTCACCTGGACCATCGTGAGCGAATTCTGGAAGGGCACCATGGCCATCCGGCAGAAGGACGGGCTCTCGTTCGTGCCTGCTGTCATCGAACTCACCCATCGCAACACCCGGCGCTACGGTGGCTACATCGTCCACATGGGTATCGTCATGATGTTCATCGGCTTCTCCGGCGCGGCGTTCAATCAAGACACGACCGTTGAAGTGAAGGTGGGCGACAAGTTCCCGCTCGGCCGCTATGAGATCAAAGTCAGCGATATAAAAATGGGCCAGAACGAGAACTACATCTGGCAGAACGCCATCGTCGAAGCCACCGTCGATGGCAAGCCCTTCGCCACCCTCACCCCCGAACGCCGTATCTATGAAAAGAGCCAGCAGCCGGTCTCGATGGTGGCCATCAAGCGGCAGTTGAACGAAGATCTCTACATCAACTTCGCCGGCATGGGCAGCGAGTCGCAGCGGCCCACCATTCAGGCTTACGTGTTCCCGCTGGTCAGCTGGATCTGGGCCGGCTACTGGGTGCTCCTGTTCGGCTCCCTCATCTGCCTCGTCCCCGCTAAAGTCAAAATGCAGTACGCCCGCACGGAAGTTGTAGGAGTCTCCACCAAGCATGTTCCGGCTACGAAATAGCGCTCTCGCCCTTCTGCTGGCCGGCTACTGCCTCGCGCAGAGTTCGTCGCAGTATGTAACGCCGGAGATCCGCCGCGTGGGCTCGAAACTCGCCTGCCTGTGCGGCGCCTGTAAGAACACCGTGGCCACCTGCCAGATGCTCGAATGCCACTACTCGCTGCCCGCCCGCCAGACCATCGCGAAGCTGCAGAAGGAAGGCGCGGCGGACGACAAGATCATCGACGGCTTCGTGCAGCGCGAGGGCAAAAAGGCGCTGGCCGAACCACCTAACGAAGGCTTCGGCATCATGGCCATCGCCGCCCCGGTCCTGGCGGTCGCCGCCGGCCTTGGGTTGATCCTCTGGTTCCTCCGCCGCTACCGCCAGCCCGGCGTCGTGCCGGCGATGACCGATGAAGAGGTCCGCCAGTATCAGGACCAGATCGACAAGGAATTTTCAAAGCTCGACTGATGACTATCGCGATTGCGGCGCTGCTGGTTTTCGGCGTCCTTATCTACACCCTGATCGTGCGCCCGGGAAGCCTGCCCGAGCCGGAGCCGGTCTCCCCGTTTCGTCATGTCGATGAGGCGAAAGCCCGCATCTATGAGAATCTCCGCGACCTCCAGTTTGAACTCCGCCTCGGCAAACTCTCCGACGAAGATTACGCCCGCACCAAACTCGACCTCCAAAAGGAACTCGCCAAGGTCCTCGCCGACGCGGACAAGTTGAAGGCCGAACTCGGCGTCCAGACCACCTCCAAGGCCGCCAAGCCCAAGGCCGCCCCGGAGTACGTCTGCCCCCATTGCGGCAAAAAATTCAAGGAAGCGATGAAATTCTGCGGCTCCTGCGGCAAACCCATGGAGGCCGAAGCATGAAATTGCTCTATAGCATTCTCCTGGGGCTGCCCCTGCTCGCCGTCGACGGTCGCGTCGTCAACCAGACCACCGGCCAGCCCCAACCCGGCGCCACCGTCACCCTCTTCAAGCTCGGCGGCCAGTCCGGCCCCGAGGTCCTCGAAAGCGTCAAGTCTGGCCCCGACGGCAAGTTCGCCATCGATAAGCCACTCGCCCCCGGCCCGTCCATGATCCAGACCGCCTTTGACGGCGTCACCTACAACATGATGCTGCCCCCAGGCCGGCCCACCAGTGGTCTGCAGGTCGAAGTGTTCAACACCAGCACCAAGCCCGGCGCTGCCCGCGCGGCCAACCACATGATGCTGCTCGAACCGCAGAACGGTAAACTTTCCGTCCGCGAGTCTTACTTCTTCCTGAACGAAGGCAAAACCACCTGGAACGACGAGAAGAACGGCACCCTCCGTTTCCAACTCCCCGCCAAGCCCGAAGGGCCAATCGAGATCAACTGTACCGCGCCCCAGGGTGTGCCAATCCGCCGCGCCGCCACCGAAGCCGGTCCCGCCAACACCTGGAAGCTCGATTTCCCCATCAAGCCCGGCGAAACCCGCATCGACCTCGCCTACACCCTCTCGGACGCCTCGAGCTTCAAAACCCGTCTTCTCACCAAGGCGGATCAAGCGATGATCGCCGCGCCCAACGGCGTCACCGTCACCGGCGGCGGCCTCGTCGACAAGGGAAAGGAACCGCGCACCCAGGCCAGCATCTTTGAACTCTCGACGCAGGACCTCGACCTCAAACTCGAAGGCCAGGGCGAACTCTCTAGTGGCCAAGGCGGCGGCGAAGACGCCGGATCCCGCGGCCCCAGCATCTCGCAGGTCACCCCCCGTATCCACGACCGTCTCTATTGGATACTCGGCCTCACCTTCGCCATCCTCGCCATTGGCTTCGTTTTGTTATATCGGACTCCGGAGCCCAAGCGCTAAATGTCCGCGCCGGTCCTCGCCGTCGAACACGTTTACAAGTACTTTGGCGATTACCCGGCCCTTCGCGATGTCTCCTTCTCCCTCCGCGGCGGCGAATGCCTCGCTCTGCTCGGCCGCAACGGCGCCGGCAAAACCACCCTCCTCAAAATCCTCGCCGGTCTCTCCGGCGCCGCGCAAGGCCACGTTAAACTCTTTGGCGACTCCCCGCGTCACGCCGCCGCCCGCCGCCGCATCGGCCTACTCGGCCACGGCATCGGGGTCTACGACGAACTGACCGCCATTGAAAACCTCACCATCTTCGCCCAACTGTACGGCGTCTCGAAAGCCGTCGCCCGCGAGTGGCTCGAACGAACCCAACTCGCCCACGTCGCCGACTCCCCCGTCCGCGAGTTCTCCCGCGGCATGCGCCAGCGCCTCGCCGTCGCCCGCGCCTTCCTCCACGATCCCTCGCTCCTCATCCTCGACGAACCGTTTACCGCCCTCGACGACCGCGCCATCGCCCTCCTCCAAACCCTGCTCGCCGAAGCCAAGGCCGCCGGCCGCACCATCATCATGTCCACCCACCAACTCCGTGAGGCCATGGAACTGGCCTCTCACGTTGCCCTCATCGAACGCGGCAAACTCGTCCACTTCGGGCCCCGCACCCCGGAAATGCTGATGGACCCCGGCTACGTCTACCGGACTTTCGGAGCCGTCTAGATGATCTTCCTCCAGGTCGCCCTCAAGGATCTCCGCAGCGAACTCCGCACCAAAGAGTCGCTCAACGCCTCGCTCTCGTTCGCCGTTGTGATCCTGCTGCTGTTCAGTTTCGCCTTCGATCCCTCGGGCGAAGCCGTCGCCGAGTTCTCAGGAGGCCTGCTCTGGCTCGTCTTCGCCTTCGCCGGCGCGCTCATCCTCAACCGCAGTTTCGCCCGCGAACTCCCCAACGACTGCCTCGAAGTCCTCCTGGCGAGCCCCGTCTCCGGCGCCCAACTTTTCCTCGGGAAATCGATCGCCAGCTTCGTCCTGCTGCTCGGCATCGAACTCCTCTGCCTGCCCATCTTCGGCATCTTCTACAACCTCACCTGGACGCCCCGCTTCCTGCCCCTGCTCGGCATCTTTGTCCTCGGCACCTGGGGCCTCACCATCCTCGGTACCCTCTTCAGCGCCCTCACCGTCAACCTCAGCCTGCGCGAGCTCATGCTCCCCATGCTGCTCTACCCCATGCTTATCCCCGCCCTCATGGCCGCCATGCGCCTCACCACCATCCTGCTCTCCGGCAACGACATCGGTGGGGACGACCTCGTCTGGCTCCGCCTGCTCGTCGGCTTCGACGTTGTGTTCACAACCCTCGCCCTCGCCCTGGTCGAGACGATTCTAGTAAGGTGATCTCCATGGAGAAAAATATTCGCATCGGCATCGGCGCCCTCGCCGGCCTCCTCCTGCTCCGCAACCTCTACGTCATCCTCTTCAATCTCCCCGACGAAATGGACCAGGGGCCCATCTACCGCATCTTCTTCTACCATCTGCCCGCCTACTTCACGGCCATGTGCTGCTACCTTGCCGCCCTCGCCGCCAGCGTGCTCTATCTCACCAAACGCGACCTCCGCTACGACGCCGTCGCCATGGCCGCTACCGAAGTCGGTCTCGCCTTCGCCGCCGTCAATCTGATCACCGGCATGATCTGGGGCCGCGTCATCTGGGGCATCTGGTGGGCCTGGGACGCCCGCCTCACCTGGGCCCTCATCTGCTGGCTTGTCTACTTCGGCTATCTCATGCTCCGCCAGGCCATCGACGATCCCTCCGAACGCGCCAAGAACTCTGCCGTTCTCTCCATCTTCTCCTTCGTCTCGGTCGCCATCACCTACAAAGCCATCGAATGGTGGCGCACCCAGCACCCCGGCCCCGTCCTCAGCTTCCGCACCGGCAAACAGTTGATCGACCCCGGCATGGAACGCATGCTCTACGCCAACTTTCTCGCCCTACTCCTGCTCGCCATCGTCATGGTCACCGTCCGGCTGCATCAGGAAACCCTCCAACGGCAAATCGATGGGCTCCGCCGCCGCGCCCACGCCCTCTAAGGAAATCTCATGGACTCACGCAATATCCAATTTATGTTCTGGGGCCTCGCCGTCGCTTGGGGCCTCCTGGCAATTTATGTTGTAATGCTTGCTGCGCGCGAAAACCGCCTGCAAAAGCAACTGGAAAGTTTGAAGCGCATGCTTGAGGAGAAACAATGAACCGCCGTCAACTGCTTGGCCTCGCCGCCGCCGCACTGCCCGCCCGTCACCTTGCCGCCCAGGAACGCGCCGCCCGCGCCGTCCGCGGTCTGCCCTCCCCCAAAATCAAGGACGTCAGCTTCATCGCCACCTCCCCTGGCGGCCTGCGGCTCGGCGTCGTCAAGATAACGACTGACCAGGACGGCCTCTACGGCTACGGTTGCGCCACGTATACGCAGCGCGCCGACCTCGTCGTTGAAGCCGTCAACCGCTATCTGAAGCCCTTCCTCGTCGGCAAGCCCGCCGACCGCATCGACGACACCTGGCAGGCCTGCTACAACTCCTCCTACTGGCGCAACGGCCCCGTGCTGAACAACGCCATCTCCGGCGTCGACCAGGCCCTCTGGGACATCAAAGGCCGCCAGGCCGGCATGCCCGTCTATCAGCTCCTCGGCGGCAAGCTCCGCGAGGCCGCCGACTGCTACGGCCACGCCAGCGGCGCCGAAATCCCCGAAGTTATCGACAGCGTCCGCAAGTACATGGCCCAGGGTTTCCGCCACGTCCGTGTCCAGGTCGGCATCCCCGGCATGGCGGCCTATGGTTCCGGCGGCGCTGTCAATACCAAGGTGCAGGCCCTCCACACCGGCCCCGTCTACGAACCCGCCGTCTATATCCGCCGTACCCTCAAGCTCTTTGAAGCCTGCCGCAAGGAACTGCCCGAAGACGTCGAACTCTGCCACGACGTCCATGAACGCATCAGCCCCACCCAGGCCCTCCAAATGGCCCGCGATGTCGAAAAGTTCAAGCTCTTCTTCTTTGAAGATCCGCTGAGCCCGGAAGATCTCGCCTGGTTCCGCATCATGCGCCAGCAGACCTCGACGCCCATCGCCATGGGCGAGCTCTTCAACAGCCCCCACGAATGGAGCCCGCTCATCGCCGAACGCCTCATCGACTACATCCGCGTCCACGTCTCCCAGGCCGGCGGCCTCACCCCCTGTCGCAAGATCGCCATCCTCGGCGAACACTTCGGCGTCAAAACCGCCTGGCACGGCCCCGGTGACGTCAGCCCCATCGGCCACGCCGCCAACGTCGCCCTCGACCTCACCAGCTACAACTTCGGCATCCAGGAGTACAGCCCCTTCAGCGAACGGCTCCAGGAGATCTTCGTCGGCTGCCCCGAAATGAAAAACGGCTACCTCTACGCCAACGAAAAACCCGGCTGGGGTATCGAAGTCAACGAAGAGCTCGCCAAAAAGTTCCCCTACGGCGCGAACGAAAGGGACGAACGCGGCCGCTACAACGGCGGCTGGGGCGAAGTCCGGCGCCGCGACGGCACCATCATCAAGCAGTAATCCGTCGCATCCCCTCGGCGAACGTACCTGGTTCGGTGAGCAAACTCACCACCAGGTACGGCCCGCCTTCGAGATCAAAAAAGTAGCCCGGCTGCGTCAACACCCGCCGCTCCGCAAGCAGATACTCCGCCCACTCCTCATCCGTCCGCTGCCCCGGCATCCGGAGGATCGCGCACCACCCGCCCTCCACCCGCAACGCCTCCGGCACCCGCGCCAAGTTCCGCCGCACCCGCTCCAAAATCGCCCCGTGCACGCTCGCCCGCAGCAACCCCGGCAGCGCCCACTGCACCGGCGTCGACACCGATAGATACGTGTCCGCGATCAACTCCAGCCGCTCCCGCGCCTCCTCCGCCCCCGGCCCCGAAACGCGAATCCACCCCGCCTTCATCTGCGGCAGCCCCGCCGCTTTCGACAGCCCATCAAGCACGAACGTCAGCACCCGCCCGTTCCCGCCCAGCGTCGGCAGCACCCCCTCCACGTGCGCATACGAAGCAAATACCTCATCCGAGATCAGCGGCAACCCGTAACCCGCCAACCGCTTGAGCTCCTCCGCCCGCACATACGACCCCGTCGGGTTGTTCGGATGCACCACCAGAATCGCCTTCGTCCGCGGCGTCAACTCCCGCTCGAGCGCCGCGAAATCGATAAACCATCCCTCGGCGTACCGCAGCGGATACTGCTTCACCCGCACACCCTCCAAACCCGCCAGAAACTCAAACAACGGATACGAAGGCCGCGGCGCCAGCACCTCATCGCCCGGGTCGCACAGCAGCTTAAAAAGCCACGCATAGCTCTCGCTCGTCGATGCGGTCAGAAAGTCCGCGCCCACCGCCTCCCGCGCCGCGGCCATCCCGCGCGGGTCCGGGTCGTACGCCAGCATCTCCGGCCGCGCAAACGCCGCCAGAATCTCGCGCTCCGGATAGTCGAGGCCCACCCGCGTCGGGTTCGATACCGTCAGGTCCAGATACTGCCCCCGCAGCGCCGCCGCCCGCGCCGACAACGCATTCAAAGGCGTGCTCCAAGGCAGCCGGGAAGAGAACATGCTTGTTATGATCGCACTATGCGTCTGCTCGGCCTGCTCCTGTCCGGCACTCTCCTCTGGGCCCAGCCCGTCACCAACGCCGCGGTGCACAGCCCCGGCTCCGGACCCGCCCGCGGGCACCTGATCGTCATCGGCGGCGGCGCCCTCGGCGCCGACATTCTCCACCGCTTTGCCGCCCTCGCCGGCGGCCTCGCCGCGCCCATCGTCGTCATCCCCACGGCTGGCGAACAGGTCCGTCCGCTCACGAATCACCCTCTCCTCCGCCACGGCTTCTCAAACGTCGTCCAGCTCCACACCAAAGACCGCGCCGAAGCCGACTCCGACGCCTTCCTCGCCCCCCTCCGCGCCGCCCGCGGCGTCTTCATCGACGGCGGCCGCCAGTGGCGTCTCGTCGACAGCTACCTCGGCACCAAAACCCAGCGCGAGCTCGAAAACCTCCTCGCCCGCGGCGGCGTCATCGCCGGCACCAGCGCCGGCGCCACCATCCAGGGCAGCTACCTCGTCCGCGGCGCCCGCGAAGGCAACACCATCATGATGGCCAAAGGCTATGAAGAGGGCTTCGGCTTCCTCCGCAACGTCGCGATCGACCAGCACCTCATCGCCCGCCATCGCGAAAACGACCTCGTCCCCGTGATCTCCCTCAAACCCGAACTCCTCGGCATCGGCATCGACGAAGGCACCGCCATCGTCGTCGCCGGTAACCGCTTTGAAGTCATCGGCGCGAGCAAGGTCGCCATTTACGACAGCAACTACGGCGTCGGCCCCGATGGCAAGCAGTACTATTGGCTCCAACCCGGTGACTGTTTCGCCATCACCGCCCGCTCCAAGCAGCCCTGCCCGTCGCCCGCTTCGGCCGCGGGGCCGAAGTAAGCCACCCGCGGCCGAAACCATCGAAGCCATGTGGCTCGACGGGTTCTCGCCCCTTCACGGCTGCAGCGCATAAACCAGCAGCGCGGCGTCGTTGGAAATCGCCACGTACTGCCGCCCGTCCACCGCGTACGCCATCGGGGAACTCCGAATCGAAGCCCCCGTCGCGTGGTGCCACACAATCTTACCCGTCACGGCGTCCAGCGCCATCAGGTTCCCTTCGCGCGACCCGGCAAACACCAGCCCGCCCGCCGTCGCCAACACCCCGGCCGCGTGCGAACCCACCTGAATCCGAGTGCTCCACTTCAGATTGCCCGTCGCCGGGTCCAGCGCCCGGATGAAGCCCTGTTCTCCCACCTTCTCGTCCTCCCGCTGCCCGCCCCCGGTAAACGGCTGCCCCGGCTCCGGCTTCTTCGACTCGGTGAAGTAGGTGGCGCAGGTCTCGCGCACCGTGAGATAAAACAGCCCCGTCAGCGGGCTAAAGGAAGGCGCCGCGTAGTTGGTCGCCCCCAGCGCGTCCGGGCACACGTAGTTGCCCTCGGCCGTCGGCGTCGTATTCGGCAGCACAATCGGCCTACCCCGCGCGTCCAGGCCCTTCGCCCACGTCTGCTTCGCAAACGCCTGCCCCGCCACAAACTCGCCCGTCACCCGGTCAATCGCGTAATAGAACGCGTTCCGGTTGGCCATGATCAGCAGCTTCCGCGGCTGCCCCTTCACCACCGCGTCCACCAGCACCGGCGTCTCGTTGGCGTCCCAGTCGTGCACATCGTGCGGGGTGTACTGGAAGTGCCATTTGATCCGTCCCGTCGCCGGGTCCAGCGCCAGCACGCTGTCGGAATAGAGATTGTCGCCCGCCCGGTCCACGCCGTTGTAGTCCGGACCCGGATTGCCCGTCGTCCAGAACAGCGTGTTCGTATCCGCGTCGAAAGTCCCGGTCATCCACGTCGGCGCCCCGCCGTAGTTGGCCGAATCTCCCGCCCAGCTCGCCCGGTTCGGGTCCCCCGGTGGCGCCACTGTATCGGTCCGCCACAGCCGCTTGCCGGTCTTGGCGTCGAAAGAGTACACAAACCCCGTCAGCGCGCATTCGCCCGCCGTAATGCCCACGGCAATCTGCCCGTTCAGCGCGAGGGGCGCGTGCGTAATCGAAAACCCCTTCCGGTAATCCTCCACTTCGACGTCGAAAATCACGTTGCCGGTCTTGGCGTCCAGCGCCACCAGGTGCGCGTCCAGCGTCGCCAGATACACCCGGTCGCCCAACACCGCCACGCCCCGGTTCGTCATCACCGTGCACTGGCTGTGCACCTCCGGCAACTCCCGCTTATACTCCCAGATCCGCCGCCCCGTCCGCGCGTCCAGCGCCGCCGCGTTGCTTCGCGGCCCGGTGACGAACATCAGCCCGTCCACCACAATCGGCACCGTCTGAATGTTCGAAGCCCCGAACTGATACGTCCAGGCATTGCGCAAGCTCCGCACGTTGGCCGGCGTCACCTGCTTCAGCTCCGAAAAATGCTGCCCCGTCAGGTCGCCCCAGTAGGTCAACCAGTTCTGCGGCTCCCGCCGCGCGTTCCGGATCCGCTCCCACGTCACGTTCCAGTCCGCCGCCGGCTTCCACTCGGCGGTCTCCACCTTCCCCGCCTTCAAAAACGCCAGCACGTCGTTCGTCTCCGCCGGTGTCAGCTTCGCCGCCGGCATCAGGCTCTGGTGCATCGGCGTCACCGCGCTTACCCCGGCCTTGTCCAGCAGATGCAGCTTCTCCTGCCGGTCCATCAGTTGAATCGAAAACGTGTCTTCGTTCTTCGACACGCCCGTCAGCGTCCGCCCGTCGCGCAGCGTCACATTCACCGTTCGGAATCCCGCCCGCAGCTTCGCGCTCGGCTCCCGCAGCGATTGCCGCAGATCCTCCTGCCGCCGCTCCTGCGCAATCGTCGTCAGGTCCGGCCCCAGCCGTCCCCCCCGGCCCTGAACCATATGGCAGTTCCCGCATCCCGCCGCTCCGAAAAACAGCGCCGCCCCCGCCCGCGCATCGCCCGTCACCGCCGTCTCCGGCTTCGATCCTTCAAGCGACCGCAGATAGGCCACCACTGCCTTGGCGTCCTCCTCCGGCATCGGAAACGCCGGCATCTGCGTCCCCGCGATGCCCTTGACGATGTTCCGCAGAATCGCCTCGTCGCTGCCGCCCGATTTCCAGTCCCCCCGCGTCAGGTTCGGCGCCCGCCCGCCCAGCGCCCGCGCCCCGTGGCACGCCGCGCAGTTCTTCTCAAACAGCTCTCCGCCCCGCGCCACCGGGTTCCCATGCGGCGACTGCGCCAGCGCAACCCCGGCCACCAACAGAAATCGTACGATCATGCGCAAGAGTCTATCGCGCCCCGCGCCGCCACATCAAATGGCCTTCCGACCTACTCCGACCGCAGCGCCTCCAGCAGGGGCGTCCGCAGCGCTGCCCGCGTCGCCCCTACCGAAGCCGCCAGCCCGGTCACAAACACCGCCGCCACCAACCCCGCCATCGCCCCCACCGGCGGCGCCTGCCCCCGGTCCACCAGCGCCGGCGCCACCGCCAGCAGCGCGCACCCCACCCCCACCCCCAATCCCAAACCCAGCAGCAGCACGTTCTCGAGCACAATCACCTGCGCCACCTCCCGCCCCGTAAACCCCACCGCCCGCAGCAGCGCCAACTCCCGCCGCCGCTCCATCACATTCCGCAGCAGCACCGCCCCCAGCCCCAGCGTCCCCAACACCAGCCCCAACGCCCCCAGCGCCTGAAACGTCGACAGATACGCATGCTCCACCCGCAGATACTGCGCCAGCTTCTCGCTCACCGTCATCACGTCCAACCCCGCGTCCGAAAACTGCTCCTCCAACCCCGCCGCCGGCTCTTTTTCAAACATCATCATCCGAAATCCCTGCTCGCCCGGAAACGCCCGCAAAAACGCCTTCTCCCCCACCATCACCTCGCTCTGCAGCACGCTCCCCGGCACCGTCGCCACAAACCGGATCCGCACCCCGCCATCCAGCGTCATCTCCTCGCCCACCGCCTTGTGCAGGATGTACTGCAGCGAATTGGCGTCCGCCGCCGCCGGCACCGCCCCGTCGGCCAGCGGCTTGTCCAGCGCCGGCACCAGACCCTCCGGCAGCCCCACCACCTTCGGCCGCCCCGGCGCGTACAAATTCAAACAGCTGGCGTCCTCGCCCGGCCGCACCCGCAGCATCAGCGCCCCGTCCAGCTTCTCATACAGCGGCGACTGACTCTCGGCAATGTACCTGTACCGGCCGAACGCTACCGCCCCCGCCGGCGGATGCCGGAACGCCTCCAGCGCGATCAGCAAAAAAGTCGCCAGCGCAATCAGCGCCACGGTCATCATCGACCGTCCCGGCCGCTGCCCCGCGTTCGCCCACGCCAGCCGCCCCAGCGAATCAAAATCCCCACCGTTGCCCGCCTCAAGCCACGCCCGGCTCCCCAGCGTACCGCCCACTAACAACAAGAATCCCGCCCCGAAAAATCCCCCCTCCGCCGGCACCCGGCCCGCCGCCGCCGCCCCGGCCAATACCAATCCCGCCCCTAGAAATCCCGCCGCCATCCACCGCAGCCGCCCCGTCCGCCGCGGCAGATCATCCAACTGCCGGCCCGCCAACAGCTCCCACGGCGACAGGCCCCGCAGCCGCCGCAGCGTAATCATCACCACCAGCACACTCACCACCACGCCCGGCACCACCGCCCCCCGCAGCGCCCCCCACGAAAAATGCAGCGCCAATGCCTGCGTCCCTACCGCCTCGTTCCACCACGTCCGCAGCCCGTATAACAAACCGCCCGCGTAAACCCACGCCCCCGCGCACCCCACCGCCGTCCCCACCAGGCCCAGCACCAACCCCTCCCGCACGAAAATCCGCCGCACCTCCCCCCGCGTATAACCCACCGCCAGATACAGCCCGATCTCCCGCAGCCGCTGCTCAATCCCCAGCCGGAAAAACAGCGCCGTCAACACAAACGCCGCGATCATCACAAACCCGCTGAACATCCCGAAGTACATCCCAAAATCGGTGCTCCCCGCCGACGCCGCCAACGCCTGCGCCCGCACCGGCAGCAACGTCAAACCGTCCCGCGCCAGGTCCACGCTCGGCAAAAACGCCGCAATCCATGCCTGCTCCTTCCCCGCCGGATACAGCCTCACCCCGGAAACTTTTCCAAACCGCGTCCCCCACAGCCGCTGCCCCTCGGCCAGCGAAACAAACGCCTTCGGCGTCGTCCGGTACTGCTCCCAATACTTCTCATCCACCGGCCGGATCTTGTTCAAATCCATCGGAAACGGCGGATCCCAATCCGCCACAGTATCCGCGTCGCTGATGCCCGGATAGTCCGGCGCCATCGCCCGGTCCCCCAGCGCTGTCCGCCCGGCCACGGCAAACGTCTCCCGCGCCGTATCGAGCTTGCCCTCGGCTCGCCAGACGTAATACTCCATCTCCAGCCGGTCCCCCGGCTTCGCCCCCAGCTCCCGCTCCGTCCACGCGCTCAGCTTCACGCCCTCGCTCACCTCCGGCGTTGCCGTCACCAGCGAATAAGGCACCTCCCGGCCCCCCACCCGCATAAAATTCGCGAGATACGTCAACAACGGCTCGGCCCGCAGCCCCAGCTTCCCCGCCGTTTCGTTGATCCGCGCCACCTGGTCCTCCCGCAGCAGCCCGGCCCCGCTCTCCAGCTGCATCCCCCCCTCTACCGGCCGCAGCTTCAGTCCCAAGTCCTCCATCCGCAGCCCGTCCCGCAGCTCCGCCTCCGTCACCAGCGGCCCCTGCACCAGCAGCACGTTCGCCCGCCCCGCCTGCTCCAACTCCTTCTGCAGTGTCGACAGCGCGACATACACCACCCGCAGCTCCCCCTGCTGCGGCTCGAGCGCCAATCCCCCCGGCGCCGTCTTCTTCACCCGGAATCTTACCGTCCGTACCGATCCCTCCCGCCGCCCGTGCAGCGACTCCTGCGGAATCTCGCTCGGCTTCTCGATCCGCACCAGCACCCCATCGCCCGCCTTGGCGCCAAACTCCCGCGCCAGCGCCTCGCTCACCACCGCCTCCCGCTCCCCCAACGCCTCCGGTGCCATCCCCTGCAGCTTCCAATACCGCTCATCCACCCCGTAAATCAAAACCTTCGACGCCGACCGGCTGCTCTCCTGATGCTTCACGATCCCCATAAAGTGCAGCACCGGCGCCATCACCCGGCCCTTCACCGCCAACCGCTCCGCCAACCCCTCGGTAAAAGGCAGCGCCGCCACCACCGCCCCGTCCACCCGCCCCAACCGCCCCAACGCCAGCGCCCGCAGCGAAGCCTGCACCGACTCGCCCACCATCTGCGCCCCCACCAATACCGCCACCGCCACTGCCACCCCGGCCACCACCGCCAGGTTCGTCCGCCAAAACCACAACAGATTTCTAATCATCCCGCCACTTCTTCGAGCCGCCGCCCCGCCATCCGGTACCGCCGCTCCATCCGCCCGGCCAGCGCCGCGCTATGCGTCACCACCACCAACATCATCCCCGAATCCTGCTGCAGCTCAAGCAGCAGATCGATCACCTCGCCCGCCGTCTTCTCGTCCAGATTCCCCGTCGGCTCATCGCATAACAGCAGCTCCGGCTGCCGGATCAACGCCCGCGCAATCGCCACCCGCTGCTTCTCCCCGCCCGACAGCTCCGCCGGCCGGTGCCCCAGCCGCCCGCCCAAGCCCACCCGCCGCAGCAGCTCCCCGGCCCGCTCCGCCGCCCCCGCGTCCGCCTTGCCCACCAGCGTCGGCGTCAACACGTTCTCCCGCACCGTGCACTGCGGCAGCAGACAGTGATCCTGAAAAATGTACCCGATCTTCTCGTTGCGAAACCGCGCCTGCGCCGCCTCGCCGAGCTCCCACGGCCGCACCCCGTCAAACTCCATCGTTCCGCCCGTCGGCGCATCGAGCAGCCCCAGAATGTGCAGCAGCGTGCTCTTGCCGCACCCCGACGGACCCACGATCGACAGGCAATCTCGCCGCTCGATCCGCAGGTCCACCCCCGCAAGCACCGGCAGCTCCCCGGCCGCCGTCCGGTATACCTTTGCAATCTGGCTAAGTGTAATCACGCGACTCCATGGTAAACGTCCAGCGCCGCCCGCGTCATCGCCTCCATCGAGTAGTGCTCCCGCACCCCCGCTTCGCCCTTGGCTCCCAACTCCCGCCGCAGCGCCGCATCGTCCCGCAGTTTCGCCAGCGCCGCGGCCAGCGCCCCCGGGTCCCGCGGCGGCACCAGCAGCCCGCCCCCCGTCTTCCGGATCATCTCCGGAAACGCCCCGTGCGCCGGCTGCACCACCGGCGTCCCGCACGCCCAGCTCTCCAGCACAAACAGCCCCTTCGGCTCCACGTAATCCGTCGGCACCGACAACACATCCATCCCCCGCAGAAACTCCGCCTTCCCCTCCCGGTCCGGCGAGCCGTGGTAAATCATCCGCTTCTCCCACTTCGCCAGATACTCCCGGTGCTCCGGCAGGTTATACCCCGCCGCGTGCAGCTCGACGCCTTCCAGGAGCTCGACGGCCTCTATCAGATGATGCAGCCCCTTCTCCGGCGCAATCCGCGCAAAAAAGCCCACGCGAAACCCCGCGGGCCGCTTCTCCGCCGGCCCCAATCCCGTAAAGTTAATCCCCAGCGGCACCACCCGCACCTTCTCCGCCGGAATGCCCAGATATCCCGTCATGTACCCGGCGTAGTATTCGCTCGTCGCCACAAACGCGTCCACATGGCGGATCTGTTGCCGGATCAACTCCAAACTCCGGCTCCGCCACGGCTCCTCAAGCCCGTCCAGAAACAGGTCCTCACCCTGCAGCGTGCACACCACCGGCGAACCCGTCACCCGCTTCATCGGCTCGGCCAGCGCAATCAACAGCGTGAAGGGCAGGCTGATCACATCCGGCCGGCTCTCGGTCTTGAGCCACTCCGTCAGCTTGGCGAACTCCTTCCGGATCGGCCCCCGCTCCCCCTCAAGCATCGACACCGTCATCTCGCCCAGGAACCGTGGATCCACGCCCACGGACCGCTGCGACGCCATGCGCAGCGCGGCTTCCGAATCCCACAACTTATCCAAAAAACGCGGCGTATGGCGGAACAGCGCCGACTTCTGCTGCAGATACACGCTGATCCCGCCAAAGAAAACCCGGTTCAGGCTGTAGTTCACCTCATCGGTCAGCGTGGGCGTGTAGACCGGCGTCAGCACCACATCATGCCCCGCCGCCCGCAGCGCCCCGGCCAGCGCGTTATCCCGCATGCAGGAGCCGCAGTACATATTGGCGGCTCCCGCGGTAATGTAAACGATCTTCACTAGCCCACCAGTTCAGGCACCGCTTGAAACGCCCGGCGCGAGTACAGATGGTCGAACAGGTTCCCTTCGTGCGGCTGATCCCACGAAATCTTCATCGTCGAAATCGGCCCCAGATTCAGCCGCCCAATGTGCGGATTGGCGAGCAACCGCTGGTGCAGCCGCTTGTCGTTGGTCAACGCCGTGCAAACCAGCGTCGGTCCGAGACACTCCGGCAGATCGTGCGGCTCCACCTGCACCACGCTCACATGCGGATAGCCAAACTCCCGGTTGGCCAGCGAATGCTCCTTCGACGGCACATGGATCACCGACGGCAGCAGATACGTGCACCCGTCCCACTCGGCCACCCGCCCGCTCCCGCGCACCTTCGCGCACAGGTCCTCGGCCCCGCCGTCGAGTTCGGAGTCCACCATCGCGCTGATGCGCTTGGCCACGTCCGGATTCGCCAGCGGCGCCACGGCCGCGTTCGGGTCATCCTCCGCGGTCGGTTTAATCCGCGCCAAGCGCTCGGCCAGCGCCTCGGCCAGCGCCCGCCCATCACCCGTCGTCCAGATGCTCGAACAGTTCACGCACGACCGCCCCGAGTTGTTCGACACCGAATCCACCATCAGATCGAGATACTTCTCCCAGCCCGCCGCCCCGTCGTCGGCCAGGATGATCTTTGAATAGCCCGGCCCGTGGATCTCAATCCGCGGATCCCCGCTCCAGGCCTTGGCCGCCGCCACGTCGCCGAACAGCATCCCGCGCCCCGTCCCTCGCAGAATTTCGCCGCCGCCCGCGTGGCTCGTCGGATAGTAGCCGAAGACCTCGGCCGGCACCCCGGCCTTCACGTAAGCCTGAATGATCCGGTACGGCGTCCACAACTCCGAACTGCCCGGCTTCAGAATCAACGGCGTCTTCAACGCAATCGCCGGCGCCCACAACGAATGCACCCCTGGCGAGTTCGACGGCAGAATCACCCCCATCGAATCCCCCCGCGGAAAGAAACTCAGCGCCCGGCCGTCGATATCGCCCACGCCGCTGTCGAGCATGTCCAGATTCGGCAGCCGCGTCAGACCCATCAACACGGTCTCCATCGACGCGAGTACCCCCGCAATCTTGGCCATGTTCCGCCGTACCATCACCCACGGCAAACCCGTCGTCGCCGACACGGCTTCGACAAACTCCTGCGGCGACTGCGCGCTGTCACCAAGCGGCAGCGTGTCGTTCAAGAAGTAGCCCGATGCCTTGCCCGCCATTGCAATCAACTCGCGCGTCGTAAAGCCCTGCAGAATCGCCGCCGCCTCGTGCTGGCGGGCCAGATCCCGCCGGATCAGCCCCGCGTTGGCCTGGCTTGCTTCGACAAACGGCTGCCGGGTCCGGTAGTGCACCGCCGTCGCCGTGTCCACGCTCCGGTACGGCTTGCCGTACCGCAATATCGGTAGGTGCAGCATGGCTTAGTACACCCCCTCAACGACCGACTTCTGGAACCGCGAAAACGGCCGCACGTTCCGCACCCCGTCCCATGGATACTGGTCGCACGGCGCCTCCCGCTCGCACTCATCGCGCTCTAAAAACCGCGGAATGAAGGTCTCCTTGGTCAACGTCGTCAGCCGCACCCGGCCCGTCTCCCCGTAGCCCACAATCCTGGTGGCGTCGTCGAAATCCACCACCTCCAGCACCGCCCGCGGCACCGGCGGATAGTAAATAATCGCCCAGTTGTCCTCCGGCTCCGGCGCCTTATGCGTCGCCAGACCCATCAGCGTGTTGCCGTAAGTCGGCGCGAAGTAGATGTTCGGCCCGAGCAACTCCTCCACCGCGAACCGGTGGAACTGCGGCGTCATCTCCGTCCCCCCGCAGAAGACGCCCTTGATCCCGGCCTTCTCGAGATTGATCTTCTCACACAACGCCTCAAGCAGCTTCGGCGTCGTGAACATGCACTTCACCTCGTGGGCCCGCAGAATCGTCAGCGCCTGGTCAATGCAGTGCTGCTTATAAAGCTCGGCCTCCTGGATCTGCCCGCGCTTGATCAGCTTGATCACCCACCGCGGGTCCAGGTCCACGGAAAACGCAATCCCGCCCCGGTGCTGCGCCAGATGCTCCACGGCCAGCCGCAGCCGCCGCGGACCGCTCGGCCCCAGCATCAACCAATCCGCTCCCTTCGGAAAGTGCTCGTCCGGCAGCGTCTCGGAAAAATTCTCGTAGTCAATCCGGAAGTCGTCCATCTGCACCCGCGACTTCGGCACCCCGGTCGATCCCCCGGTCTCAAACACGTACACCGGACGGTGCGCCAGTCCCTTCGGCACCCACCGCCGCACGGGCCCCCCGCGCAGCTCATCGTCCTGAAAATTGCCAAATTTGTCGAGGTCGGCGTACGACGTCACCTCTTTCCGCGGGTCCCAGCCCGCCTCCTGGGCCCAGTTCAGCCAGAACGGGCAGCCCGTCTCCGGGTTGAAATGCCATTCCACCATCTCGCGCACATGGGCGTCCAGGCGCTCCTTGCTCGCTTGTACTTTTGCAAAAAGATCGGTTGGGGTCGCGGTACTCATTGCCATATATCTTATTCTGATGTCATGGCCCTGCCAATGACGCGCATTTTTAAAACGGTTCTCGTCCTCCTCGCCGCCCTCGCCGCCGCCGCTGCTCTCATCTTCGGCGTCTTCGGCGGACGCCTCGATTTCGACGGCTCCGGCCGCCCCGCCCAGGTCCACTTCGACGCCCCCGAAGACCACGACAAAAAGCTCGAAGCCAGCCGCGCCCAGGCTCCCCCCGAACCCGCCCCCGCCCCCGTCCTTCTCCCCGTCGCCGCGTCCACCCCCCCCCCCGAACCTGCCCCCACTCCCGCCGTCCCCTATTGGACCGACTTCCGCGGCCCCCGCCGCGACGGCCACTACACCCAAACCAACATCCTCACCGCCTGGCCCAACGGTAAGCTCCAACCCCTCTGGAAACAACCCATCGGCGGCGGCTGGGCCAGCTTCGTCATCGCCGGCGGCCTCGCCTTCACCATCGAACAGCGCAAAACCCAAGAAGTCATCGCCGCCTACGACGCCGCCACCGGCCGCGAACGCTGGACCCAACGCTACGACGCCGACTTCCAGGAGTCCATGGGCGGCCCCGGCCCCCGCGCCACCCCCACCTGGCACGACGGCAAACTCTACAGCCTCGGCGCCGAAGGCCACCTCATCGTCCTCGACGCCCCCACCGGCAAGCTCCTCTGGCAGAAAAACATCCTCGACGACAACAACGCCGAAAACCTCACCTGGGCCATGTCCGCCTCCCCCCTCATCGTCGATGACCTCGTCATTGTCCAGCCCGGCGGCCCCCAAAACAAAAGCATCGTCGCCTACCACAAACTCACCGGCGCCAAAGCCTGGGGCAGCCTCAGCGAAAAGGCCGCCTACGCCTCCCCCGTCCTCGCCACCCTCAACGGCCAGCGCCAGATCCTCACCATGACCGCCACCCGCGCCGTCGCGCTCGACCCCGCCACCGGTAAGCTCCTCTGGGAGTACCCCTGGAAAACCGACTACGACGTCAACAGCTCCTCGCCCATCGTCGCCGGTCCCAACCGCGTCGTCCTCGCCTCCGGCTATGGCCACGGCGCCGCCCTCGTCGAAATCGCCCCCGGCGGCGCCGTGAAAACCATCTGGCAAAACACCAAACTCAAAACGAAATTCTCCACCGCCGTCCTCCACCAGGGCTACCTCTACGGCCTTGACGACGCCATCCTCGCCTGCGTCGACGCCGCCACCGGCGAACAGAAGTGGAAAGGCGGCCGCTACGGCTACGGCCAGTTCCTGCTCGCCTCCGGCCACCTCGTCATCACCACCGAACAAGGCGACCTCGCCCTCGTCAAAGCCACCCCCGCCGGCCACGAAGAACTCGCCCGCTTCCCTGCCCTCGACGGCAAAACCTGGAACGTCCCCGCCATCGCCGACGGCCGCCTCTTCGTCCGCAACACCCGCGAAATGGCTGCTTTCCAACTCGGCGCCCCGTAACGGCCCTGCAACACGCGTAAGCGATACTAATCCCCATGCGCCTCTGCCTTGTGGCCCTCCTGGCCCTACCCCTGCTCGCCGTCGACATGCGCGGCAAACTCGATAACGCCCCCTTCACCCGCGTCCTCCTCACCGCCCCCAACGGCGCCATCCTCGCCGAAACCACCACCGATGCCAACGGCGAATACTTCTTCCAAAACGCCCCCGCCGACGCCCGCCCCGTCCCCGCCCTCCTCGTCACCGTCACCGCCCTCCGCGGCGCCGCCGTCGACGCCGCCGAATCGCCGCAGGTCGTCCTCAACGGCGGCAACCCCAACCCCACCGCCGCCCACGCCCTCGAAGGCCAGCCCAACGTCCTCATGCAGCAAACCGGCGCCGGCCAGGTCTCCCCCTTCCTCCGCGGCCTCACCGGCTATCAGGTCCTCAACCTCATCGACGGCGTGCGCTTCAATAACTCCACCTTCCGCAGCGGACCCAATCAATACCTCGCCTACCTCGAACCCAGCCAGGCCGACCACGTCGAAGCCATGCTCGGCCCCACCGGCACCCAGTACGGCTCGGACGGCCTCGGCGGCACCATCCAGGTCCTCACCCGCCCCACCAACTTCTCCGACTCTCCCCGCTGGTCCGGCCGTCTCTCCCTCAACTCCCAGTCCGCCGACCTCGGCGCCGGCGCCGCCGCCGAAGCCGCCCACTCCACCCCCAAACTCTTCGTCCTGTTCGGCGGCGCCGGCCATCGCCACAACGACCTCCGCGCGGGCGGCGGCTTCGACTCCCGCAACGTCCTCACCCGCCTCTACGGCCTCCCCCGCGACCGCGTCAAATCCCTCCTCGGCCCCCGCCTCCAGGACACCGCCTACTCCCAGGCCGGCGCCCACGGCAAACTCGCCCTCCGCCCCTCCGCCACCCAGTCCCTCACCGGCTGGTACCAGCGCGGCGAACTCTGGGGCATTCGCAATTACAAGGATCTCTGGGGCGGCCTCGGCCGTCTCACCAACGAATTCACCCCCCAAATCCTCGACCTCGGCTACCTCCGCTACGAGAAGCTCAACGCCGGCCCCTTCGACTCTCTCTCCGCCCGCCTCTCCCTCAACTCCCAGCAGGACGGCGGCATCCGCCAGAACCTCCGCCCCACCGACCCCGTCACCCGCGAGTTCAACCGCGTCACCGCCTACGGCTACACCGGCCAGGGCGTCACCCACCTCCAATCCCACACCCTCCTCGCCTTCGGCGCCGAACTCTACGACGAACGCATCCGCTCGGTCCGTACGATCAACAACGCCCCCGCCCGCCCCCTCTATCCCAACAACTCCTCCTACCGCAGCGCCGGCTACTTCCTCCAAGGATCGACGGAACTCCCCGCCCGCCTCCGCGCCGGCTACGGCCTCCGCTACACCCGCGTAAACTACGCCCAGCTCACCTTCGCCGATTGGACCGGCCACGCCTCCCTCTCCTACCGCCTCACCCCCTCGCTCGCCCTCCACGCCACGGGCAGCCGCGGCTTCCGCGCCCCCAATCTCAACGACCTCGGCGCCCTCGGCTTGAACGACCTCGGCTACGAAATCCCCGTCGTCGAAGCCCTCAACGCCAACCCCCTCCTCGCCGACTCCGCCGGCGAAGGCGCGCTCTCGAAAGGAACCCCCGCCCGCGCCCTCGGCTTTGAAACCCTTCGCAACGTCGAAGCCGGCCTCCAGTTCCGCTCCACCCGCCACTCCGCCCGCGTTCAATTCTTCGACGCGCTCCTCGCCGACCCCATCGTCCGCCGCACCCTCCTGTTCCCCGCCACTGCCGTCCCCGCCTCCCTCGCCGGCCTCCCCGTCACGCCTATCCCGCCCACCGCCGCCCAGCGCGCCCAGGGCGTCGTCACAGTAGCCACGACGTTCGACCCCCGCGCCGTCAAAGCCTTCGTCAACGACGGAGCCTCCCGCTACTGGGGCGCCGAAACCCTCTGGCGCACCGACCTCACCACCCGCTGGCGCCTCCTCGCCAATTACTCCTACTTACTCGGCCGCGATTTATACCCCAACCGCAACATCCGCCGTCTCCCGCCCCAGCAGGGCGAGTTCGCCCTCCGCTACGCCCGCCGCTGGTACGTCGAAGCGGTGTTCCGCGCCAGCGGCGCCCAAAACCGCTTAAGCGGCGGTGATATCGATGACGAGCGCATCGGCGCCTCCCGCCGCCGCTCCGACATTGCGGATTTCTTCAACGGGGGCCGCGCCCCCAATATCGGCGAGACCCTCCAGCAGATCCAGGACCGCGTCCTCCCCGGCCTCCCCGGCACGACCCGCGTCCCGCTCTACAACAACACCGCCGGCTGGGCCACCATCGAAATCCGCGGCTGGCTCCCGATCTCGGAACGGTGGAGCTTATACGGAGGCATCGCCAACCTGACGGACCGCAACTACCGCCTCCACGGCTCCGGCATCGACGCTCCTGGCTGCAACGCCTCCCTCGGCGCACGCCTGACGTTTTGACCTGCGGCAGGACATACGACGGGGTGGTCCGATTCTGGACCGCTCCGTGCGAGCACCCGCCGCGCGTCGCTGTGCCGCCATGCGGACCATAGTTCGTCCGGGGACTCTGTCGAGGACGCGGACACCCCCGGGAATCTGAGCTTGGCTTGCGGACGACCTCGTGCTGCCCGCCCCTGCCCTGTTCCAAGTACAGTTCCAATAGCTCCGGTCGAGGCCGCGACACCGCGCAGCCTCGGCGAGGGGTTGGGTTTTGATCTGTTCCCGCTTGTCGAGGTCGGCGATGATCCGGGCCACTTTCGGGATCCGGTCGTAGGCGCAACGGGGCGCTCGGGATGTGTACTTTGCAGGAGCCGCGTTCCCGCGGCTTCTCGTGCGCGGCCTCGACGTGCTGCCGGAAGTAGTCGGAACAGCTATCGCTGGATGATCCCCGCCGTGCACCGGCACTTCCGCGTCGGGTCCCCGTGGGACCCGCACGGACTTAACCGCGCGGGCTTCTCATAACCTGCTGCAAATGTAACGACTTGATCGGGACGTGCTGCATTTGATGAGGATGTGGTTGAAAGCACCGGTTGAGGAACGGGATGAGAAGGGAAATAGGCGAATGACAGGAGGCAACGGCAGCAAGCAAGGGATACCGCAAGGCGGGGTCTCCAGCCCAATGCTGGCGAATCTTTACAGGAACCGATTTGTGAAATACTGGAGGATCCCCGAACGTGGAAACAGCTTCCGAGCGGAAGTTGTCAATTGCGCTGATGACTTCGTGATCCTCAGCCGCGGACATGCGGCCGAGGCGCTGCCATGGGCGCGTGGAGTGCTGACCAAGATTGTGTGCCGGGGTGGCTGGGGGAAGGCTTCGCGGAACAGGTCAACCA
>JAINDL010000005.1 GCA_019931245.1 Bryobacteraceae bacterium CoA2 C42
ATCCTGACTATCGAACAAAGGAGCCATCTGCTGTTATACTGACAGGGTCAGGGCCGAAGTGGTGGAACTGGTATACACAGCAGACTCAAAATCTGCCGGGGTTCACTCCCCATGTGGGTTCGACTCCCACCTTCGGCACCATCGACTAGTTTCGTAGCGCGGCTACGATCTCTTTGCCCTTTTCAAGCATCATGGACCATTCCGAGGCGGTGCCGAGGAAACGGTAGCCACGATTCGCCCACTTGGCCGACAGCGCCAGGTTGCGGGCCTGCAGGCCCGGCGCGATGCCTTTGGCCTCGCAGGTTTCGCGGATCGCGTCGAGGGTGGCTTCCATCTTCGGATCGTCGAACTGCCCAGGCACGCCGAGTGAAATCGAAAGGTCCACCGGGCCGACCATCACGACATCGATGCCCGGTACCGAGAGCAGCTCCTCGCGGGCTTCAAAGGCCCGCTGCGTTTCGATCTGGAGGATCACCATGCCGTTTTCGTTGCGGTGGGCGATCATCTCCGGGATGGTGACGGCTTCGTAGCCGGCCTGCATGGTGGTGAGCCCGAAGCCGCGGATACCCACCGGCGGAAATTTGCACCAGCTCACGGCCTGGGCCAGCAACTCGGGGGACTCGACGCGCGGGAAGATAATGCCGTCGGCGCCGCAATCGAGCGAGCGGGCGATCAGGTCGTACTGGATATCCGCCACGCGAGCAAAAATCGTCAGCCCGCAGAGGCCGGCGACGCGGCAGATATCCTGCTGCGTTTCAATGCCGAAGCAGCCGTGCTCGCCGTCGAGATAGGCGTAGTCGAATCCGGCGGCCTTGAGGATGCGGGCGATCTCGGGGTCGCGGAGCTGTCCATAGGAAGTGCCCAACACGGTCTTGCCAGCCAGCAAGGCCTGCTTTACGGGGTTCAAGCGCATGGCGCTAGTGTATCGGAAGCACCTGGTGATCCGGGCAGCCGACTTCGACGTGCTCGTAGATGCGTTCGATCAGGTCCGGGCCGTGCTGGGCGAGGAACGGCAGGATGCTGTAGAAGCGCTCCTGCAGGTGGCGGTGCGGGTAGAGGCTATGGTGCAGATATTGGGCCTGCCGTTGGGCCTGCTCGTCGCGGCGCAGCGCCTGGCCGGCGGTTTTGCGCTCCATCTTCGCGAGCTGATGGAGCATCTTGTCGCGGCCCCGGGCAAGCACCTTTTCCAGGGTGGGGTCGAGCGCGCGGACTTCGGCGAACAGTGTCTCCACCTGCTGGCTCAGATTGGTGCGCAGGCCGGCGACCTTTTCCGTGACGCCGGGCGGGATAAGTTTGGCGGCGAGGCGCTCGCGCAGGCCGGTTTCGTGGATCAGGGCATCCGTCACGGTGAGTCCGTAGCGGGAGAGGATCTTTGCCGTGCGGTCGTCGAGCAGGGTGAAGCCGGCACGATGGAGCATGACGGGCATGCGACCGAGGAGGCGCTGGTAGAGCACCTGCGACTGGGCGAAGTAGGCCAGCTCAGCCGGGCCGCCGAAGTAGGCGACGGTCGGCAGCAGGTAGTCCTGCAGCACGGGGCGGAGCAGCGCGTTCGGGGAAAGATCGGCGGTGCGCACGGGTTCTCCGGTCCACGGCGTCCGCTTCCCGCCTTCGAGAGAGAACAGCAGCGAACTGCCGGCTTCGACGTGTACCTGGGAATGATAGCCGGCCGCGGCGAGTTCCGCGTTACGTTCCAGCAGCGCGGCATTCAACTCCGGCGCCTGGGCCACTGCCATCAAAAGCAGGCTGCTTCCGATGGACCGGATGGCAGGGGCGAGCGGATCGAGGAATAGAATAGGCCACCGGGCCAGCAGCCGCTGCGCCAAAGCGCGGAAGGCCCCGCCGAACGTGGCCCCGGGCGCGTAACACTCCCGCACCATGGCCATCACCTCATCGGCGTAGGGCAGCCCGGCCAAGGCGGCGGCCAACTCGTCGAGCGGCGCGTCAACGACCGGGATGGGCCCCACCGGGCCGGAGAGCGGATTGGCGGCCGCCGTCTTCAGCCCCACCACCTCGTGCACGGCGTTGAAGACCCAGGCCTGGTTGATTTCGACGAGATCGTGATCTTCCGTGGCGAGCCAGAAGACGGGCACGGCGGGAATGCCCTGCGCCGTTAAGTTTTCGGCCAGCCGGATGGCCGACAGCGCCTTGAAGATGGAGTAGCAGGGGCCGGCGAACAGGCCCACCTGCTGGCCGGTGACAACGGCGACGGCGTCCGGACGGGCCAGGACGGCGAGCGAGGGGTTGCCGGGGTTCTGCTCGGCGAGGGCGGCGACGATGTCCGCGCGGCGCGCAGCAGGGTAGTCGATCTGCCGCGCAGCGGCGGCAAAGGAGGCCGGATCGTACGGGGCGTGGGAGTAGAATGGCGCTACGCGGTCGAAGTGATAGACCAGATCGGCGAACAGCCGGGAGGCGCCGGGCAGTTCGGTGTGCCGGATGCAGGTCGTCGTCATCCGTTTCCGAGCCCGCGGCCGGCGGGAGCGAGCCCCGTTCGTGCGCTGCGACAATTCGTGGTGCGCTTGGTCATCAAAAGATCAGCCTATCAAAAGTATATAGACCGAGATGCTTTCTGATACCGTGAAGATTCATGCTCGACGAACAAGACTTCCATCTCAAGTGTGAAGACTCGATGACGGCGTTGTTCAAAGCGCTCGCCGGCGCTTCGGACGAACACGATTTTGAAGCCGATTTCAACAATGGCACCTTGACGGTGGAGTTCGAAGAGCCGCGGGCCAAGTTTGTCGTTAGCCCGCAGACGCCGGTGCGCCAAGTGTGGGTGTCGGCCCACTCCCGCAGCTTCAAACTCGATTGGGACGGCGCCCGGAAGGCGTTTGTGTTGGCGGCGTCGGGCCAGACGCTGGCGGAGTTGATTGCCGCGCACATCAGCGAGCACCTCGGGGAGACCGTCAGCCTCTCGTAAATGCCTGGCGTCTACCTCTCGTTTCCGTTCTGCGCCCAGAAATGCACCTATTGCAATTTCGCCTCCGGGGTGTTTCCGCGCGAACTCGAAGACCGCTATCAAGCGGTGCTGCGGCGGGAGCTCGACGAGACCGTCTGGCCGTGGACGCCGGAGACCGTCTATCTGGGGGGCGGCACGCCGAGTCAGATTGCCCTGGACGATCTGCGCGAGCTGCTGCGCCGCATTCCGGGCCGGCCGTGGGCCGAAGCGACGATGGAAGCGGCGCCGGGATCGTTCACGCGGCAGCAGGCGGCCGCGTGGCGCGAGGCGGGGATCAACCGGGTGAGCCTCGGCGTGCAGTCGTTCGTCGCCGGGGAGCTGCGCAAGACCGGCCGTAAGCATACGGCCGAGATGGTCGCCGGCGATGTGGCGCTGCTGCGCGAAGAGGGGATTCCGGATATCAACCTCGACCTCATTGCCGGGCTGCCGGGGCAGACGGCGGCGAGTTGGGAGGTTTCGCTCGACTGGATCGAAAGGCTGAGCCCGCCGCACGCTTCGGTGTACATGCTCGAAGTGGATGAGGATTCGCGGCTGGGCCTGGAAATTCTGAACAACGGCCCGAAGTATGGCGCGCAGGACATTCCGGACGAGGACGCGATTGCGGCGATGTATGAACGGGCCGTGGAGCGGCTGGAGGCGATGGGTCTCGGGCGGTATGAGGTTTCGAATTTTGGCCGGCCGTCGCGGCACAACCTGAAGTATTGGCGCCTTGAGGAGTATCTGGGCTTCGGCGCCGATGCGCATTCAAGCGCCGGCGGTGAGCGGTGGCAGAACCCGGAGACGGCGCTCGCGTATGTGGAGCAGGGTCCCGGCCGGCGGGAAGCAACTCCGGCGGATCCGGCGAGTGAACGGTTTTTTGTTGGTCTGCGCTTGAGCGAGGGGATTGTGGCGGCGGCGGCGGAGCTCGACCGCTGGTCGGAGCCCATTGCGCGTTTTGTGGGCGACGGGCTGCTCGAGCGCGACGGCGCCCGCCTGCGGCTTTCGGCGCGGGGCGTGCTGGTTTCTAACGAGGTATTGCAGGAATTTTTATGATTGATCTCCGGAGTGACACCGTCACCAAACCTACACCGGCCATGCGCCGGGCCATGGCCGAAGCCGAAGTCGGCGACGACGTTTATCAGGAAGACCCTACCGTCAACCGCCTGGAGGCGCTGGCGGCCGAGATTATGGGCAAGGAGGCCGGTCTGTTTGTCCCGACCGGCACGATGGGGAATACGATTGGACTGACCGTCCATACGCAGCACGGGCAGGAGGTGATCTGCGAAGCGCGATCGCACGTGCTCGATTGGGAGCTTTCGATGATGGCCTGGTTTGCGGGCTGTCTGGCGCGGGCGATTCCGACGGCGACGGGGCAGATGCGGTGGGAGCAGATTGTGAAGGAGATCCGCCCGGTGGGCCCGCACGCCGCGCCGACGGGGCTGATCTCGGTGGAGAACACGCACAACGTGTCCGGCGGTACGGTGTACCCGCTCGAACAGCTGGCCGAGATCAAGCGCGGGGCCGAGAGCCATGGTCTGGCGGTGCACATGGACGGGGCGCGGTTTTTCCACGCCGTGACGGCGCTGAACGTGGCGCCGACCGAGATTGCGCAGTACGCCGATACGGTGATGTTTTGTCTGTCGAAGGGGCTGGGCGCGCCGGCCGGCTCGATGCTGGTGGGCACGCAGGCGCAGATGGACAAGGGACGGCTGCTGCGGAAGCGCCTCGGCGGCGGCATGCGGCAGGCGGGCGTACTGGCGGCGGCGGGGCTGGTGGCGCTCGAACAGATGCGCGGGCGACTGGGCGAAGACCACGCCAACGCGGCGTATCTGGCGGGGGCGCTGGCAGAGTTGCCGGGGATCGCCGTGGAACCGTATGCCGGGACGAACATCGTGTTCTTCGACGTCTCGGGTACGGGGCGGACGGGTGCGCAGATGGCGCAGGAGCTGCTGGCGGCGGGCGTGGTGATGAACGCGATGGGGCCGAACCGGCTGCGGGCGGTGACGCATTTCGACGTTGATCGCGCGGCTTGTGAAGAGGCGGTGGCGATCCTCGGCAAGCTGTTACAGAACTAATACATGGCGCGGGGTGGGGCGCTGGTAGCGTGGAGAGATGAACTGGCCAACCGTCATTGTTCTGATCGTGCTGCATGCTGGCGCCGTTGCCGCGCTGTTTCAGTTCTCGTGGGCTGCCGTGGGAGTGGCGGCTCTGCTGCATTGGGTGGCGATTTGTCTGGGCATCAGCATGGGGTACCACCGGCTGCATACGCACCGGGCGTACAAAGTGCCGCTGTGGCTGGAGCATTGCTTCGCGGTTTGCGGGTCGCTGACGCTCGAAGGCGGGCCGATCTTCTGGGTGGCGACGCACCGGATTCATCATCAGAAATCGGACCAGGCGGGCGACCCGCACTCGCCGCGGGAGGGCGCTTGGTGGGCGCACATTGGTTGGCTGCTGGTGGGGCCGGCGGAAAGCATGGACACCAAGCGGATGGCGAAGTACACGCCGGACCTGGCAAAGGATCCGTTCTACGTCTGGCTGAACGACTGGCACTGGCTGCCGCTGGTGTTGCTTTCGGCGCTGCTGTTTGCCGTGGGCGGCTGGCCGTTTCTGCTGTGGGGCTCGTTTGTGCGGGTGACGGTCGGCCTGCACGCGACGTGGCTAGTGAACTCGGCCACGCATTTGTGGGGAACGCGGCGGTTTGCGACGCGGGACGACTCGCGGAACAACTGGTGGGTGGCGTTGGTGACCTTTGGCGAGGGCTGGCACAACAACCACCACGCGCATCCGGTATCGGCGCGGCACGGGCTGGCTTGGTATGAGTTCGATCCGTCGTTTCTCCAGATCAAGCTCCTGGAGAAGCTAGGGATTGCGACGGCGGTGAAGGTGGCGCGGGTGGACGAGGCGCTGGCGGAGTAACGGTGACGGGACGGCGAAAGAGTATCGCGTTCTTTATCGCGTTAGGCGCCGGGGTGGTTTCGATTACGGTGCTGTTGTACGTCGGCTGGGTGTTGCTCAACTGGCGGACGGGGATTCTGTTGTTTCTCGGGGTGGTGCTGCTGGCCATCATCATTGCCGGGGTGGTGCTGAACACGATCTTTCTCGTCCGGGAGATCCGGCGGAATGAGCAGCACGACGCCTTTATCAATGCCGTGACGCACGAGTTGAAGACGCCGGTGTCGTCGATCCGGCTGTATCTGGAGACGCTGCAGAGCCGGCCGGTGGAGGAGAGCAAGCGGCAGGAGTTCTACCGGATTATGCTGGCCGAAAACGACCGGCTGCATGCGACGATCGAGCAGGTGCTGCGGACGGGGCGGATGGGCGCGAGCCGGAAGCTAAATTTGACTTCGTTTGACCTGAACGCGATTGTGGGCGAGTGCCTGGAGCGGCTGCGGACGATTTATCCGGAGCCGGCGGTGCATTTGGATTTCGCGGCGGGCGAGGCGGTGGTGATGCGGGCGGACGCGGACGATGTGCGGGCGGCGGTGTCGAATCTGCTCGACAACGCGATCAAGTACTCGACGCAGCCGGCGCAGGTGGAGATTGAGACGCGGGTGGTGGACGGCAAGTACGTGCAGCTGCGCGTACGCGATCAGGGGCCGGGGATTGCCAAGGATGAGCTGAAGCAGATCTTCAAACGGTTTTACCGGGTGCCGGGGGTGTTGGCTGCTAAGGTGAAGGGGACGGGATTAGGGCTGTTCATCGTGCGCAGCGTGGCGTTGCGGCACGGGGGCAAGGCGTGGGCGGAGAGCGCGGGGCCGGGCTCGGGCAGCACGTTCATCCTGCAGCTGCCGCTAAAGACATGAGCAAGATTCTGGTGGTGGAAGACGAACGGGCGCTGGCCGAAGGGCTGCGCTTCAACCTGGAAGCCGAGGGCTACACGGTGGAGGTGGTGGAGACGGGGGAGGCGGCGCTCGAAGAGCTGTTGACGAAACGAAGCCAATTCGATGTCCTGGTGCTCGATGTGATGCTGCCGGGCAAGGACGGCTTCAGCGTGTTGCGGGAGATGCGGGCGGCGGGACTGTACGTGCCGGTGCTGATTTTGACGGCGCGGGGGCACGCCGATGATGTGTTGAACGGGTTTGCGGCGGGGTGTGACGATTATCTGCCGAAGCCGTTTGAGTTGGCGATTCTGATTGCGCGGATCGGGAGCCTGCTGCGGCGGCGGGAGTGGCTGCGGAAGCCGCCGGCTTTTGTGTTTGGCAACAAGTCGGTGGACCTGGAGCGGCTGGAGTTGCGGGTGGGGGCCGAGACGTATCCGTTGACGCTGATGGAGGCCAATGTGCTGCGGTATCTGATTCAGCACGAGGGGGCGCCGGTTTCGCGTAAGGTGTTGCTCGAAGAGGTTTGGGGGTTGCACGAGGATACGGACACGCGGGCGATTGACAACTTCATGGTGCGGCTGCGGAAGTACCTTGAGGACGACCCGGCCAACCCGCGCCATTTGTTGACGGTGCGGGGGGTGGGCTACCGGTTTGTGAAGGAACCGTAAGGGGTTATATAGTAAAGGCGTTGTGATGCGTCTTGTTGCCTCATTTGCGCTGATGGTGGTGGGCGGATGGGGTGTGCCTGATTTTGCGGAGAGCCAGCGGTTTCTGGAGACCTACTGCAAGAGTTGCCACGCGGGGAAGGCGGCGGTGGGCGGGTTTCGCCTCGAGAAGGTGGCTAGTCCGGAGAGCTTTGCAACGGCGGCGCAGGACTGGTCGCGGCTGGCGCTGCGGGTGCGCAACGGGGAGATGCCGCCGAAGGGTTCGCCGGCGCCGGAGCTGAACGCGCGGGAGGAGTTGGCCCGGTACGTGGAGCAGACGCTGCGGACGACGGCGTGCGCTTCCGGCATTGCGGCGGGGCCGGCGCCGCTGCGGCGGCTGAACCGGGACGAGTACACGGCGACGGTGCAGGATCTGCTCGATATCCATTTGGACATTGGCCACGCGCTGCCGGTGGACGGGGCGGGCGGCGAAGGCTTCGACAATGCGGCGGAGACGCTGTTCCTGTCGCCGCTGCACTCGGAGAAGTACATGGAGACGGCGAAGCTGGCCATGGACTTCGCGGCGAAGGAGTATAAGTCGCGGACGCGGATCCTGGTAGCCAAGCCGGGGCCGGGGGTGACGCCGGAGCAGGCGGCCCGGAAGATTTTGCAGGCGTTTCTGCCGCGGGCGTTCCGGCGGCCGGTGACGGAGGCGGAGCTGCTGCCGTATTTGAGCCTGTATCGCGCGGCGCGGCAGGCGGGCGAGGACTTTGAGCCGGCGATCTTCTTCGCACTGCGGGGGGCGCTGGTTTCGCCGCTGTTTCTATTCCGCACCGAGCCGGTGGAGCAGGTGGACAACTACGCGCTGGCTTCACGGCTTTCCTACTTTCTCTGGGGCAGCCAGCCGGACGAGCTGTTGACGGACCTGGCGGCGAGCGGGAAGCTGCAGGACCCCGAGGTGCTGCGGCAGATGGCGCGGCGGATGTTGAAGCACGACCGGTCGTGGAACCTGGCGCGGCGGTTTACCGAGCAGTGGCTGCATACGCGGGAGCTGGCGGGGGACAAGGCGCCGGACGCGAAGCTGTTTCCGGAGTACGCGAAAGACGAGGAGTTGCGGGGGGATATCCGCATTCAGCCGCAGCAGTTTTTCCGGGAGATTCTGGTGCGGAACCTGTCGCTGCTGAACCTGATCGACTCGGACTATACGGTGGGGACGAGTAACTTTTCGAAGCACTTCGGCTTTAAGCTGGCCGTGCGGGCCAATGCTTCGAAGCAGCCGCAATGGGTGGAGCTGCCGAAGGATTCCAACCGCGGGGGACTGCTGGGGATGCCGGCGGTGCTGGCGGTGTCGTCGTATCCGTACCGGACGAGCCCGGTGCTGCGGGGGACGTGGATTCTCGATTCGCTGCTCGGTACGCCGCCTCCCCCGCCGCCGGCGAATGTGCCGCCGCTGGCCGAGACGGCGGCGGGCGCGGCGCCGGCGACGGTGCGGGAGCGCCTGGAAAAGCACCGGGCAAACGCCGTTTGCGCGAGCTGCCACAGCCGGATTGACCCGCTGGGCTTTGCGCTTGAGAACTACGACGTGATTGGGCGGTGGCGGACCGAGGACGCGGGCAAGCCGGTGGACAATTCGGGCGAGATGACGGATGGCACGAAGATTCAGGGGCCGGCGCAGCTGAAGGCGGCGCTGCTCGAGCATAAGGACCTGTTTGTGCGGAACCTGACCAGCAAGCTGTTGGGCTATGCGCTGGGCCGGGGGCTGACGCTGCGGGATTCGTGCACGGTGGACGCGATTGTGGCCGCGGTGAAGGCCAAAGACTACAGCGCGCAGGCGCTGATTGAGGGCATTGTATTGAGTACGCCGTTCCGGCAGAAGGAGCGGCCGAAGGAGAAGAAGACCACATGAAGATCTCCCGCCGCACGATTTTGCGAGGGGCCGGCGTTGGCCTGGGACTGCCGTGGCTGGAGGCGATGGCCGCGACGGGCGACCGCGCGGGGAAGCCGCCGGTGCGGATGGCGGCGCTGTACATGCCGAACGGGGTGAACCCGTGGAAGTGGGCGCCGGAGGGTAAGGGGCGGGAGTTTCAGCTTTCGCCGACGCTGCAGCCGCTGGCGGATTTGAAGAGCCGGGTGACGGTGCTGACCAACCTTTGGAACGAGAACTCGAAGGGCGGCGACGGGCACTACGTGAAAGAGGCGGCGTGGCTGACGTGCCAGACGATCAAGAAGACGCCGGGCGAGGACATTGCCAACGGGGTGTCGGTGGATCAACTGGCGGCGCAGCGGACGGCGGGGCAGACGCCGCTGCCTTCGCTCGAGCTGGGCGTGACGCCGGTGGCGGTAGGGGTGGACGCCGTGGTGGGGTACACGCGGGTTTACGGGTCGCACATTGCGTGGAGCAGCCCGACGACGCCGCTGGCGCGGGAGTTGAATCCGCGGTCGGTGTATGAACGGCTGTTCCGGGCGTCGTCCGGGCCGCAGGGGAACGAGGCGAAGATGGACGCTCTGCTGCTGGACCGGGTGCTGGGCGATGCGAAGAAGCTGCGGGGGCAGGTGGGGACGGCGGACCGGGTGCGGCTGGATGAGTATCTGTCGGTGATGCGGTCGCTTGAAGAGCGGGTGCAGCGGGCGACGAGCACGCAGGAGCGGACGTGGAAGCCGCGGGCGGCGATGGACCCGAAGGCGATGCCGGCGGAGCGGCCGGCGGACCATGCCGAGCACGTGCGGCTGATGCTGGATATGATTGCGACGGCTTTCCAGACGGACACGACGCGGATTGCGACGTTTATGTTCGGCAACGCGGTGAGCAACGTGAGCTTCCGGTTCCTTGAAGGGGTGAGCGCGGGGCATCACGACGTGTCGCACCACCAGAAGAACGAGGACAAGCTGCGGCAGTACGAGCGGATCAGCCGGTGGCACGTGGAACAGTACGCGTATCTGCTGGGCCGGCTGGCGAGCATGAAAGAGGGCGAATCGACGGTGCTGGACAACTCGATGATCCTGTTTGGCTCGGCGCTGAGCGACGGGGACCGGCACAGCCCGCGGAATTTGCCGCTGGTGCTGGGCGGGCTGGGAGGCGGGCGGATCGACGCCGGGCAGCATTTGGTGTATGCCGAGGATAGCCCGATGGCGAATCTGTACGTGTCGATGCTGGAGGCGTTCGGGACGCCGGTGGAGCGGTTTGCCGATAGTACGGGTCCGTTGCGGGGGTTGCTGCGTGGGTAGGCTGGCGCTGCTGCTGGTGGTGGCCGGGCGGGCGTGGGCGGCGGACCTGACGGGGATTTGGGTGGGGGAGATCGACAGCGGGCGGCCGGACCGGGACCCGGTGCAGATTTCCTTTCAGTTTGTGCAGAAGGGCACGGCGCTGGGGGGTAAGCAGTACGGCGACCATCAGAGCACGCCGATTGCGACCGGGATTGTGGCCGGGGAGCTGGTGACGTTTGTGGTGGTGACGACGGAGCAGGCCGGCAACGAGATTAACGACACGAAGGTGCGGTTTACGGGGCGGCTGGTGAACGGGGCGCTGGAGCTGATGCGGGAACGCGAGAGTTCCACGCGGGCGGGGGCCAAAAGCGGGGCTTTTGTGCGGCCGGGTAGTGGGCAGATGGTGCGGCTGCAGCGTTTGACTTAGGTTTGGCTGGTGTTGGTTGGGTGGTTACGCCGCCTTGGGGACCGGGGTTCGGCCGAAGCGCTCGAGCAGGTCGCCGACGTCGTAGCCGGGGGCCAGACGCTCCATTAAGTCGTTATCTTGCAAGAAGTTAAGCACGTATCCAGGGAGATCGAAGTTGGGTTCCTTTTTGGCCCGGTCGGCCAAGGCGAGAACCTCCCGGGTGACTTCGGGATCCGGGTCTTCGAGTTTGATCTGTTTGGAGTCGGCGGTGATATCGACCGGCTCCGGCGGCTGCATGGGGGTATGCTTGCGCAGGTCGATAAGAGTTTTGTGTAAGCTGCGGAACGTGGCCATGTGATGGCGCTGGCCGCGGATGACGAACTGCTGGACCTCTTCTAAGGAACGCGCACAACGGACTCGCTTCGGCCCGGCGGGAGGGGCGCGTTCCTCGCCCGTTGGCGCCGCGCCGGCGCGGCCTGTGCGCTCTTCTGGAACACGCGCACAACGGACTCGCTTCGGCCCGGCAGGAGGGGCGCGTTCCTCGCCCGTTGGCGCCGGGCCGGCGCGGCCTGTGCGCTCTTCTGGAACACGCGCACAACGGACTCGCTTCGGCCTGTGCGCGTTTTCGAGGGTCGCTCGTTTGTTCGATAGGAAGAAGTGATCGGACAGACCGAGCGCCGGAAATTCGCGGACGACGGCACCGAGTTCGCGCTGCAAGGCCTCGGCATGAAAATTAGTGAGGCGGTCATGTTGAAACAGGGCGATGGCCATGCGGCGGACGAGGCTTTGTTCGAACTCGGATTGGGGTTTGAGATGGCGCATTTGCGCCTGAAAGGCACGCAGATAGGCTGACCGGTCGTCGGTGGAAAGCAGGAAAAAGAAGGGCGGCAGATCTTCTTTGTGCAGTTCGACGTGTTCGCCCGTGGCGATGACGTTCAAGGAGCTGCGGTACTTGCCTTCGGCGGTGACGGGGCCTTTGGATTTTGCCCCGTTTTGGCGGGCGATTTCGGCGCGGCGCTGGCGCTGGTCATCAGTTAGTTCTTTGGCTGGCATGGCGGATTCTCCTGGCTCGAAAGGCGAAAGGCGCTCCTGCTCCCGGTTTTCGGGAAGAGGAACGCCTTTGCTTCTGAACGTAGCATGCGGGTCAAGCGAATCCGGGGGGGAGGCGGGCGGTGGGGCGAAACGAGGAAGTGTATTCGATTGAACGGGTTGTGGGGTGAAAAAATGAATGTGAACGACCTGAACTGGCCGCGTGTTTTGGCTCAGCGGGACCATGAGGGGCACGGGGCGGGGTGGATGGGGCGGGGTCTGTTTCCCGAGGACAAGGCGCCGAGTCTGGCTGTTGCACCTGGTTTTTCTACCCAAGACGCCTCTGTGGCATGGCCTGGGCCCGTGCAACGTGGAGGAGGAGCATCCGGCGGGTGAGCAGGTGCAGCGGCAAAGGAGCCGGGACGCGGCGGATGGTGGGGGAGAGGCGCCGGTGTGCTCGTTTGTGCTCGGGTCCGGCATGCGTATTTGCGGAACGAAAAGGTTGCCGGGATGAAGCCGGGGGGTTCAGGGCGCGCGGCGGCGCCGCCCGGGGAACCGGGGTTCGGCTATAGTAAAGGGTTGCGGCTCTTCTTGTCCCAGCGCATCCCGCATTTTGATCGCGTGGCCATCGTCGAAAGCGGCTCCCGGCAGCTCCTCGAGGACCTATTGCCAGGACTCTATGAACTGTACGGCACGCAGCTGCAGATTGACCTGATCACCTGCTACGCGGGCGCCCCCGCCGGCTTCCGGGCCGACCGCGGGCGGCTGTGGCGTATCACCGATTACCCCGGCCCGGCCGGCCGGGCGCGAATCGTCCACGAACTGCAGGCCCGCCACCACTCCATTATCGGTATCCTTTGCTCGAACGAGCCCATCATGACCAAATGGAAGTGGATGCTGGCCCTCCGTCTACCCGCCAAATTGTTTGTTCTCAACGAAAACGGCGATTACTTCTGGGTGGACTACGGCAACTGGCGCACGCTGCTCCACTTTGTTCTTTTCCGCGCCGGGCTCAAAGGTCCCGATGCCGTGGTCACGCTGGGACGGCTTCTGTCCTTCCCGCTGGCCTTTATCTACCTGCTCGCGTTTGCGGGCGTTGTTCATCTTCGCAGGAGAGTTCGCGCATGAAAGCGATTGTGGTTCATCAGTGCGGCGGCCCCGAACAGCTGCACTTTCAGGAAACGGCAGCGCCCGTCGCCGGCCCGGGGCAGGCCCTCGTGCGGATTACGCACGCCGGGGTCAACTTCATCGATATCTACTTCCGGATGGGGCTTTACAAGGCGGATCTGCCCATGATCCTCGGCATGGAGGCCGCGGGCGTGGTGGAAAGCGTTGGCGAGGGAGTCACCGAGGTGGCTCCGGGCGACCGGGTGGCCTACGCCGGTCCGCGGGGCGCCTACGCCGAATACGCGGTGACGCCGGCCTGGCAACTGGTGAAAATTCCCGCCGGCGTCTCTGGCGAACTCGCTGCCGCGGCCATGCTGCAGGGCATGACAGCGCACTACCTGACCCACTCGACGTTTCCGCTCGAGCAGGGTCATACCTGCCTCGTCCACGCCGCGGCCGGCGGCGCCGGGCAGTGCATCGTCCAGATGGCGAAGCGCCGCGGCGCCCGCGTAATCGCCACCGTTGGCAGCGCGGCGAAGGCCGAACTCGCCCGCGAGGCGGGGGCCGACGAGGTGATCCTGTACGAAGAGGTCGACTTTGCCGCCGAGACCCGCCGTCTTACCGATGGCAAGGGCGTGGACGTGGTCTACGACTCGGTCGGCGCTTCCACCTTCGTCAAATCGCTCGACTCGCTCCGCCCGCGCGGCATGATGGTCACCTTCGGCAACGCCAGCGGCCCGGTGCCCGCTGTTGAACCGCTGCTGCTGAACGCCAAGGGATCGCTGTTTCTGACGCGCCCGACGCTGGCCCATCACATCGCCACGCGCGATGAACTCCTCTGGCGCGCCGGCGATTTGCTCAGCTGGCTCGCGAGCGGCGATCTGAAGCTCCACATTCACCAGACCTACCCATTGAGCGACGCTCGTCAGGCGCAGGAAGACCTCGCCGGCCGCAAGACGACGGGGAAACTGCTGCTTGCCGTCTAAACAAACCACGCACAACGGACTCGCTTCGACCCGGCAGGCGCCGGGTCGAAGCGGCCTGTGCGCTCCTGAGCCCCACCCCCCCGGGCCGGCGGCGAGCCTCGCCTACGCCGGCCGCATCACGGCCCTCCGCGCCGCCCTCGCTGCCCGCGAGGCCGACGGAGCCGTGATCACCAGCGCGCCCAACGTCCGGTACTTCTCCGGCTTCACCGGCAGCAACGGCGCCCTGCTGGTGTCGGCCGGCCAGGTAACGCTGTTTACCGACCCGCGCTACACCCTGCAGGCCGGGCGCGAAACGGCGGCCAAGGTGGTGATCGCCAAGGGTCCACTCGAAAGCGCCATCGCGGCCCAGTTGGCTTCGTTTCACAAGGTGGCGTTTGAAAACACCCGGATCAGCTTCCGGTCGATGGCCGCGCTGCAGAAGGCGCGCGTCGACTGGTGCGCACTCGACGATACCTGCGAAGCGCTGCGCATGGTGAAATCGGACGCCGAGCAGGAGGCGATCCGTGCTTCGGTGCTGCTCAACTCGGCGGCCCTGGACGAAGCGCTGACGCACTTCCGGGCCGGCATGACGGAAACCGATCTTGCGGCCGAAATCGAGTACCGCATGCGCCGGCGCGGGGCCGAAAAGCCGGCCTTTGAAACGATTGTGGCCTTCGGCGAACGCAGCGCGCTGCCCCACGCCCATCCCGGCCCCGCCAGGATCTCCGGCCGTGGGTTACTATTAATCGATATGGGTGCATTCCTGGGTGGCTACGCCAGCGATATGACGCGCATGGCTCATCTCGGCAAGGTGCCCACGGCCACTCGCCAGTTGTATGACGCCGTCTCCGAGGCGCAGTTGGCGGCGCTGGACCGGGTGAAGGCGGGGGTCACCACGGCTTCCGTGGATGCGGCTGCCCGGAAGGTTCTGACAGCTCGCGGGTATGGGAAGGCCTTTGTGCACAGCACCGGGCACGGGCTCGGATTGGAAATTCACGAAATGCCGCGCATCGGCAAACAAGACAAAACGCGTCTCGAGGCTGGGATGGTGATCACCATTGAGCCGGGCGCTTACCTCGAAGGTTTCGGCGGGGTTCGTATTGAAGATACGGTGCTCGTCACCGCCTCGGGCTGCGAAATCCTGACGCCAACCTCGAAAAAACTCCTGGTCCTTTAACCAATGAACATTTCTGAAATCAAAGAGTTGATCCAAGCGCTCCTCGACAGCGGCGTAGGGGAGCTCGAAGTCCAGCGCGGCGACAGTCGCGTCCGCATCGTCCGGGGAGCCACCGGACAGGAGGTGGTGGTACCGGTTCCAGCCGCCGTGGCGGCGGCGCCTGCGGCGCCGGTGGTCTCCGCGCCGGTGGTTCCGGCTGCTCCGGCGGCCCCGAAGCCCGAAGAGGGGCTTTTGACCGTGAAATCGCCGATCGTCGGGACGTACTACTCGGCCCCGTCGCCCGGCGCCGCCGAGTTCGTCAACGTCGGCGATGCGGTGAAGCCCGGCAAGGTGCTCTGTATTGTGGAGAGCATGAAGCTGATGAACGAAATCGAGTGCGAGGTCTCCGGCACTATAGTCGCCAAGCACGTCGACAATGGCCAGCCGGTCGAGTACGGCACCACGCTGTTCACCGTCCGCCCGAACTGATTCCTATGTTTCAAAAGATCCTCATCGCCAACCGGGGCGAGATCGCGCTGCGGGTGATCTGCGCTTGTAAGGAGCTCGGGATCAAGACCGTTGCCGTCTACTCGGAGGCCGACCGTCACAGTCTGCACGTCCGGTTCGCGGACGAAGCGGTCTGCATCGGCCCGGCCAAGAGCGCGCGCAGCTATCTCGATATCCCCAGCGTGATCAGCGCCGCCGAGATCACCAACGTCGACGCCGTCCACCCCGGTTACGGCTTTCTCAGCGAGAACGCCAACTTTGCCGAGGTCTGCGAAACCTCCGGGCTCACCTTTATCGGCCCCAAGCCGCCCGTGATCCGCGCGATGGGCTTCAAGCAGCACGCCCGCGAGGCGATGGACAAAGCCGGTATCCCGATTCTGCCCGGCTCGGCCGGGGTGCTCGAATCGGCCGAACATGGTCTTGAAACCGCCGCGAAGATTGGTTACCCCGTCATCCTGAAGGCGACGGCGGGCGGCGGCGGCCGGGGCATGCGCGTGGTGAACGAAGCCAACGAACTGCCTGGGCTGCTGGCGCAGGCGCAGGCCGAAGCCGGCGCGGCGTTCTCGTGCCCGGACGTCTACATCGAAAAGTACATCCGCAAGCCGCGCCACATTGAATTCCAGATTCTGGCCGATCATTACGGGCAGGTGGAGGTGCTCGGCGAACGCGAGTGCTCCATACAGCGGCGTCACCAAAAGCTGATTGAAGAGTCGCCCTCGCCGCGCGTGACCCCGGAGCTGCGGCAGCGGATCACGGACAGTCTTAAGAAGGCGATGCGCGAGGTGGGCTACACCAACGCCGGCACCGTCGAGTTTCTGATGGACGAAGACGGCAGCCTGTACTTCATCGAAGTGAACGCGCGCGTGCAGGTGGAGCACCCGGTGACGGAGCTCGTCACGGGGATCGACATCGTCAAGGCGCAGATCCGGATCGCCGCGGGCGAACCGCTCTCGTCGATTCTGACCGAACCGGTGACTCTGCGCGGCCACGCGATTGAGTGCCGCATCAACGCCGAGAACCCGGAGACGTTCACCCCGTCGGCCGGCAAGATCACCGGCCTCAACTTGCCCGGCGGCATCGGCGTCCGCGTCGATACGTGGGCCTACACCGATTGCGTCATCCCGCCTTACTACGACTCGCTGGTGGCGAAGCTGATCTGTTACGGCGGCGACCGGAAAGAGGCGATCACGCGGTCGCTGCGCGCCCTCGATATGTTCATCGTCGAGGGCATTCACACGTCTATTCCGCTGCATCACCGGATCCTGAGCGATCCCGAGTTCCAGGCGGGCGACATCGACACGGGCTATATCGCCCGTTTCCTTGCCCGGAAGTGACGTTATTGTGCTGGGCGGCGGCGCCGCCGGCCTGTTCTGCGCGGCGCAGATGGGCCGGCGGGGGCGGCGCGTGGTGGTGCTCGAGCACAACCGGCAGACAGGCCGCAAGATTCTGATCTCGGGCGGGGGGCGCTGCAACTTCACCAATCGCGAGGTGCGGCCTGAAAACTTCCTGAGCGAGAATCCGCACTTTGCCAAGTCGGCGCTGGCCCGTTACCGGCCCGCCGACTTTCTCGCGCTGCTTGCGCAGCACCGGATTGCGTGGCACGAGAAGACGCTTGGGCAACTGTTCTGCGACGGCTCCGCCGCGCAGATCGTTGCGATGCTCGAGGCCGAGTGCGCGGCGGCCGGGGTGCGGATTGTCACCGGCTATCGCGTCAGCGAGGTGCGGCACGACGGCGAGTATGTCGTGGGCGAGCACCGGGCGCCGGTGCTGGTGGTGGCCACCGGCGGCCTGTCGATTCCGAAGATTGGCGCCACGGGCCTCGCCTTTGACCTGGCGCGGCAGTTCGGCCTGCGCGTGGTGGAGCCGCGTCCGGCGCTGGTACCGCTGCTGTGGCCGGGGTGGGAGGGGCTGAGCGGGGTGGCGGCCGAATGCGAGGCGCGCACGGGCAAGCGCGCGTTCCGCGAGAAGATGCTGTTCACCCATCGGGGCTTGAGCGGGCCGGCCATTCTGCAGATCTCGTCGTACTGGCGGCCGGGCGAGGCGGTGGAGTTGAACCTCGCGCCCGGGCGCGAGGTTGCCGCGGAATTGATTGCACGGAAGCAGGAGCGCATCTCGGCCCGCACGGCGCTTGCCGCCGCGCTGCCGGCGCGGCTTGCCGAACGGCTTGCCACGAACGAGCCGCTGGCGGAGTGGACCGATAAAGAGTGCCGCAAGCTCGGCGAGGCGGTCCACCGATTCCGCGTTGAGCCCACCGGGACCGAGGGCTACGAGAAGGCGGAGGTCACCGCGGGCGGCGTCGATACGGCCGAACTCTCGTCGACGACGATGGAGGCCAGACGGCAGAAGGGGCTCTTCTTCCTTGGCGAAGCCGTGGACGTCACCGGCTGGCTGGGCGGCTACAACTTCCAGTGGGCCTGGGCCTCGGCGTATGCGGCAGCCACGGGGGTGTGAGCCGCGAGCAGGTATACTGACGAATCATGCGGATGCTCTTATTGTTCGTCTTCAGTCTGTCGCTGACGGCGCAGGAGATGCGTTTTTACGTCATGGGGATGCTCTATCGCGGCCCCCAGTGGACGGCTGAGGCCACCGAGGAGGTCAAAAAACTCCAGGAAGGGCATATGGCCAACATTAACAAGCTGGCCGGGGAGAAGAAGCTGATTCTGGCCGGGCCCATGGCCGGTACGGGTGACCTGCGCGGCATCTTTGTCTTCGACACCGACGATCTCAAACAGGCGCAGGCGTGGTGCGACCAGGACCCGGCCGTGAAGGCTGGCCGGCTGCGCGTGGAGCTGCACAAGTGGTACGCCGCCAAAGGAATCGGCGTGCTCCCGCCGGCCAAGCGATAGCCCCATGACGGTCTATCTGATTGGCATCGCCGGGCCTTCGGGCTCCGGCAAGAGTGAACTGGCGCGCCGGCTGGCGCAGCGCCTTACCGCGCCGGTGATTTCAATGGACTCCTACTACCGGGAGCTGCACCATCTGACGCTGGCCGAGCGGGCGGCGGTGAACTTTGACGAACCGGCCTCGATCGACGATGGCCTGCTGCGGCAGCACCTCGCGGTGATTCGTCAAGGGCAGCCCGTCGAGATTCCGGTCTACGACTTTACGACGCACACCCGGCTCCCGCGGTGGGAGCCGCTGGCGCCGGCGCCTTACATCGTCGTCGAGGGGCTCTTCACGCTGTATTGGGAGGAGCTGCGGCGGCTGTTCGATACCACCGTCTACGTCGATCTCGAAGACGAGATCTGCTACGCCCGGCGGCTGGCCCGCGACATTCGGGAGCGGGGCAGGACCGCCGAATCGGTCGCCTGGCAGTACCGCACTACCGTGAAGCCGATGGCGGAACGATATATTCTGCCGACCAAGCGGCACGCGCACCTGGTCGTGCGGGGAGACGGGCAGCTTGATGAGTCGGTCGAGACCGTGTTGCGCCACGGTCTCGACCGGTAAGCCGCGAGGCTGTCTTACTTCACCTGTTCGAGGATCGCGAAGTCACCCGGATTCCAGGCCTGCGCGATGATGAACAGCTTGCCGCCCTGCTTCTTGATGACGGCGTTGTGGATGTGCTGGAAGTTGGACAGGCCGAGCTCTTCCTTGGGCATGATGGTGGAGACCACCTGGTCGTTTTCGAGCAGGTAGATGGGCGCGCCCTTGCTGCGGTCCGGTCCGTGCAGCGCGCCGACGACGGCGAACTTATCGAGGTACTGGATGTCGCAGGGGAAGGAGCCCTTGGGCAGGCTCAGGGTGGACAGATACTCGCCGGTGCGGCTGTAGCGGTCGATTTCCGAGTTGGGCCGGTCGGCGACGTCGATACGGGTGGTGCCACGGGGAATGGCGATGCCGTGGCCGGTGCCGAGCTGGCCGGGGCCGGTGCCGCGGCCGCCGAAGGCGAGCGGGTTCCAGGAGGCGTTAAAGGGGCTGACGGAGTTGATCTTGGCCGTCAGCACGTAGTCGAGCTTCGAGTAGCCGGTGGGGATATAGAACATGCCGTCGAGCTGTTCGACGTCGGTGGGCACGAAGGCGCCGCCGCCGGCGAAGTAGGCGTTGGCGGTGGGGTTGCCCATGTCGGTGTTCGCCGCCGGGGCGTTGAGCGTGCCGATCAGCTTGCCGTCCATGGCGGTGGTGAAGATCTTGCCGACCGAGTTGCCGGGGAAGGAGAGCAGCGGCGTGCCGTCCTGGGCCTTCCAGAACAGGGCGTTGTGCATATTGGTATCGCGCATGGCCGGGTCGGTGGGCAGCATCTTGGTGGACTTCAGGTCCGAGCTGATCTGAATGATGCCGGCGCCCGGCAGGGCGAAGTAGATATCGCCTTTGCCCTTGCGGCTGTCGATGGCGAAGCCGCCGTGGGCGGCCTTCAGAACCTTCTGCGCTTCGGCGGGCAGGTGGGAGGAGTTGAACAGAACCCGGAACTTGTACTTGCCTTGGCCGCTGATGTTGCCGGCTTGGCCGAGAGCGGAGGTGGCGCCGCCCGGGGCGAGGTGCCAGGCGAGGGCCAGTAGAGCCAGGGAGAGTGTGACGCTGAAGAATCGTTTCATGCGGATGGGAAGCCTCCCCGTTATTCAATCACATCGGCGGAAGAAGAGTATACTGCGGGGCGCGTGTGCGCCCCGCAGATTCTGATCAGAACGCCAAGCGGAGCGCGAACTGAATCTCGCGCGCCGGCCCGTTCAAGCCGGTGATGGTGCCAAAGCCGCCCGCCGAGCGGTTGCCGTTCGGGTTGCCGAGGTTGGTTTTATTGAAGAAGTTGAAGGCTTCCATGCGGAACTCGGTCTTGAACTTTTCGGTGATGTGGAAGTCCTTGTGGAGGCCGAAGTTCATTTGGTGGAGCGAGGGGCCCCGGACAATGTTGCGGCCCGCGTTGCCGAAGGGGAAGCGGGGATCGGTGGGGATGGAGACGACGGCGGAGTCGAGCCAGCGCGCTACCGACCGCTGCCCTTCGGGCACGAGCGGGTTGCCGGAGATGTTGGGGCGGTAGGTGGGTGCGCCGCTCACCTGGAACTGCGCCGACGGGCCCCAGCTGAGGTTGACCGGGGTGCCGCTGCCGGCGAAGTTGATGGCCGAAAGGCGCCAACCGCCGGCGACCAGATCGGTAGCCTTGTTCCAGCCGGAGCCGAAGCGGCGGCCCTGGCCGAAGGGCAGGTCGTAGAGGAACGTGGTGACGTTGTTGAAGGGCTGGTCGTAGCCACTCAGGCCTTTTTCGGCGGCGAGGTTTTCGTAGTTGACGCGGCTGTTGTCGCCGTTCTGGGCTTCGAGATGGCCCGAGGCGTTGTCGATGGCCTTGGACCAGGTGAAGGAGTTGAGGAAGTAGAAGCCGTTCGAGAACTTGCGCTCGAGCTTGGCCTGGAAGGCGTGATAGTCGAGGAAGCCGCCGGGGAAGGCCGATTGAATGTAGCTGAAGCCCTGGATGGGCCGGCGCGCGTCGACTGGCAGGTTCTGGCCGGGCTGATTGACGCGGGCGGTGTTGAGGTCGCCGAGGATCATCATGTTGCGGCCGAAGGTGCCGACGTAGCCGAGGTCGAGGACGAGGCCCGCGGCGATCTGCCGCTGGATGGTGAAGTGGGTGCTCTTCACCGAGGCCGAGGGCAGACCGAAGGGAATCTGGTTGGTGCGAACGGTGTTGGTGCGCACGTTGGCGATGTTGAGGAAGTTGTTCGGGAAGCCGCGCTCAAAGGGCAGGAAGCAGGTGGCCGGGTTGTAGCTGCCGGTGGAGGGGCAGAGCGGCTGCCCGCCGCTGGGGACGGCCGGGGCGACCTGGTTGATGTTGGGGTTCAGAATGAACGGCAGGTTGTAGGCGAGCAGGTTTTCGCCGCCCATGCGGTTGAAGTGCAGGTAGCTGACGCCGAAGGCGGCGCGGAGGACCGTCTTATCGTTGAGCGTATAGGCGGCGCCGATGCGAGGGGCGAAGTTGTTGCGGTCGGGGTTGACGAGGGCGCGGTCGCGGAGGGAGCCGTCCTTGGCGAAGACCATGGTGTTGGTGGCCGGGTCGAAGTTGGAGAGACGGTTGGCGCCTTCCCACTGCGGGGTGGCGAACTCGTAGCGGAGGCCGACGTTCAGCGTCAGGCGGCGGGAGACTTTGTAGTCGTCCTGCAGGTAGAGGAAGTGCATCCGCTGGCGGTAGTTGACGATGGTCGCCGTGTTGAGCTGGTAGGTGGAGCGGGCGCCGAACAGGTAGTCGGCGACAAATTGGCGGTCGTCGTTGGGCGTGCCGGGGGCCTGCGAGAAGCGGCCGGAGAAGCCGCTGGAGCCGTATTTGGGGTTGAAGTCATCGATGTCGGTATCGATGCTCTGGTACTCGTAGCCGGCTTTGAGGCTGTGTTTGCGCAGGATTTTTGAATAGTTGACCTTGGGGTTGATGACGAAGGGGTTCTGGAACTGGGGGTTCGAGCCCTGGACGCCGATGGAGGTGAATCCATTGATGCCGGTGCTCATGACGCCGCCGGTGAAGCGGGGATCGTTCGGGATGTTGGGGATGCCGAAGCGGTCGCCGATGGTGGGGGTGCCGACGAACATGGGGAACTTGCCGCCTTCGGTGCGGGAGATGCCGGCGCGGATTTCGATGAGCGAGGTGGGGTTGATGGTGTAGGTGCTGCCGACGGCCATCTGTTCGTTGCGGACGCGGACGGTGCCGTTGGAGTCGCCGCCGGAGGGGCCGGGGATGGCGGGGGGCTCGAGGTTGTTCATCAGCCGGTGGCTGTAGCGGGCGAAGGCGGTCCACTTGTCGTTGAAGTACTGGTCGTAGCGGATGTCGCCTTTGTCGTTCTGGTCGGTGCGACGGGGCTGGGATTCGAAGTTATTGCCCACGCCGAGCGGGCCGGTGCCGGCGCGGTTGGGGGCGGGCAGGTCGGCGAGGATTTCGCGGGCCGAGCGGGAGATGGCGCTGGCGGGGATGACGCCGTTTGAATAGATCTCGCCCGTGTAAGGGTTGCGGATGGGGATGCCGAGGTTGCCCTGGCGCATGGCCAGATTGGGGAGCGTGGCGTAGGTGATGGTGCGGCTCACGCGGCGGTAGCCTTCGTAGTCGCCGAAGACGAACATCTTGTTTTTGACGAGCGCTCCGCCCATGGCGGCGCCGAACTGATTCTGGATCAGCGTGGGCTTCTGATTGTTGACGGGTTTGAAGAAGCCGGTGGCGTTGAGCGAGGTGTTGCGCAGGTACTCCCAGACGGAGGCGTGGAGTTCGTTGGTGCCGCTGCGGATGGAGGCGTTGATGACAGCGCCGCCGGCGCGGCCGAATTCGGCCGAGAAGTTGTTGGTTTCGAGGCGAAACTCCTGGACGGCGTCCGGGGTGATCTGGACGACCTGATTGGAGAAGCCCTGGTTCGAGGTGCCGTAGGAGTTGTTGTCGACGCCGTCGACGACGAAGTTATTCTGCGAACTGCGCATGCCGTTGACGTTGAAGGAGGCGTCGCGGGAGTTGGCGATGCCGCTGCGGCGGACGCCGGGGGCGAGCAGGGCGAGGTCGGCGTAAGCGCGGCCGTTCAGCGGGAGGTTCACCACCTGCTGGGTGCCGACGACGGTGCCACGGGAGCTGGTGTCGGTTTCGAGCACCTGGGCGGCGGCGTTGATGGTGACGCTTTCGGTGGTGGCGCCGACTTCGAGTTGGAGGTCGACGCGCTGGCGGGCGTTGACGGTGACTTCGAACTCCTGCGCGACGGCGGTCTTGAAGCCGGAGGCTTCGGCGGCGATCTTGTAGCGGCCGGCGCGGACCGTCAGGAACTGGTACGCCCCGGCGCCGTCGGCCTCCGCGGAGGCTTCGATACCGGTGCGGACGTTGGTGAGTTTCAGCTTGGCTTTGGGGATGCCGAGTCCGGAGGAGTCGCGCACGAGGCCGAGGACGGTGGCCGAGTCAAACTGGGCAGAGAGGGGAAGGGCCGCGAGGGCCAGCAGACAAAGCAGAAATCGACGCATAGGCTACACCATCGTAGCGCGTAGCCTATGAATCGTTGATGACTAATACTTGGGTACGGACGGATCGACCTGATCGGACCAGGCCGAGATGCCGCCCGTCATGTTCCGGACGTTTTTGAAGCCCGCCTGCCGGAGGACATCGCAACCCTTGGCGCTGCGGCCGCCCATCTTGCAATGGAGGACGTAGTTGGCGTTGGGATCGAGCTCGGCCACCTTCTTCGGCAGATCGCCGAGGGGGATGAGCGTGGAGGTGGGGATGCGGCCGATCTGGAACTCGTGCGGCTCACGGACATCGATGAGGACGAAGTTTTCCTTGGCGTCGATGAGCGCTTTGACTTCTTTGGGGCTGATTTCGGCAGACATGGGCGGGGGCTCCGGTTGTTTGGGGATGCCGCAGAACTGTTCGTAGTCGATGAGCTTCACCTGGCCGGTGGCGCAGAGGCACTCGGGGTTCTTGCGGAGCTTGAGTTCGCGGAACTTCATGGCCAAGGCGTCATAGAGCAGCAGACGGCCGACGAGCGGTTCGCCGGCGCCGAGGATGAGCTTGACGACTTCGGTGGCCTGCAACAGGCCGACTACGCCCGGGAGAATGCCGAGCACGCCGCCTTCGGCGCAGCTGGGGACGAGGCCCGGGGGCGGCGGTTCCGGGTAGAGGCAGCGATAGCAGGGGCCACCTTCGGCGGCGAAGATCGTCGCCTGGCCTTCGAAGCGGAAGATGGAGGCGTAGACGTTGGGCTTGTTGAGCAGGACGCAGGCGTCGTTGATCAGAAAGCGGGTGGGGAAGTTGTCGGTGCCGTCGGCGATGATGTCGTAATCCTTGAGGATTTCAAGGGCATTGGCGCTCGAGAGGGCGACTTCGTGCTTGATGATGTTGATGAGCGGGTTGATGTCGCGCATCGTCTCTTCGGCCGAGTCGATCTTCTTTTTGCCGATGTCCTTGGTGCCGTGGATGACCTGGCGCTGGAGGTTCGAGACATCGACGACGTCGAAATCGACGAGGCCGATGGTGCCGACGCCGGCCGCGGCGAGGTACATGGCGACGGGCGCGCCGAGGCCGCCGGTGCCGATGAGGAGGACTTTCGCGGCTTTGAGTTTTTCCTGGCCGGCGACGCCGACCTCCGGCATGATCAGGTGCCGGCTATAGCGGGATACCTCTTCCTGCGTTAGCATCGGCCACCGGCGATGGAGGGAACGATGGAGATGGTGTCGCCGTCGGCGATGGCGGTGGCATCCTTCTGCAGGTAGCGGATGTCTTCGTCGTTGACGTAGACGTTGACGAAGCTGCGGAGTTTGCCTTCGTCGTTGTAGAGGTTCTTCCGGAGGTCGGGGAACTGCGTGGTGAGGTTGGCAAGCGCTTCGCCGACGGTGGAGCCGGAGACTTCGACGGAGTTATTCTTTTCGGCGTACTGCCGCAGGGGGGTGGGAATGAGGATCTTGGCCATTTTGGGTGTTTCCTTAATATTCTAAAGGCTCCTGCTCGGCTTTCGTTTGCTCGGCGTTCGGGAGCCAGCTGTTGGCGTGGTGGAACTTCCCTTTTTGGATGCTGAGGACGATGAAACTGTACCAGGGGCAGGAGTTTTCGAGGTCGGTTTTCGAGAAGTAGGCGTCGCAGTCCGGATGGGAGTGGAAGATGCCAAGGACGTCGAGGCCGCGCTGGCGGGCTTCGCGCTCGACGCGGAGGAGATCTTCGGGGCGGATTTCGTAGCGGTCTTCCTGGGCGCCGGTGTAGGCGTTTTCGAGCGGGAGGGCGACGGTGACGGTCTTGTCGTCGCCGTCGGCCGAGCCGAGCATGGCGCCGCAGCACTCGTTCGGGTAGGTGGCTTCAGCGTGGGCGACCATGGTGGCCCAGGGTTCAGGGTGTACGCGGATCATGAGTATTGAGGGTCGTTCCAGAAGGGTTCGGAGAGGTACTTTTCGGCGCCGTCGCAGAGGATGGTGACGATGACCCCCTCTTTGATGCGTTCGGCGAGCGAAAGGGCTCCGTGGACATTGGCGCCGGCGGAGATGCCGACGAGGAGGCCTTCCTGACGGGCGAGGCGCCGGGCCATGCGGTAGGCGTCTTCGGTTTCAATCCAGAGGTTGTCGTCGGCGAGCGATTCGTCGTAGATGCCGGGGACGATGGCGGTGGGCATGTGCTTGAGCCCTTCGAGGCCGTGGAAGCCGGAGGAGGGTTGGGCGGAGAGGCACTGAATGGCGGGGTTGACCTCTTTGAGGCGGCGGGTGGTGCCGACGAAGGTGCCGGAGGTGCCCATGGCGGCGACGAAGTGGGTGATGCGGTGATCGGTTTGGGCGAGGATTTCGAGGGCGGTGGTTTGGTAGTGGGCCTGCCAGTTGGCGGGGTTGTTGTATTGGTCGGGGTAGAAGTAGCGGCCGGGGTCGGCGGCGTAGATCTTCTTGCACTCGCGGATGGCGCCGTCGGAGCCGGTGGCGGGGTCGGTGAGGACGAGTTCGGCGCCGTAGGCGGCGAGGATCTGTTTGCGTTCCGGCGAGGCGTTGGCGGGGAGGCAGAGTTTGACGGGATAGCCGCGGGCGGCGGCGATCATGGCGTAGGCGATGCCGGTATTGCCGGAGGTGGAGTCGAGGATGATCTTGCCGGGGGTGAGCAGGCCGCGGCGTTCGCCGTCGAGGATCATGTTGAGCGCCGGGCGGTCTTTGACGCTGCCGCCGGGGTTGGCGAACTCGGCTTTGCCGTAGAGTTCGATGCCGGGCAGGTGGGCGGTGAGGCGGTCGAGCCGGAAGAGCGGCGTGTTGCCGATGGCTTCGATCAGGTGCATCTTCACAGGGTAACGCGTTACGCTTTGAGGCGATGACCTTTCGGAATGCAGCATGGCTGGTGGCGGCGGTGGCCGCACTGGGAGCGGCGTCGGCGCCGATGATTTCGACGACGCTGTTGGGGCGGCAGGTGGACGGCAGCTTTCTACTGGCGAACCATCAGTTGGTGAAGCCTTGGGGGAGCCAGCTGTTTTTCAAGGGGCGTCCGGTGGACTTGGCATTTGATCCGGCCAAGCGGTGGCTGGCCGTGCTGAGTGGGAACGAGGTGGTGATTGTGGACGGCACGAGCGGGAGCGTCGTCGACCGGGCCAAGGCGAAGACGACGTCCTATGCGGGGATTGCGTTTTCGCCGGATGGCAAAGAGATTTGGGCGTCGGAGACGACGCGGACCGGGCCGGACAGCTTGCTGGTGTTAGGGGTGGGGGCCACCGGAAAAGTGACGGCGACGGAGCGGCTGAACCTGCCGGGCCACGCGGTGCCGACGGGGATTGCTTTTGGGGCCGACGGCAAGACGGTATACGTGGCGATGCACCGGGATAACGTGCTGGTAGCGTTTGACCGGGCGACGCGGAAGGAGATCCGGCGCTGGGCGACGGGTTTGGCGCCGTTTGGCGTGGTGGTGCGGGACGGGGTGGCCTATGTGACGAATCGGGCGGGGTCGGCGATTCCGCCCGGCGCGGCGACAGCGCCGAGCGGCGGGGTGGAGGTGCCGGTGGATGCCAACGGTTCGGTGCTGCCGGGGAGTTTGACGGTGTTGTCGCTGGCCGATGGCAAGCGGGAGGATGTGCCCGTGGACCGGGCGCCTTCGGGGATCGCCCTGCGGCCGGACGGGGGCGAGGTGGCGGTGGCCAATGGTCATGCGGATACGGTGACGCTGGTGGATACGAAGTCGCGGAAGACGCGGACGCTAGCGGTGGGCGGGCAGCCGGTGGGGGTGCTCTATAGCGGAGACGGGAGCCGGTTGTACGTGGCGTGCGCGGGGGAGAACGCGGTGGCGATTGTGGAGGGCGGCAAGCGGGTGGGGGCGATCCCGACCGGGTGGTTCCCTTCGGCGCTGGCGCTGGACGGCAAGGGTGATCTGCGCGTCGTGAACATCAAAGGCGTGGGGAACACGGAGCAGGCGCCGGGGCAGTTCAACAGCCGGGCGTTTGAAGGCAGCCTGCTGACGATTCCGGCGCCGAGCCGGGCGCAGGCGGCGGCGGGGCAGCGGGAGGTGAAGCTGGCGAACGCGCCGCGGTTTACGCCGCAGGGCGGGGTGAAGGATCTGGACCGGCTGGGCATTGAGCACGTGTTTCTACTGATTAAAGAGAACCGGACGTATGACCAGGTATTCGGCGATATGCCGGTGGGGAATGGGAAGAAGGAGCTGGCGATGTATCCGCGGGAGGTGACGCCGAATCATCACGCTCTGGCCGAGGAGTTTGTGCTGCTCGATAACTTTTATGCGTCGGGGGCGATTAGTTTTGAGGGGCATCAGTGGCTGATGATGGGCTTTGTGAGCGACCACGTGGAGCGGGCGCTGCAGGCGGCGCCGCGGGGGTATGCGTGGAACATGGCGGACGGGTTGGCGGTGAGTCCGCAGGGCTTTTTCTGGCAGAGTGCGGGGCGTCCGCTGCGGGTGCAGTTGCTGGGGCCGCTGTCGCTGCCGGCGGTGTTTGACGCCAAGACGGGGCTGGTGAAGGATGTGAACGAGAGCGCGCTGCCGCCGTGGACGTTCTACTGGGATCACTACAAGAAGGGGACGTGGCGGGACGTGGTGGCGTCGCGGTGCGGCGTGCCGGCGATGAAGGGGATCTATGATGAGCGGTTCCCGCCGAGCGAGATGAAGATTCCGGACCAGATTCGGGCCGAGGCGTTTTTGGAGCGGCTGGCGAAGTGGGACAAGGACGGGACGACGCCGAACCTGACGATTGTGACGATGACGAGCGACCACACGGTGGGGAAGAACCCGGGGGCGCCGACGCCGCGGGCGATGGTGGCGGATAACGATCTGGCGCTGGGCCGGATGGTGGAGGGGATCAGCAAGAGCAAGATCTGGGCGAAGTCGCTGATTCTGGTGGTGGAGGACGATGCGCAGGACGGGGTGGACCACGTGGCGGGGAACCGGACGGTGGCGCTGGCGATTGGGCCGCACATTAAGCGGAAGTCGCTGAATTCGAACTTCTACACGCAGACGAGCATGGTGCGGACGATTCAGGACGTCTTCCGGATTGAGCCCCGGACGCGGTTTTTGCAGGCGGCGCGGGCGATGAACGGCGTGTTTGTGAAAGAAGCGGATTTGCGGCCGTACACACATGTGCCGGCGGGGGTGAAGTTGGATGAGTTAAACCCGCCGCTGCGGGCGCTGCGGGGGCGGGAGCGTTGGGCGGCCGAGGAGTCGGCCAAAATGAATTGGAGCGATGTGGACGATGTGCCGACGGATACGCTGAACCGGATTTTGTGGGGCGAGGCGAAGGGGTATGACGCGCCGTACCCCGGCGTCATCGGCCTGAAACCTTGAATGGGGTATACTACGGCGCATGAATCAGGCCGTTAGAATTTGCTGGGGGATCCTTCTCGGGCTGGCGCCATTGGCCGCTCAGGAAACAACGGGTAGCGTGACCGGGACGGTGAAAGACCCGACCGGCGCCGTGATTGTGGGCGCCGCGGTGACGGCGACGAACGCGCAGACGGGCGGAGAGTTCCGCACGGCGACCGATGAGGCGGGCAACTATCTGTTTCCGCTGCTGCGGTCCGGGACGTACCGGATTGTGGTGGAGAGCAAGGGATTTCAGCGCGTGCAGCAGACGGGCGTGATTGTGAACACGAGCGAGCGGGCGCGCATTGATGTGACGTTGAGCGTGGGGCAAGTGACCGATACGGTGAACGTGACGGCCGAGACGCCGCTGCTGCAGAGCGAGAAGGTGACGATCGGGCAGGTGGTGGAGCAGCGGACGATCCAATCGATTCCGTTGGCGACGCGGAACTTTACGCAGATTCTAGGCACTTCGGCGGGCGTGGTCGGCGCGGTGTATAACGCCGATAACCCGGGCACGGGGAGTGACTCGGTGAGCGTGAACGGCGCGCGGCGGGGTAGCAATAATCTGCTGGTGGACGGGGTGCCGACCACGAATCCGCTGAACAACGCGCCAGACGGGGATGGGACGCCGTCGATTGAGTTTTTGGGCGAGTTCAAGGTGATGACAAGCCTGTTCAGCGCCGAGTACGGGCGGAACCTGGGGTCGACGATCAACGTGACGACGCGGAGCGGAACCAATGAGTTCCATGGCGCGGCGTATAACTTCCTGCGCAATACGAAGCTGAACGCGCGGCCGTTCTTCAACCCCGTGCGCGGCCAGAACAACCAGAACCAGTTTGGCGGCAACATTGGCGGCCCGATGGTGATTCCGAAGCTTTACAACGGCAAGGACAAGACCTTTTTCTTCTTTGGCTGGGAGAGTTCGCGGCAGCGCAATGCGAACTCGGCGAATGCGGCGATTCAGCGGATTGTGCCGACGGTGCCGATGCGGAGCGGCGACTTTTCGGCGCGGCGGGCGATTAATGATCCGGTGACGGGGCAGCCGTTTCCGGGGGCGATCATCCCGGCTTCGCGCATCAATCCGATCTCGAAGGCGATTCAGGACCGGTTTATTCCTTCGCCGAACTTCTCGCTTGGGGCGAACAACTTCTTCGCGGCTCGTTCGATTGCAACGGATATCGACATGTGGACGGTGAAGTTGGATCACCGGCTCGGATCGAACGACACGATTTCGGGTCGTTGGTTTAAGAGTAAGCAGGGCGACCTGACGCCCTTCGGGCAGGGTTTGCCGGGATTCGGCAACATTGCCAACCGGCAGAAGGACTCGGGCAATGTGACGTACACGCATCTGTTCAGCGCCACGCAGGTGCTTGAATCGCGGTTTGGCTTTGACGATTCCTCGCAGTTCCTGCAGATGCAGAACGCCGATGCTCCGACAGCCGTGGGGCTGCGTCCGCTGGCCGTGACCAATCTGGACGGGATGCCCCGTATCAACATTTTGAACTATGTGCAGTTTGGCAACCAGGCTAACTGGTCGGACTTCATCAAGCGCTATACGATGGGCGCGACGATGACCTGGATTCGCGGCAAGCACAACATCAAGTACGGCGCGGAAAGTCAGATTTCCGACTACAACCCGAAGAACGCGCAGGTGAGCCGTGGACTCTGGCAGTACAACGGTCAGGCGAGTGGCGATGAGTACGCCGACTTCCTGTTGAGCCATGCGCGGCTGAAGCAGTTCAGCGCACCGGGCGCCGGTGGGGAGTTGAAGATGCGCGACAACTTGATGTCGGGCTTCATAAACGATGACTGGAAGGTGAGCGAACGGCTGACGGTGAACGTGGGAGCGCGGTACGAGTATCACTTCCAGCCGGCGGCTTATAACCTGGGCATGGTGAACTGGTGGCCGGAGAACTACACGGGCGTGGGCTCGCTGGCGAGTTCCGGAATTGTCCAGGGCGGAGTGAACGGGGTGCCGAAGAGCGGTGTTTATAACGACGGCAATAACTTTGCGCCGCGCCTGGGCATCGCCTACCGGGTTACCGACAGCTGGGTGATTCGCACTGGCGCCGGCCTGTACTATGACACGCGGACCGGCCAGATTGCGCAGCAAGCCTTCAACAACCCGCCGACCTCTACCCAGTTAGAGGCGGACTGCGCGGCGCCGGGCACTCCCTGCCGGCTGAACACGCCGGACAACTGGACCTACCTGGACCCCGGCTATGACCCGACCCGGATTCCGTTCCCCACCTCTCCGACCCAGCAGCTCCAGGTTTGGGGTACGGAACGGCGGACCAAGATGGACAACGCCTGGCAGTACAACTTCAGCGTCCAGAAGCAGTTGCCGGGGAATGTGCTGGTGGAGTCAGCTTACGTTGGCACGAAGGGCACCAACCTGATGGCGCGGCGGAACTTCAATCCGATTATCCCGCAGGCCGATGGCACCTCCGTCCGGCGGTACCCGGGCTTCGGCACGTTGCTGATCACGGCGCAGAACGGTTCGTCGACTTACCACTCTTTCCAGACGACGGTGAAGAAACGGAGCAAGCTGACGACGATGCAGGGGGCCTACACCTGGGGCAAAGCGCTGGGCAACGGCGATGAGAGCGCGCGCTTCTTCACGAGCCTGTTCCCGACGCCCTGGAACGATTTCAGCCGCGCCAAAGGTCCGGCCAACTTTGACCGGACGCACCGGTTTACCCTGGTCGTCAACCAGGATCTGCCGAACCGGTTCGGGAGCGGGGCCGGGAAGTTTCTGCTGAATGATTGGAGCTTGAATGCGTTTTTCGTGACGCAGACGGGTACTCCGGTGACGGTCTTCAACCGGGACAGCGGCCAGGGTCTGGGCGGAATCGCGACTGATCCGGCGGCGCCGTTCTTTGCCAACGTAACGGCCGGGGTGCCGCTGGTGACGCCGGGCGATATCAAGACCAAACTGCGGAACTATATCAATCCGGCGGCGTTTACGCGGGCCCCGCGGGGCACCTACGGCAACTCGGGGCGCGGCATGCTGCGCGGACCGGGCCAGACGACGGTGGACTTCTCGGTGTTCAAGAACTTCCGGTTCGGCGAGCGTTTTGCGACGCAGTTCCGGACGGAGATGTTCAACCTGCTGAATCAGCCGAACTTCGGCAATCCGGGCAACAACATCGACAACGCGGGCTACGGCCAGATTTTGTCGACGTCGGTGAATGCGCGGCTGGTGCAGATGGCGTTGAAATTTACGTTCTAATGGCTAGATGATTGCTTGGTTGCTGACCGGACTGCTGCTGTTCCAGGGGATGGGCAGCGGTCCGCGGACAGGGAAGAGAGCGGGCGGGCCGAAGGTGGCCGCGCCCGCTTTTGCTTTGCGGGAGGTGGCGGCGGCGTTGACGGCCAAGCACCGCTACGGGGACGGGACGTCGCGGTACATCCTGAGCATGACGGGCAACGGGGTGGCGGCGTTCGACTACGACAACGACGGGGCGGTGGACCTGTTGTTTGCCGATGGCGTAGCGCCGGTGCTGTACCGGAACACGGGGGCCGGGAAGTTTGTGGATGTCTCGGCGGGGAGCGGCTTTGCGCCGCGGGAGTGGGGGCAGGGGGTGTGCGCGGGGGACTACGACAACGACGGCTGGACGGATGTGCTGCTGACCTACTACGGGGCGAGCCGGCTGTACCGGAACGAGGGGGGACGGTTCCGCGATGTGACGGCGGCGGCGGGGATGCCGGTGGCGGGGAAGCGGTTTTCGACCGGGTGCGCGTTTGTGGATTATGACCGGGACGGGCGGCTGGATTTGGTGGTGGCGAATTACGTGGCTTTTGATTTGGAGCGGGCGGGCCGGCCGGGGGCGACGAAGTACTGCACGTGGCTGGGACTGGAGGTCTTCTGCGGGCCGCGCGGATTTCCGACGGACCGGCCGATGCTGTACCGGAACGAGGGGGACGGGAAGTTTCGGGACGTGACGGAGAGGGCGCTGCGCGGGGTGGAGGGGCTGCACTACGGACTGGGCGTGGTGGTTTCGGACTTTGACGGGGACGGGTGGATGGACGTCTACATCGCCTGCGACTCAACGCCGGGGATTCTGCTGCGGAACAACCGGGACGGGACGTTGACGGACGTGGCCGTGGAGGCGGGGGCGGCGTACGGGGCCAACGGGGAGGAGTTAGGGAGCATGGGCGTGGCGGCGGTGGACGTGGACGGGGACGGGCGGATGGACCTGGTGAAGACGAACTTCATAGACGAGACGCCGAGCCTGTACCGGAATCTGGGGGATTGGTTCTTCGTGGACGCGACGGAGGAGACGGGGTTGGGGAGCGACGCGACGGCGGTGGGCTGGGGTTTGGGGGTGGTGGATTGGGACCGGGACGGACGGCGGGATCTGGTGATGGCGAACGGGCACATTTACCCGGAGCTGGGAGCGGCGCAGAAGCAGGCGAAGTCGCTGTACTGGAACGGGGGCGGGGTGTTTGCGACGGCGCGGATGGGGACGCCGATGGCGTCGCGGGGGCTGGCGGTGGGGGATTTGGACGGGGACGGTGTTGAGGAGATCGTCGTGACGAATTTGGGAGCAGGGCCGGCGGTGTACCGGGTGGAGGCGAAGCGGGGGAACGGGTTGGGGTTGCGGTTGGAGGGGACGCGGTCGAACCGGAGCGCGATTGGGGCGCGGGTGCGGGTGACGGTGGGGGGGAAGACGATGACGGAGGAGGTGCGGAGCGGGGGGAGCTATGCCTCGCAGCACGACTTTGCGTTGTATTTCGGGCTGGGGGCGGCGATGGAGGCCGAGCGGGTGGAGATCCGGTGGCCGAACGGGGAGACGGAGGAGTTGGGGCGGTTGGCGGCGGGGGCGTTGTACCGGATAAAGGAGGGGGCGGGAGTTGTGGGGAAGCGGGTATGGTGATGGTGCTGGCGCTGCTGCTGCTGCAGGCGGGGGCGGAGGAGTGGCTCGCAAAGGGGGTGGAGGCGTTGAAGGCGGGTCATGCGCAGGAGGCGCGCATTGCTCTCGAGGAGGCGGTGCGGCAGGCGCCTGGGCAGCCGGTGATGTGGCTGGCGGTGGCGGAGGCGCGACTGCGGACGGGGGCGGCGACGGAGGCGGTGGCGGCGATGGAGCAGGCGGGGCGATTGGCTCCGGGGTCGGCGATGGTGGAGCGGGGGCGGGCGATGTTTGGGCGGCGGATGGGGGAGACGGCGCAGGGGTTGTTGGACGGGCGGCGGGAGAAGGAGGCCGAGGGGGTGCTGCGGGCGGCGGTGAAGGCGTATCCGGGGGAGGCGGAGTTGTGGCGGCTGCTGGGGTTGGCGTTGTACGCGCAGGGGCGGAACGGGGAGGCGGTGGGGGCGTTTGTGCAGGCGATTGACCGGGCGCCGGAGGAGGAGACGCTGTACGCGGGGTTGGAGACGCTGCTGCCGGGGGGGCCGGAGGTGGAGCGGCGGCTGGCGGGGTATGCGGCGCGGCATCCGGGGTCGGCGTTGGGTTGGTATTTGCTGGGTTTGGAGCGGGGGGATGCGGCGTTGTTTGAGAAGGCCTGGGGGTTGGACGGGAGGTTCTGGCCGGCGGCGTTTGCGCTGCACCGGGAGGTGGCGCCGGGGCGGGCGGTGGCGCTGCTCGAGCGGGTGGTGGAGTTGAATCCGGAGTATGGACCGGCGTATTACGCTTTGGCGCAATTGTATGCCAAGGCGGGGGAGCGGGAGAAGGCGCTGGCGGCGCGGAAGCGGCACCATGTTTTGACGGGGGGGCGTTGACGGGGGCGGAGGGAGGCCCATTGGCGGGGTACTGGCATCGTACCCCGCCGGCCGGTGACGGTGATGCGCTGGTGTTCGAGAGACGGTGCCGCTAGAAGCTGAGGCGGAGACCGAACCGGAACTGGCGCTCAGAGCCTGACCCGAGATTGGGCAGGGTGCTGGTGATGGAGGAGAAGTTGCCCAGGTCGAGAATCGAGCCGTCCGGATTGAGCCGCATGGACTGGACGGAGGCGCCGGGATTGGAGAACTTCGGGGTATTGGTGACGTTGAAGGCTTCGGCCTTGAACTCCATCTTGATGCGCTCGGTGAGCGCAAAATTGCGGAAGATGCTCAAGTCGAAGTTCCACATGCCGGGACCGCGCAGGGTATTGCGGCCGGTGGAGCCGAAGCGGACACCGGTGGGTTGGCGGAAGGCGGAGGCATCGAACCACTGGCGGTTGGGGCCGATCTCCCCGATAACCCGCACCTTGCCGGGCTTGACCTGGTCGGCGGTTTGGGCATTGCCGGGAGCGTTCAGCACGCCGCCGTCGGCGCCGATGGTGAAGGGGGTGCCGGTGTAGGCGGTGTAGAGGCCGTTGGTTTGCCAGCCGCGGAGGAGCTGCGCCACGGGCCCTGTCTGCAGGAAGCGTTTGTTGGGGCCGAAGGGCAGTTCGTAGAAGAAGCCGGTGGTGAACATGTGGGTACGGTCGTAGCCGGCCACGGCGCGGTTGCGGCGGACGACGGGGTCCCAGCCCCAGGGGAGGGCGCCGGTCCAGCCGTCTTCGTCGGTCATATTGATGGCTTTGGACCAGGTGTAGGCGGACTTCCAGAAGAGGCCATTGCGGAACTGGCGGTTCAGGGTGGCCTGCATGGAGTGGTAGTTGGAGCTGAGCCAGCCGTCCCACATGAGGGCGGCGATACGCCGGTTCTGGGTGGCGGCGAGGGGGCGGCCGGCAGGACCGGCGCCGGGAGCGGCGGCGTTGATGTCGCGGTCGGCGAGTTGGTTGGTGGTCTGGGTGCCGACGTAGGCGAGCGAGCCGACGAAGTCGGAGGGGAGGCGGCGTTCGACGGTCAGGTTCCACGACTGGATGTAGCCGCGATTCAGGGTTCCGCCCCAGGGGCTGCGCGGTCCCATGTCGACGGTGGGGGGCAGCGGGAAGACGCCGGTACTGATGTCGGGGAGGGGGATGGGCGGGATGCCTTTGTCGAGGGTATCGATCCACTGGAAGGGGCTGGCGGAGACGAAGCTGGCGCCGATGGTGGAGGGGTACATGCCGCGGAGGGGCCGGGAGAACGGCAGGGGATCGTAGGTGAGACCGTAGCCGGTGCGGATGACGGTTTTCTCGTTCATCCGGTAGGCGATGCCGAGGCGGGGGGCGAACAGATCCTTACGCGTGCCCATGCCGGTGTTTCGGGGGACGTTGCCGATGCCGCCCATGTAGACGAGGTTGGTGGCCGGGTCCCAGCGTTCGAGGCCGCGGTCGGCGCGGGTGATCAAGGGGAAGTACTCCCAGCGGACGCCGATGTTGACGGTGAGCTTGCGGGTGACCTGCCAGCGGTCGCGGGCGTAGAAGCCGAACTGCCATTCGCGGTTGGTGTACTGGAGGAACTGAACGGCCTTCTGCATGGTGGTGGTGAGGCCGAGCAGGTAGGTGGCGTACTGGTTGAGGTAGTTGGGGGTGTAGCCGCGCTGGCCGGTGACGTTTCCATCGAAGCTGATGGAGCCGCGCGGGCCGCCGCTGACTTCGGGCTGCCACTGGTCCATGTGATAGCGGACGGTATCGAAGCCCCAGCGGAACTCGTGGCCGCCGCGGATTTTGGTGAAGTTGGTGGAGAGATTGTAGGTGCGTTCGCCGTAGAAGTAGGGCTGCCAGCCGGCGGTGTTGCCCCAAGTGGTGAAGCCGTGGTTGATGCTGGGCATCCCGGAGTAGCAGGCGCCGCCGGCCTGGGCGGGGCAGGCCGATTTGATGCGATCGGCGCCGGGTCCGGAGACGACGGGATCGTTGGTGTTGGGGATGCCCCAGAGATCGGTACCGATATTTTTGCCGAAGCCCGGGAAGACGCCGTTGGTATCCATGCGGTTAATGGCGAGGGTGCCGTCGACGAGGAAGGTGGGCGAGAAAGTTTTGTTGAAGCCGAAGGTGTAGATGTTCACCGTCATGGGGGCGACTTCGGGGGCGCCGGCGCGGGAGAGGCCGGGTCCGCCGATTTCGCCGAAGGCGAACTTGGAGGCGACCGAGGCGTCCATGCGGCTGTACTTGCCCCAGAGGGAGAGATCGCTGCGGGGGTTGTAGTTGATCTTCAGGTCGTAATTGTAGCGGTTGAGGGCCTCAGTGCCGGCGCTGAAGAAGTTCTGCAGGGTACCGAAGGAGGTGCCGGCTTGATTGGGGAGGGGCGCCAGATCCTGGATGCGGCGGCTGATGGGGTGGATGCGGGAGGCGGGGACGACGTTGCCCGGAAAGGCGGTGCGGTTGTTGCCATCGGTGCCGGTGAGGGGGTCGTAGAGCGTGGTGGGGAGGCCGGAGAAGTTGCCGGCGCGGATGGCGGCGGTGGGGACGGCATCGGTGATGCGGGTAATGCCGGCGCGTTCGAGGGTGCCCTCCATGCTGCTGAAGAAGAACAGTTTGTCGCGGATGATCTTGCCGCCCAGGGTGGCGCCGAAGATATTGAAGATGGATTTGGGAATGGGGCGGCCGGCGGGCAGGAAGAAGTTGCGGGTGCGGAGGCGCTGATTGTCGTGGAAATGGAAGGCTGAGCCGTGGAACTCGTTGGTGCCGCTTTTGGTGGCGACGGTGATGGAGGAGCCACCGGCCATGCCCTGTTCGGCGTCGAAGGAGCCGCTCGAGAGGTTGACGGTTTCAATGGACTCGACGGGGGGCACATAGACCATGTGATGGGGCAACCAGATGTAGACATTGGTGGCGCCGTCGACGCGGGTATTGTTGTTGTTGCGGGCCGTACCGTTGATGTTGGTCGAAAGGGCGCGGGCGGGGGTGGAGCCGGTGCTGTTCTGGAAGTTGGCAGGGGTGGCGCCGGGAACGAGGTTGAACAGGCTTTGGAAGTTGCGGTAGCTGGCCAGGGGGAGGGTGGCGATCTCTTTGCGGTTGAACTCGGTGCGAACGTCGGCTTTTTCGGTTTGGAGGACGGTGGCGGCGCCGCTGACGGTGATCTGTTCGGTGACGTCGCCTACCTGGAGGCGGATATCGGCGCGAGCCACGGTATTGATGACGACGGCGAGTTCTTCGCGGGTGACCGCGCGAAAGCCGCCGGCGGCGACGCGCAGGGAGTAGGCGCCGGGGAGGACGTTGACGAAGGAGTAGCGGCCGTTGGAGTCGCTTTTGCCATCGCGGCTGAGACCGGTTTCTTTACTGATGAGTTGCACCGTGGCGTTGGGCACGGCGGCATCGCTGGGGTCGAGGACGGCACCGACGACGGAGCCGTAGAGTACCTGGGCATGCGCCTGATCGAGGGCAGCCAGAGCACATAAGATCAACGGGAGTAAAGTTCGCTTCATTGCCTTTTCTTTTTTCTCTTGAAATGGGGAAGTGTTGGATTGGACGTCCGGACGGGGCAGGCGCTACTTGGCGAGTTAAGGACCAAGTATATCCGAGTGGGGGGCGACGTTCGACAGGATTTTAAGGCTGGATGTTATTTGGCCGGCGGGGGGACGCCGTAGTGGTCGATGATTTTGGGCCGTTGGCCGGCGGTGGACAGGCCTGCCTTCTGCATGAGTTCGGTGATGGCGGCGATGGTAGCGGCATCGGGGCGGGGCAGGCGGCTGGTGTAGCCTTCGGCGATGTAGAGGGGCGTGCCGCCGGCTTTGTTGGGATTCTTCCAGACCTGAGGGTCGGCGCCGCGGTCGGCGAGGAGTTTGATCACCAGGGGGCTGATGGCGTAGGCGGCGCCATGCATGGCGGTGTCGCCGTTCTGATCGACCGTGTTGATATCCGCGCCGCGGTCGAGCAGGAGTTTCACGGCTTCGACGGCCTCGGAGTCTTCACCGGCTTCCTCCTGCGGTTCGTTGGTGCCGACGCCGGCGGCGGCCAGCAGCGGGGTGGTGCCTTCGTCGTTGGGGAGCAGGGGGTCGGCGCCGAGGCGCAGGAGGAGTTGCAGGAGGGGGAGGTCGGCGCGGTCGGCGGCGAACAGCAAGGGGGTGGCGCCGGGGGAGGCGACGCTCGAAGAGGTCGCCGGCTGCTTGGGGGCGCCCGGGGGCAGGCGGAGATTGACGTTGGCGCCACGCGCAACGAGCTGGCGGACGAACTCGAGGCTGGTGAGGCGGCCCTGGCCGGTGACCGGGGCGGGGTCGCTCATGTCGCTCGCGTCGGGCTTTCGAACGCCGGGGAGGGCGTGGAGGGCGCTGAGGCCGGAGCGGAGATCGTTGGGGTCGGCGCCGGCGTCGACAAGGGCGATGGCCAGTTCAAAGTGACCGTTCTGGACGGCGAGGGCGAGGGGGGTGAGGGGTGGGCGGTTGCGGGCGGCGCGCAGGGCGCCGGCGCTTTGGCGGGTGGAGGGTTCGGGGCGGGCGATGATGGCGCGGGCTGCGGCGGCGGGGTTGGGGGCGACGGCGAGGAGGAGGCGGACGGTTTCGAGATGACCGTGGCGGATGGCGAAGTAGAGCGGGGCGTAGCCGGAGTCGGTGGTGGGGTGCGGGGAGGCGCCGGCGGCGAGGAGGGCGCGGACGACCGGGGTGTGGCCTTCGGCGGCGGCCCACATGAGGGCGGTTTGCCCGAGGCGTTCGCGGGCTTCGGGGCGGGCATCGCGGGCGAGGAGGGCCTGGACGGCGGTGAGATTGCCGGCGCGGGAGGCGAGCATGAGCATGGTCTCGCCGCCCTTGAGCGTGGCGTGGGGGTCGGCGCCGGCGGCGAGCAGGAGTTGGACGACGGCGGCGCTGCCCTGGGTGCAGGCCTGGGCGAGGGGCGGGACGCCGAAGCGGTTGACGGCGTTGGGCCGGGCGCCGGCGCGAAGGAGGGCGTCGACCATGGGGGCGTGGTCATGGTGGACGGCCCAGTGGAGGGGCGTGGCGCCGTCGGGCTGAGGCTGGTTGGCGTCGGCGCCGGATTGGAGGAGTTTGAGGACGGCGGCGGCGTCGGCGCATTCGGCGGCGTTGGCGAGCACGGGCTGGGAATCGGCGGCGGCGGCGAGGGCGCAGGCGAGGAGGGCGAGGGCGAGGGGCTTCATGGGCGGCGTTCCTTAGGCGAGGTCGACGCGGTCGAAGAGGTCTTCGATTTTGCCGGTGCTGTCGACGAAGGAGTCGAGGTGGACGCCGACGCGGTCGAGCAGGGTGAGATGGAGATTGGCGAGGTTGGCGGGTTTTTCGTAGCGGAGGTGGCGGCCGCCTTTGAGCCGGCTGGCGGCGCCGCCGGCGACGAGGATGGGGAGGTTTTCGTGGTCGTGGAGGCTGGGGTTGCCCATGCCGCTGCCGTAGAGGTAGACGGAGTGGTCGAGCAAAGAGCCGTTGCCATCGGGGGTGGCTTTGAGGCGTTGCAGGAACTCGGAGAAGAGCTTGATGTGATAGGTGTTGATTTTGGCGATCTGGGCGACTTTGTAGGGGTCGTTGCCGTGGTGGCTGGTGGGATGGTGGGGGTCGCGGACGCCGATTTCGGGATAGGTGCGATTGCTTTGTTCGCGGGTGAACTGGAAGGCGATGACGCGGGTGATGTCGGCCTGGAAGGCGAGGATCTGCAGGTCGAACATGAGCTTGGCGTGATCGGCAAAGGCGGCGGGGACGCCGACGGGGCGTTCGAGGTCGGGGGTTTGATTGTCCTTGGCGGCGCGTTCGGCGCGTTCGATTTCGCTTTCGACCTGGCGGACGCTATCGAGATACTGATCGAGGCGGAGGCGGTCCGGGGCGGCGATGCGTTGTTTGAGGCGGGCGATTTCGGCGGTGAAGGCGTCGAGGAGGCTGGCGCGATTGCGGAGGGCGGCGCGGCGGGCGGCGGCGTTGCCGCCTTCGCCGAACAGACGCTCGAAGACGACGCGGGGATGGGCTTCCGAGGGGAGGGGGGTGGTGGGGGAGGACCAGGAGAGGCAGTTCTGATAGACGCAGGAGTAGCCGTTGTTGCAGACCCCGGCGAGGGGGTGGAGGTCCATGGCCAGTTGGAGGGAGGCGATTTGGGTATCGCGGCCGATTTCGCGGGCGGCGATCTGGTCGACGGTGATGCCGGAGAAGAAGTCGGAGCTTTCGGTGTGTTTGGCCTGGGAGGCGCTGAGGAAGGCGGAGTTGGAGGTGTCGTGGGTGCCGGGGTAGGCGTTGGGGAGGCGTAGGTTGGTGATGACGGAGAGGTGGGACTTGACGGGTTCGAGGGGGGCGAGGATGGGGGAGAGCGGGCCGAGGGGTCCGGCGGGGCCGGGCGGCGTCCAGCGGTCCTGATCGCAGCCCATGGGGATGAAGACGAAACCGAGGCGGCGGACGGGGCGGGCGGGAGTCTGGGCCCAGGCGGTGGCGGCGGGGACCATGGCGTCGAGCAGGGGGAGGGCGAGGGCGCCGCGGAGGAGGGCGCGGCGAGGGATGGCTTTTCTGGTGAGGAAGTTCATGCGGGCTCCTTACTTTTGAGCGGTGGCGAGCGGTTCGGCACGGCGCAGGCGGAAGGGTGCGCTGTTGACCACTCCAAGGATAATCGAGGAGAAACGGTAATCGTTCTTTTCGGCGGCGGCGACGATTTTGCGGACGGCGGGGGCGTCGTAGTATTCGACGCCGCGGCCAAGGGCGAAGGTAAGGAGGTTTTCGGTGAGGGTAGCGGCGAAGAGTTCCGGATGGCGGAGGAGGGCGTCTTCGAGGCCATCGACGCCTTGGAACTCGCGGTCGCCGGGGATGGCGCCGGCGGCATCGACGGGCTGATCTTCGACTTCGATGGTACGCCAGCGGCCGGTGGCGTCGTAGTTTTCGAGGGCGAAGCCGACGGGGTCGATGGTGCGGTGGCAGCTGGCGCAGGCGGGGTTGGCGCGATGGGCGGCGAGACGTTTCCGCATGGGGAGATTGGCGGCCATGGTGGTTTCCGGGAGGGGAGGGACGGCGGCGGGCGGGGCGGGGGGCGGGGCGCCGAGGATGTTCTTGAGGACGAGGACGCCGCGGAGGAGGGGGGAGGTGCGGGTGGCGTAGGAGGTGACCGAGAGGATGCTGCCTTGGCGGAGGAGACCGCCGCGGTGGCTGCCGGGCGGGAGGGCGACGCGGCGGAAGCGGCTGCCGTAGACGCCGGGGATATCGTAGTGGCGGGCGAGGCGTTCGTTGAGGAAGGTGTAATCGGACTTGAGGAAGGTGCGGAGGGAGCGGTCTTCGCGGAGGATGCTGTCGAAGAAGAGTTCGGTTTCCTGGCGGAAGGCCTGGCGGAGGTTGTCGTCGAAGTCGCGGAAGAGGTTGCCGCTGGGGAGGACGGAGTCGATGTTGCGGAGGCGGAGCCACTGTCCGGCGAAGTTGGTGGCGAGGTTTTTCGAACGGGGGTCGGCGAGGAGGCGGCGGGTTTGGCGTTCGAGTTCGGCGGGCTGGCGGAGCTGGCCCTGGGTGGCGGCGAGGAGGAGTTCGTCGTCCGGGATGCTGCTCCAGAGGAAGAACGAGAGGCGGGAGGCGAGTTCGAGGTCGGAGATGCGGTAGACACCGCCCTGAGGGGAATCGGTTTCGACGCGGAAGAGGAATTTGGGATTGGCGAGGACGGCGGCGACGGCGGTGGTGATGCCGGCGTCGAAGCCGGCCTGGGCGCGGCCCTGGCGGTAGAAGGGGAGGAGTTCGTGGAGATCGGCGGGGGTGGCGGGGCGGCGGTAGGCGCGGCGGAGGAGGGTGGTGAGGATGGAGGCGGCGCAGGACTCTTCGGCGGCGGGGTGGGCGGGTTGACAGACGAAGAGGCGGCGGCGGCTGGGGGTTTGGCCGGGGCCCTGGGGGGAGAAGGGTCCGGTGATGGCGAGTTGGGAGACGGCGGGGGCGGTGCGGGGGTAGCGGCGGTCGTTGAAGCGGGAGGAGGGGGGTTGGCGGGGGGAGTCGGGGAGGGAGGAGCCTTCTTTGAGGAAGGTGACGGCGAGGTGGTGGGGGCCGGCGGGGACGGGGAGGCGGATTTTGAGCTCTTTTTCGTTGAGGATCTGATCGCCGAGGAGTTCCTGGGAGAGGGTGAAGGTGTGGACGGGTTGGCGGTCGAGGAGGAGGAGGAGTTGGTGCTGGCGGGAGTCGCGGAGGCCGCTGATGGTGCCGGTGAGGTCGCGGGCGAGGAGGATGTGGAACTCGTACTCGCCGTTCTGGACGAAGGTGTAGGGGAGGGAGAGGCCGCCGCGGGTGCCGAGGGGGAGGCCGGGGAGTTGGTCTTCCTGGGTGAGGTCGGCGGGGAGGGTGATGGTTTCGCTGTGGAGGGCGGACTGGCTGCTGCCGACGGCGAGGCGGCTGATCTTCTGAGCGGCGGCGATGTAGCGGTTGAGGAGGGCGGGGGGAGGTCGCCGAGGTTGACGTTATCGAAGCCGTGGCCGCTTTCGTCGGCGGGGAGGAGGGAGGCGGCGTCGATGTCGACGGCGAGGAGGTCGCGGATGGCGTTTTGGTATTCGGTGCGGTTGAGGCGGCGGAGGGATTCGGTGCGGCCGGGGTTGAGTTTGGCGGCGTCGAGGGAGGCGGCGAGGGCGGTGAGGAGGGTGCGGCGTTCGGCGGGGGAGGGTTGGGGGGCGCCGGGCGGGGGCATGAGGCCGGTGCCGACTTTGCGGACGATTTTTTCCCAGAGAGCAGGGTGGGCGGTGGGGGCGGGTAAGGCAGCGGGGTCGAGGCGGAGGCCGCCCATTTTGGCAGTGCTGTTGTGGCAGTTGGCGCAGTAGCGATCGAGGAAGGGGCGGTGGGGGGTCTGGCTGGAGGCGGGGAGCGAGAGGAGGGTGGAGACGACGAGGGTGGAGAGGAGGAGGACGGGCGGGAGGCGGGAGGACATGGCAGGCCGTATTTTACTACCGCCGGGGAGGGGTGCGAGGGGAGGGAGTGCCGGCGCGGTGGGCCCCTACGAGAGAAAGGGCGGTGGGGCACTGGGGCGATGCGGTTTGCGAGGGGCGCCGCAGCGGACGGCAGCGTTGCCGGGCGGGAGCAGGCCGGGGCGGGTTGGTGCGTATGGAATCAACGTGGCGGCTGGCTTGTACCTCCTGCGGGGTAACGGCTGATGCGGTTGTGAGCGCCATCCCCGGGCCGATCCATTCCCGGCTCCGGGGCGGCGGGCGACGGAGAAGCGAGGGGAAGGGTACAATGTCGAGCATGCCCCGTCTTCGAGCCATCTGTTTGATTTTGCTTGGTTTGCTACCCGGAGCCTGGTTCGCCTGGCAGTGGCGCGAGATGCCGTCGGCGGGCGCTTACCATGATGACGGCCTCTATTACGTGGGAGCGCAGTCGCTGGCGCAAACCGGGGAGTACCGGATTCTGAGTCTGCCGGGGGAGCCATATCAGACCAAGTACCCGCCATTCTGGCCGCTGCTCCTTTCGCTGGCCTGGCACCTGGAACCGCGGTACCCGGACAATCTACAGTGGGCGATGGTGCTGGCCTGGATGTGGCTACCGCTGACGGCCTTCGCCTACCGGGCGTGGCTGCGGCAGGCAGGCGCGGGCGAGACGGCGCGCTGGCTGCTGCCGGCGCTGTGGGCAGCCAACCCGTACGGGATTCTGTTCAGCACATCGCTGCTCTCGGAGCTACCGTTTACCGGGCTGCTGCTGGCGGCGCTGCTGCTGCTGGGGCGGGCGGACGCACGGTGGACGGCGGTGGCCGGGGCCGCGGCGGGGCTGGCGTTTTTGACGCGTTCCGCGGGGATTGCCCTGCTGCCGGCGGTGGTGGGCTGGCTGCTGCTGCGGCGCGAGTTCCGGCGGGCGGGGATTTTCGCCGCCGTATTCTGTCCGATCGCGGCGGGATGGTTCTGGTGGGCGGCGGCACACCGGGCCAGGGGGACGGACGAGATCAGCCTATATTACACAAACTATTTCGGCTACCACATGCTGGTGTTCGTCTGGCGGGAGTTTTCGCTGTATCTCTGGCGGAACCTGGACGGTTTAGTGAACGGGCTGGGCGCACTGCTGCTGCCGACGACGACGAACTCGATGCTGGAGAAGGTTTTGGCCCTGTCGCTCGGGGTAGCGGGCATCAGCGGGGTGGTGCGGCGGGTGCGGCGGGAGCCGCGTGGGCTGACGGCCGCGTACGCTTATTTTTGCCTTGGCTACAGCCTGCTGCTGGTGGTTTGGCACTTTCCGCCGAATGAGCGGTTTGTACTGCCGATGGGGCCGCTGTGGCTGCTGGGCATCGCGACCGAGTTCCTGCACGTGGGAGGGGTCATCCGGGCGGCGTTCCGGAACCCGGACCGGGGGCAGCGGGTGGCGGGCGGGGTGCTGGTGGGGGTGATGGCGGTGGTCGCCGGGTGGTGCGGATGGCGGCAGGTGGATCTGTTGGCATGGGGAATTCCGGCGGCGATGCGGGATCATGACCGGCGCTTTCGGGAGACGGCGGCGGCTATGGAGTATCTGCGGGAGAGGCTGCCGGCGGAGGCTTCGGTGCTGTCAGGGACGGATCCGGCGGTATATCTGCGCAGCGGGCGGCGGGGGGCGGGGCACTTTGTGCCGACGATTCACTGGTACCGGACCGATCAGAAGGCGCTGGAGCGAGAGTACTCGGACGCCCCCGGCTACTGCAAGCGGCTGGGGATCGGCTACATTCTGCTGCACGACTGGGAGTACGCACGCGACCTACCGCCGGAGACGCATGCGGCGATCCACCGGCAGTTGCGGGCGGACGCGCGGCTGGAGTTGGTGTTCTCGTCAGGGCCGGCGGCGCTGTACCGCGTTCGCTAAGAGGCGCCGCGCCGCTTCAGGCCGGTTTGGCGATGGCCATTTCGACGCCTTTCGTGCAGACGTAGTACTTGGCGAGCATGTTCGGCTTTTCCCAGGCCGGAAGGGATTGCGGTTTGTCGAGGTAGGCGAAGAACTGGCGGGTGACCTCGGCGAAATGGGCTTCGTGGCCGACGCGGTGGTGGTCCGGGATGGTGAGGAGGAGTTCGGAGCCGCGGTCTTCGAGGCCGACGCCGTCGAAGGTGGGCTGGAGTTCGGCGAGTTTGGCGACGAGGGCGGCGCGGACTGGGGGGTAGAGCGCGGGGCTATTGGGGACGACGTAGACTTCGGGGCGGTAGTTTTCGGCGGCGCCCTGGCGGACTTCGATGCTGGCCTGGGAGCCGCGGAAGATGGCTTTATGGGTGTCGCTCACGCCTTCGAGGTCCCAGCGGACGTCCATCTGGACGTGGATGCCGCGGAGGGTGTAAGAGACGAAGTTGTTGCCGTAGTAGTCGAAGTTGCCATCGCGGAGGAAGCCGGTGAGCGAAGCGGGGACGGGGGCGCCGCCGGTGACGCGGCTCCACTGTTCCGGGTTGAGGACGGTGGGCCAGCGGCGGGCGTCGAGGAGGGCGATGTCGGTGCGGTAGTCGATGGCGAGATCGGGGAAGGCGATCCATTGGGCGAGGTCGACGAGGTGGGTGCCGACGTCGGAGAGGGCTTCGCCCTGCTCTTCGATGTCAAAGAAGGCGAGGGGGCGGAGCATGGGGACGCCGGCGACGGTTTTGAGCAGGCGGTGCATGCTGTCCATGTAGATGGCGGGGTGGGCGGGGTCGCCGGGGAGCAGGTGGCCGAAGACGGAGGGGGAGTTGACGAGGGCGCGGTGGAGCATGGAGGTGACCTCGTAGCGCTCGGTCATGATGTCGTAGGCGACGACGTGGCGACGGGCGGCTTCGTCGAGGGAGTGAGCGAGGCGGGGGAGGTCGGCGGAGCGGAGGATCCAGGGTTTGTCGGCGAGGACGTGGAAGCCGTGGGCGACGGATTGCTCGATGCTATCGATTTTGGAGCGGTTGCGGCCGGAGAGGACGACGACGTTGCCGGAGGCCTCGTCGCGCAGGAGGCGGGCGAGGGAGTCCGGGCCGGCGTGGACGTCGAGCGCCCAGGTGGTGGGGTTTTCGGGGCGCTGATTGAAGCGGGCGACGCGGGTGAGGTGTTCGGTGAGATCGAGTCCGAGGGGGGCGTAGACCTTAGCGAGGGGGGAGACGCCATCGTACATCTCTTTTTGGACGAGGGCGGCGTGGAAGTGGGCAGGGTCGAGGGTGACGAGGTGGCGAACAGGCATTCAACACGATTGTGGCATAGGGGTGGCGAGGGCGGAGCGGATTTGGGAGTAGCGGAGGAGGAAGGCGGCTTCCGGCAGGCGTTTGCGGCGGAGCCAGGCGGTGACCTCTTCGTTGCACTTGCTGGTATTGCAAGAGGCGCAGGCGGGGACGATGTTGTCGAGGGTGTAGCGGCCGCCTCGGGAGAGGGCGAGGACGCAGTCGCGTTGAAGGGGGAGGCCGGTGGCGCCACAGTAGGCGCAGCCGCCCCAGGCTTGTTGGAGGGCGGCCCATTGGTCGGGGCTTAGGTCGTGTTCGACGCGCTGCATGCGGCGTTGGCGGCGGCGGGCGGCGCGGGCGCGGCGGGAGCGGCTGGGCGGCATGTTTCGGGGGATTAGCTTCCATGATAATAGCGGCATGGAGATTACGGCGGACAGCGCGCGGGGACAGGAGTTGAAGCGGGTGATTGCCGGCGGGGAGGTGGAGGCGCTGCGGGCGATGCTGGACGCCGAACCCGCGTTGGCGCGGGCCCGGGTGGCGGGTCCGGGGCGGGAGCGGCGGACGCTGCTGCACGTGGCGACGGACTGGCCGGGCCATTTTCCGCGGGGGGCGGAGACGATTGCGCTGTTGCTGGAGCGGGGGGCGGACGCGGAGGCGCCGCTCGAGGGCGGCAACGCGCCGGAGCGGACGCTGCACTGGGCGGCGAGCAGCAACGACGTGGCGGCGATTGATGGGTTGGGCGATTGATGCGCTGCTCGACGGCGGGGCGGCGATGGAGAGTCCGGGGGCGATTTTCACGAACGGTACGGCGATGTCGGACGCGGTGATTTTTGCGCAGTGGGCGGCGGCGCGGCGATTGCTTGAGCGGGGGGCGCAGACGACATTTACCGAGGCGGCGGGGTTGGGCGAGATGGACCGGCTGCGGGCGCGCTGGGCGGAGGATCCGGCGCCGGGGGTGGAGATGCTGACGGCGGCGCTGTGGCACGCCTGCCGGGGCGGGCAGGAGGAGGCGGCGCGTTGGCTGGTAGAGCGGGGGGCGAACTTGAACCGGGTGGGTTGGGACGGGATTACGCCGCTTGATGGGGCGGTGCAGAGCGGGAATCGGGAGTTGGTGGCGTGGCTACTGGGGCAGGGGGCGCGGCATGGGCGGGGAGCAGGAGTTGATAGGCTGATAGCTGCATGAAGATCTGTTCTTTGTTTTTGTTGATGGCGGGTTTGGCGGCGGCCGGGGAGCCGCGGGCGCGGAATGTGATTTTGTTTTTAGGGGACGCAGGGGGAATTCCGACGCTGCACGCGGCGAGCTTGCACGGCTACGGAGCGCCGGGGAAGCTGTTTATTCAGCAGATGCCGCATATGGGCTTGTCGGAGACGTCGCCGGTGGGGGCGTGGGTATCGGATTCGGCGGCCGGGATGACGGCGATTGTGACGGGGCAGAAGACGAAGAATTCGGTGATTTCGCAGTCGGCCGAGGCGGTGCCGGGAAAGACGGACGGAGCGCCGCTCAAGACAATCTTGGAGTATGCCGAGGAGCGGGGCCTGTCGACGGGGGTGATTTCGAACATGTCGATGGCGGACGCGACGCCGGCGGCCTGCTACGCGCACTGCAACCACCGGCGGAAGTTCGCCGAGATTGTGGCGCAGATTGCCAAGCCGCGGTTTGGGGACGGGGTGGACCTGGTGATTGGCGGGGGCCGGAAGGGAATTTTGGCGGCGACCGAGAGCGCGGGCTACGACCTGCGGAAGGCGCTGGGGGAGAAGGGCTACGCGTGGCATGACCGGCCGGAGGAGATTCCGGCGGGGGCGCGGCGCGTGGTGGCGCTGTTCGATGAACGGTTTGATCCGCTGCCGGTGGTGCGGCGGGCAATTGAGATTCTGTCGCGGAATCCGAAGGGGTATTTTCTGATGGTGGAGTGGGACATGCACACCGATAAGCTGCGGCAGGGGCTGGACCAGGCGGTGACGATGGACAAGCTGGTGCGGCAGACGGCGGGGCAGGTGAGCGGGCGGGATACGCTGCTGCTGTTCACGGCGGACCACTCGTTTGATTTGCGGGTGCGGGGCGGCAAGCCGGGCGAGGCGCTGCTGCCGGAAAAGCCGGCCGAGGACGGGGCGCGGACGGCGGTGCAGATGTTCAACACGCACACGGCCGAGGAGGTGCTGGTGGCGGCCATGGGGCCGGGTGCGGCGCGGGTGAAGGGCTATCTGCCGAACACGCAGATCTTCCACATTCTGCTGGCGGCGTACGGTTGGAAAGAGACGGGTAAAAAGTAAGGCGCGGCTAGCGCTTGTTCAGCTTGCGGGCGGCTTTTTCGACGTTGGCCCAGACGCGGAGGAGGTTGCCGCTCCAGAGTTTGGCGATCTGTTTTTCGGTGTAGCCGCGGCGGACGAGTTCGAGGGTAACGTTGAAGGCTTCGGCGGCGCTGTCCCAGCCGTCGATGCCGCCGCCGCCGTCGAAGTCCGAGGAGATGCCGACGTGGTCGATGCCGATGAGTTTGACGGCGTAGTCGATGTGGTTGACCATGTCCTGGACGTTGGCGCGGGGGGCGGGCGGGAAGCGGGCGTCGATTTCGGCCATGCGCTTTTCGTACTCGGCGCGGCGGTCCGGGGGGAGCATATTGAGGAAGCCGCCGGCGCGGCGCGGGGCGGGGGCTCCGGCGTTGGCGGCGGGAGCGGGGGGCGGTTCGACGGCGCAGGGGCGAGGGGCGGTGGGCCGGCGGAAGGTGGGTCCGCCGGCGCGGCCGCCGCCGAAGCCGAAGTCGTTGCGCAGGGCGGTGAGGGCGGCGGCGCGTTCTTTGGAGTCCACTTTGAGGTAGGAAGCGAAGCCGACGATCTGGACGACGCCGCCGTTCTTTTTGAGGGCGAGGAGTTGTTCGTCGTCCATGTTGCGGCTGTGGTCGGCGAGGGCGCGGACGCTCGAATGGGAGGCGATGACGGGCGCCTTCGAGAGGCGGATGGCTTCGAGATTGGCGCCTTTCGAGGGGTGGGAGAGATCGACCATCATGCCGAGGCGGTTCATTTCGGCGATGACCTGGCGGCCGAGGGGGGAGAGTCCGTTGTTGTGGAGATAGCCGGAGGCTTCGCCCGTGTTCGAGTCGGCGAGCTGGCTGTTGCCGTTGTGAGCGAGCGAGAGGTAGCGGCCGCCGCGTTTGTAGAACTCTTCGACGCGTTTGAGGTCGAGGCCGAGGGGGTAGCCGTTTTCGACGCCGATGACGGCGACGCGTTTGCCTTCGCGGTGGAGGCGGCGGACATCGGCGGGGGTGAGGGCGAGGCCCATGGCGTTGGGGGCGATGGATTCGGTGAAGCGGTGGATGGCGTCGAACTTTTCGATGGCCTGCTGGTAGGCGAGGTCGTAGGCTTCGGCGGTGGGGAGGCCCTGGCCGACGTAGACGATGAAGAAAGCGACGTCCATGTCGCCGTCGGCCATTTTGGGGAGATTGACCTGGGTATTGAGGCGCTGGAGGTAGTTGCAGGCGGGGGTGAAGTTGGCGGCGTCGATGTCGTTATGGGTATCGAGTTTCAGGACGCGATTGTGGATGGCCTTGGCTTTGGCCAGGAGGGCGGGGCTGGGGGTTTGGGCGAGGGCGGGCAGAACGAGCAGCGGGAAGAGGGCGAGGAGAGGGCGCATGCGGTTTTCCTAGGATATTTTGATTGGGAGAGGACCGACAGGGGCCAGGGGGTGGGACGGGACTTTCGCAGTATAGCAGGGGGTTCAGAGGGTGAGCCACGCGCCGGAGGTATCGATGATGGCGAGGTAGCGGCCGGCCCAGGGTGTGGGGTTCCAGTCAGGGGGAAGGACCCAGAGGCGGCGGCCCTGCTGGCGGGCCTCGACGTAGGCGGCGTCGAGGATGCCGTGGCGGTCGAGGAAGCGGTTGAGGGAGGTGGGGATGCGGATGCAGCCTTTCGAGAGGGGGATGCCGAGGCGGGGTTCGAGGCGATCGGGGTCGGTGGCGTGCATTTGGAGGCGGAGGGCGCTTTCGCGGCGGTCGCCCCAGGTTTTGTTGGCACGGACCCAGCCGAAGTCGTAGACGCGCATGCCTTTTTCGCCGTAGCCGCGGATGCCGTATTCGTTTTTGGTGCCTTCGGCGCGGAAGTCGGGGTGGGCGAGGGAGTGTTCGAAGAGGCCGAGGGGGGAGAGGAAGTATTCGAAGCGGCCGGGGAGTCCGGTGGAGACGGGGCAGGCGCCGAGGAAGTGAAAGCGGCCGGCGGGTTGGCGCCAATAGAGGAGAAAGAGTTGGGATTTGGGATTGCGGTCGACGAGGGCGACGAACTGATTGGGGGCGAGCGCGGGGTGGGGGGCGAGGTAGGCGGCGTAGAACTCCTGGACGGCGGGGGACAGAGGGACGGGGCGTTTGACTTCGGCGGCGAAGCGGGCGGCGTAGGCGGAGGGGCTGGGTTCGGCGGCGGCCGCGGGAAGGGCGGCCAGGAAGAGGCGTCGGGAGAGGCGGGGCATCCGTTCCCAGGGTAATGGATTGGCCGGGGGGGCGGAAGAGACGCGGTGTGGCTATACTGAGGGCTTGGCCTGGTACACACTACAGGACGGGGTCCAGCAGGGTCCGTTTGAAGAACGGCAGGTACGGGAGTGGGCAGCGGCGGGAGCGCTGCGTCCGGGTGCGCTGGTATGGCGGGACGGGGCGGCGGGCTGGCAGACGGCGGGGGAGGTGTTTGGACCGGGCGCGGACGGCGCACCGCGGCGCCGGTGTGAGCGCTGCGGGACGATGCAGCCGGAGTCATGGGTAGTGCGCTGGGGCGGCATTGAGGTTTGCGCGTATTGCAAGCCGCGGCACGTGGCGGCGCTGCGCGAGGGCCGGGCGTTGCCGGCGGCGTACGGGGAGTTTGCGGGATTCGGGCCGCGTTTCGCGGCGCGCATGATTGATTCGATGATTCAGTCGGTGGGAAACTTTGCGCTGCAGATGCCGGTGCTGGTGATGGTGGGCGCGACGGGGGCGAGCGCGAGGCCGGAGCAGATGGGGCCTTGGATGTTGGGGTTCTACGGTTTTACGGTGCTTGCGCAGATTGGGCTGCAGGCGGTCTACGAGGTGTGGTTCCTCGCCAAGAAAGGCGGAACGCCGGGCAAGCTGCTGCTGCAGTTGCAGGTGCTCGATGGAGAGGGGAAACGGCTGGGGAGTAAGCACGCCCTGGGCCGGTACTTTGCACATTACGTCACCGGGATGACGCTGGGCATCGGGTACCTGATGCCGCTGTGGGATAGCGAGAAACGGGCGCTGCACGACATGCTGGCGGATACGCGGGTAATGAAGCAATGACCGCGATGCCGTGCTGTAACTTGTGCGGACTGGAGGTACCGGAGGCGGACTGGAACCGGCTGGAGGCGCTGCCGTGCGGGGGGTGTCAGGCGCCGGTGCAGGTGTGGGTGTTTCCGGCGGGGTGGACGGACGGCAGGGGGCGGCCGCCGGCGGCGGCGGGGGAGGGCACGGCGACGTGTTTTCACCATCCGGCGAACCTGGCGGAGGCGGCGTGCGGGCAGTGCGGTCGTTACGTGTGTTCGCTGTGCGTGGACGGCGAAGGGACGCAGGCGGTTTGCAACGTTTGTTTTGAGCGGGGGACGGCGGCGGGGGAGGCGCGATTTCAGCGGCGGGCGGTGCTGTACGATGCGATTGGGCTGATGATGGCGGCGCTGCCGTTGATGACGCTGCTGACGGGTCCGTTGGTGGGGATCTACTCCTGGGTGACGTGGAAGAAGACGCGGACGGCGGTGCCGCGGACGGGTTGGCTGCGCTGGGCGGCGTTGGGGCTAGCGGCGGTCTGGATGGTTGTGCTGGCGGGGTTTATCGGCATCTTGATCTGGGCGCTGGGGCGGCGGGCATGAGCGAGTACCGGATGCTGACGGGTTGGTCGCCGGGCTGGCTGCGGTCGGCGGCGCTTTATGACGGGGGCGATCATCTGCTGCAGGTGACTTCGCTGCGGCTGCAGCATGAGTATCAGCGGTTTCCCTACACAGAGATCCGGGCGATCTCGGTGGCGGAGGCGCCGCTGTGGACAGGGTGGCGGGTGGCTCGTTTGGTGGTTCTGGCACTGTCGACGGGGTTGGCGCTGCTGCCGGCGCAGTTGGGTCTGCGGGTGGGATTGGCGCTGCTGCCGGCGACGCTGCTGGTCCTGCAGATCTGGTCGATCGGGCGGGGGCGGCGCTGCGTGGCGCGATTGATCAGTCTTTCCGGGGAGTGGCCGCTGCCGGGCTTAGGGACGCGGCGGGCGGTGGAGGAGGCCGTGCCGCGGATCCTCGAACGGGTGCAGGCGGCGCAGGCGGGCCTGCCGCGACCGGAGGCGATGCCGGTGCTCCTGGCCGGGGCGGCGGAGCGGACCTACCGGCCGGTGCGGGGTCTCGGCTGGGCCACGGCAGGTGCGCTGCTGCTGAGCGCAGCGTTGATTCTGGTTTACCGGAACTGGCCGGCGCTGCAGGTGGAGATCTGGAGCGCGGCGGTGTTTTTAGTGCCGGCGACGCTGACAACGTCGATAGCGTGGTGGCGAACGCTGCGCCGCCGCCGGGAGGCGGCGGCGGCGCTGACGGGTCTGCTGGTTTTGGACCTGTTGTTGTTTTTGTTGTTTTTGGGGTTGGTGGAGTGGCGGCGGCCGAGTTCGTCGCTGACGCTGGCGGAGTGGTCCCTGGCGGCGCAGCGGTGGGAGGGGTTGGCTGCGGCGGTGGCGGTAGGCTGGCGGGTAGCGGCGGCCGCGGCGGCGGGATGGGTAGAGCGGCAGCAGGGAGAGGACGGGGCATGATCGCGCTGGCGCGTTGTCAGCGGCATCCGGGGCGGGAGGCGGCGGCGCGCTGCCCGAGCTGTCAGCAGTCGTTCTGCCGGGAGTGCATCACGGAGCACGAGGGCCGGATGTTGTGTCTGGCGTGCCTGACGAAACGAAGCCAACCGGCAACGGGGCGGGGGGCGGAATGGGAACGCGTGGGCTGGGCGGCGGGCGCCGTGGTGGGCGGGTTGCTGGCGTGGCTGTTTTTTCTGGGGTTGGGGGAGTGGATTTGGAGGGCGACGGCGTGAAGCGGCCGTCGTGGACGGAGGCGGCGGACGCGGCGGCGGCGCTGCTGCGGCGGGTACCGGCTCCGGTGTGGGTGGTCTGGGCGGCTTGCACGCTGCCGTATGGATATCTGCTGGGCCGTTTGCTGCTGGCGGCCAGCGTGGACGCCTACTACGCCGAGCAGGCGGGCTTCTGGGCGCTATTGGTGGCGGCGGCCTACCTGGGCAAGCAGGCGGGGGAGTGGTATTTTCAGAGCGCGCTGCTGCGGGTGTTGGGAGGGGCGCCGCCGGCGGCGCGGCTGGGGGCGCAGTGGACGCTGCAGCCGACGGCGCTGCTGGTATTGCCGTTGGCCGGGCTGCTGTTTTTTCCGCTTGCACCGGCAGTGACGTTTTACCGGACGCTTTCCGTGAGCACCCCGCGAGAGGCGCTGCGGCTCGCCACGCGGGAGGTACTGGCGCAGAACTGGGAGCTTTCGGTGGTAATGGCCGGCGGGTTGCTGCTGTGGGGGAACCTGTTTGCGCTGTGGCTGGCGGCGCCGGTGCTGCTGCGGGCGTTCTTTGGCTGGGAGACCGCGTTTGGCCGGATGGGGGAGCGGCTGTTTAATCTGCCCAGTTTCTGGGTGGTGACGCTGGTGACGTACCTGTGTCTCGATCCGCTCTTGAATGCGATGGCGGCGCGGCGGGTGTTTGGGGAGCAGTCGCGCAAGACGGGGACAGACCTGCTGGCGGCGCTGCGCGCGGCGGGCCTGGGACTGGTACTGACGGGATTGCAGGCGGGGCCGCTGGCGGCGCAGGAGAGCCAGGAGCTTGAGCAGAGCATTGCGCGGACGCTGCGGGAACCGGAGTTTGCCTTCCGGCAGCCGCGGGAGACCGGGACGGAGCCGGGGTGGTATGGCGACTTGGCGGCGCAGATCACACGCTGGATTGGCGAGTTTCTCGAATGGCTCTATCCGGCGGAGAAGGCGCGGCCGCAGGGCGGAGGCTTCGAGTGGAGCCCGGCGGCCACGCAGCAGGTGGTGATCGGGTTGGCGGTGCTGGCGGTGGGGTGGCTGCTGGTTTCGCTCTACCGGCAGCGGAGAAAGCGGCGGGGACGGCGGGCGGCGGCGGCGGGGGCGGGGGCGGCTCCGGTGCCGGACCTGTCGGCTGAAGAGGTGCGCCCGGATGCGCTGCCTGAAGAGTCGTGGCTGGCGATGGCGGATGAGCTGGCGGGGCGGGGGGAGTACCGGTTGGCGCTCCGGGCGCTGCACCTGGCAGGGCTGCGGCGGCTGGGCGAGAGGGGGCTGCTGACGATTGGCGCGGCCAAAAGCGGCGGCGAGTATAGCCGGGAGGTGGAGCGGCGGGGGCGTTCGACGCCGCAGGTACACCCTCTGTTTGAAGCGAACCGACGGCGGTTTGAAGCGGCCTGGTATGGGTTTCACGATCTGGGGGAGGCCGGGTTGCGGCAGGCGCGGGGACGGTGGGAGGAGATCCGGCAGCATGTGGGCTAGATGGGTGCTGGGTGGGCTGGCCGTGGGCTTTGGCTGGGCGGTGCTGGAGCTGGCGGGGGCGGCGTACGAGCGGGGGAGCGGGTATCCGGAGTGGTCGAGCCTGCGGGCCGACCGGGCGGGGACGAAGGTGCTGCACGACAGCCTGCGCAAGCTGCCGGGTTGGTGGGTGGAGCGGCATTTTGAGAGCTATGCGAGGATTCCCGCGACTCCGGGGACGGTGGTGCTGCTCAATCAGGAGCCGGAGGAGCTGGAGCGACTGACGGGGACGGTACAGCGGCTGACGGCGGGCGGGGCGCGGGTGGTGGTGGGAGTTCCGGAGCAGCAGCGGTTTGTGCGGAAGGGGGAGGGGCGGGAGACGCCAGCGAGGGAGTGGCTGGGGTTGCGCTGGACGCCGCGGCGGACGGGTGAATACATCGGGGGGCGGTACCGGGAGACGACGCGCTGGGAGTGGGAAGGGGTGGGGGACGGGAGTTGGTGGCCCGGCGCGGGCTACGTGGAGAGGACGCTGGGGCGGGGGTCTGTGGTAGTGCTGGACGGAGGCGAGCTGCGGAGCGGGGCGCTGCGGGAGCGTCGGGACGGGATGCGGCTGCTGCGGCTGCTGGGACCGGAGCGGCGGGTGACCTTTGTCGAGAGTGCGCTGGGGGTGAAGGAGCCGGGGGGGATTATGACTCTCGTGCGGCGGGCGGGTTGGACGCCGTCGCTGCTGCTGCTCGTCGCGGCGGCGGGGTTGTATTTGTGGCGGAGCGTGACGCCGTTGTTGCCGGAGCGGGAGGACCGAACCAGGCGGGAGGAGCCCGGGGGCGGGGCGGCTGCGATGGCGCAGCTGCTGCGGAAGCATGTTGGTCGAGGCGAGCTGTTGGCGACGTGCCGCCGGGAGTGGAAGCGCGCCGGGGGGTTGCTGCCGCGTTGGCAGCGGCAGCGGGAGTGGGAGGCGGGTACGGGTGGCGTGGTCGAGGAGTATCGCAGGATGCAGGAGTTCGTCAGGGAGAGGCCGGAGCTATGACTTTAGAAGAGATGCACGAGCGGTTGGCGGCGGCGCGGGCCGCCATTGGCGAGGTGGTGATCGGGCAGCGGGAGGCGATTGACCGGGCGCTGGTGGTGACCTTGTGCGGGCAGCATGGTCTGTTCGAGGGGGTGCCCGGGGTGGCCAAGACGCTGCTGGCGAAGACGATGGCGGCGGTGACGGGCGGCAGCTTCCAGCGAGTGCAGTTCACGCCGGACCTGATGCCGGCCGACATTACGGGAACGAATGTGTTCAACCTGCAGCGGAACGAGTTTACGCTGGCGCCGGGGCCGGTGTTCACCTCATTTCTGGTGGCGGATGAGATCAACCGGGCGCCGGCCAAGACTCAATCGGCGCTGCTGCAGGCGATGCAGGAGCGGCAGGTGACGATTGACCGGGAGACCTACCGGCTGCCGGGGGAGTTCACGGTGTTTGCCACTCAGAACCCGATTGAGCATGAGGGGACGTATCCGCTGGCGGAGGCGCAGAAGGACCGGTTTCAACTGAAGATTGAGATCGGTTATCTCGACCGGGCCGAGGAGGTGGAGCTGGCACGGCAGCAGCTGCGCGGGGACACGCCGGAGCAGCGTCTCGAGCGGGGCGCGGTGCGGCCGGTGCTGGCCGGGGGGCAGTTGATGGAGCTGCGAACGGCGCTGCGGCAGGTGCAGATGCGGGAGGAGTTGGTGGGGTATGTGGTGGAGCTGGTGCGGCGCACGCGGACGGCCGAGACCTTGTTGACGGGCGCGGGACCGCGGGGGACGCAGGCGCTGCTGGGGGCGGCGCGGGCGCAGGCGGCGCTCGAGGGGCGCGATTTTGTGACGCCGGATGATGTGAAGATGATGGCGGTGGCGGCGCTGGGGCACCGGCTGGTGATGCGGCCGGAGTTCGAAATTGAAGGGATGACGGCAGCCGAGGTGGTGCGGAAGATTCTGGCCGAGGTGGCGGTTCCGGTATGATAGCGCCGTCGCCCCGGCTGATTGCGCTGATGACGCTGGCGGGTCTGGCGGCCGTTGTGTGGCCGGGGGCGGGGCTGGCGGGCGCGGGCGGGCTGGCGGTGGCGGCGCTGGTGGACGCGGGACTGAGCGGGCGGCGGCGGAGGGGAATCCGGGCGGCGGCGGTGGAGCCGGTGCGTTGTCAGCTGGGGGTGCCGGCGAAGCTGACGGTCCCGGTGACGGCGCCGGTGGGGGCGCGGGTTTCCGTGGCGCTGCCGCCGGAGCTGGAGTTGGCGGACGGGCCGGGAAACCCGTGGACGTTTACGCCGCGGGAACGGGGGCGGTACCGGGTGGAGGCGTTGGCGGTGGAGGTGGTCTCACCGGGCGGGCTGTGGGAGTGGCGGGAGCGATTGAGGCCGGAGGTGGAGATCCGGGTGTATCCGCGGGTGCGGGGTGCGCAGGAGATGGAGGCGCTGCGGCGGGCGATGACCGGTTCGCGGCAGGTACGGCAGGTGGGCCGGGGCCGGGAGTTTGAGAAGCTGCGGGAGTATAGCGCGGGCGACAGTTTTCAGGATGTGCACTGGAAGGCGACGGCGCGGCGGGGGACGCCGATTACCCGGACCTATCAGATAGAACGGACGCAGGAGATCTACTGTCTGGTGGACCGGGGGCGGCTGCAGGCGCGTCGGCAGGAGGGGCAGACGGTGCTGGACTGGAGCGTGACGGCGGCGCTGCATCTGGCGCTGGCGGCGGAGCGGCGGGGGGACCGCCTGGGGCTGCTGGCGTTCAGCGACCGGATTGACGGATTTGTGGGGGCGGGAAGCGGGGCAGCGCACCTGGCGGCGTGTCAGGAGATGCTCTATCCGCTGCAGCCATCCGAGGCGGTGACCGACTATGCGGAGGCGGCGACTTATCTGCGGACGCGGCTGCCGCGGCGGGTGCTGCTGGTCGTGCTGACCTCGCTTGATGACCGCGCATCGGCCGAGCCGTTTGCGCGGGCGGCGCAGTTACTGGGCGAGCGGCATCTGGTGGCGGTGGTGGCGGCGCGGGCGCCGGGCGCCGAGCCGCTGTTCAGCGGGCCTCCGGCGGTGGACGAGGCGGCGGTGTACCGTTCGCTGGGCGGGCATCTGGTGTGGCGGGGCCTGCGGGAGCTGCAGTTGGAGTTGGGCCGCCAGGGGGTCCGGCTGGCGTACGAGGAGCCGCGCGAGATGGGGCTGCGGGCGCTGACGATGTACGAGGAGATCCGGCAGAGGCAGCTGTTATGATTCTCGATCTGGAGCGGTTTGTGCGTGAGGGGGAGCCGCGGTGGCAGGAGTTGGAGGCGCTGTTGACACGGCTCGAGCGGCACGCGACGGCGCAGCCGGAGGTGGTGGAGTTGGAGCGGCTGCACGCGCTATATCAGCGGACATCGGCGGACCTGCTACGGGTGCGGGGGCTACCGACCGAGGGGCGGCTGCGGGGGTATCTCGAGAGCCTGGTGAGCCGCGGGTATACGGCCATCCACGGGGTGACGGAGCGGCAGCGGGGGTCGTGGTTCGCCTGGTTCTGGCGGGATTTTCCGCAGGCGGTGCGGCGGCGGCCGGGGGAACTGCTGCTGGTGCTGGCCCTGTTCTGGGGCGGGGCGGCGGCGGGAGCGGGTTTGCTGGTGACGCGGTTTTCTGAGCGCGAGATGCTGTTTCCCTTCGACGGGCTGGCGGTACGGCCGAGCCAGCGGGTGCAGCAGGAGATGGAGGACCGGGGCCGGCAGGTAGGGGAGCGGACCGGGCGTTTCTCGGCGCAGCTGATTCAGAACAACACGCGGGTGGCATTTTTTACCTTTGCGCTGGGGATGACGTACGGGGTGGGGCCAACGGTGCTGCTATTGGCCAACGGGGCGTATGTGGGCGCAGTGGCGGCGGATTATGTGCTGGACGGACAGACGATGTTTTTACTGGGGTGGCTGCTGCCGCACGGGGTGATTGAGCTGCCGGCTATTTTTCTGGCCGGGCAGGCGGCGTTTTTGTTGACGGGGGCGCTGCTGCCGCGGGGCCGGCGGGCGCCGGTCGAGGAGCGGCTGCGGGACGTGTTTCCGGATACGCTGGCGATCCTGGGCGGGGTGGCGGTGATGCTGGGGTGGGCGGGTGTGGTGGAGGCGTTTTTCTCGCAGTATCATGAACCGGTGATTCCGTATGCGGTGAAGATTGCGTTTGGAGTGGGGGAGTTGGGCGGACTGGTGGCGTTTTTGCGATGGGCGGGGCGAGATGCGGGGTGAGGGGCTGGAGATCCGGACGCCGGAGGGGGTGCCGTTTTCGATTCCGCTGGCGGGGTTGGGGGCGCGGATGATGGCGCTGGGGGTGGATCTGCTGGCGATTGTGGCGGCGGTATCGGTGGGGATGCAGGCGCTGCGGGCGTTTGAGCAGCTGGCGCCGGACGCGATCGGGGGGGTGGCGACGCTGCTCTATTTTGGGACGTCGACGGCGTACGGGATGGTGCTGGAGATCTGGTGGAACGGGCAGACGCTCGGCAAGCGGCTGCTGGGGCTGCGGGTGATGGACGGGCGGGCGCGGCCAGCGACGGCGGTGCAGATGGTGGTGCGGAATCTGCTGCGGCCGGTGGACGCGCTGCCGGCGGCGTATCTGGTAGGGGCGGGGGCGTGCTGGTGGACGCGGCACCGGCAGCGGCTGGGGGATTTGGCGGCGGGGACGGTGGTGGTACGGACGGGGGAGACGATTCGCGCGGACTGGAGCCAATTGGGGCGGGAGCGGTATAACTCGCTGCGGGAGCATCCGGGGCTGGCGGCGCGTCTGCGGCAGCGGACGGGAGGGGATTTGGCGGGGATTGCGCTTGAGGCGGTGTTGCGGCGGGAGGAGTTGACGGCGGAGGCGCGGGTGGCGGTGTTTGGCGCGCTGGCGGGGCGATTGCGGGGGCTGGTGGAGTTTCCGGCCGAGGCGGTGGAGGGGCTGTCGGATGAGCAGTATGTGCGGCGGGCGGTGGAGGTGCTATACACCGCACCGCGGTAGGGGCAAAGGTACACAGCACCCAGTACAGTCGCGCTAAGCGGGTGGCCCGAGGCGGGCACGGTCTTTTGGTACCGGCCGTCCATTGTGGCCTGCGAGCCGGGGGTTCAGAATGAACGAGGAATGAACCCTGCGATCAGCACCGGGGGACGCGCCGCCCCGCGGACGTCGATCTACCCGCACCGGAGTGTGCGTTCGGTGCGCCCGACGCGGAGCCGGCGGCTGGCGGCGTGGGGAACGGCCTGTTTGGCGTTTGGGGTGATTGGCTACTTTGCGGTGCCGTTGATGGCGCTGCATTCGGCTTTGGCGGATCGGCTGCTGACCTGGACGGGGATTCCGAACGCGGGCTGGGAGGAGGTGGCGGTGTTTCCGGGGCTGGAGCCGGGGAAGGCGCCGCTCGTGCCTGTGCCGGCGTTTGCGCAAGTGTCGGGGAAGGCGCGTCTGGGGTTGATTCTCGGGATGGTAGTGCTGCTGGTGATGACGGGGCGGATCTTGCTGTTCCGGAATCTGGGCAACTTTCTGGTTGTTTTGCTGGGGGTGTCGGCGGTGGGGAACGGGATATTCGACACGTTCCGGCTCGATGCGCGGGTGTTCGGGCAGATCTGGCTGCGGCAGGAGTTGCTGGTGTGGATGTTGATGCCGTTTGCGGGGGTACTGCTGTTTCTGCTGCCGCAGCCGCGACTGCGGATGGGGTTGGCCTGGATGGCGCTGGCGCAGACGTACGGGTTTCTGTTCTCGGTGCTGCGTTTTGTCTTCTGCCTGGGCATGCTGCATTACACGGGTCTGTTGTTTATGCCGTTGCTGTGGTTTGCGCTGGGCACGTTGAGTGATCTGCTGTATTTGCTGCTGTTTTTCTCGATGTCGGTTCACCAGGCATCGGGTCATCTTTGGGGGGTTCGCGACTCGTGGCGATCACAGCCGTAGTTACGCTGGCGTGGGTATTGATGGTCCTGAGCATGCTGTTTTTGGGCGCTTACGCGCTGCGGCATTACTATCTGGGCTATGCGCGCATGCGTCTCGAACATCCTCGCGAGATGAACGAATTCGTGGGCTTTGTGATGCCGCGGGTGACAGTACTGGTCCCGATGCACAACGAGGAGAAGGTCGCGCGCGACATCCTGCAGGCGCTGGTGAAGTGCGACTACGATTGGGAGCTGCTCGAAGTGATCCCGGTCAACGACCGGTCGACGGACGGGACACGCGGGATTGTGGACGATTTTGCGCGGCGGTATCCGTTTATCAAGCCGTACCACCGCCTGGAGGGCGCCGGTGGGAAGCCGGCTGCGCTGGCGGAGGCGTCGGATCTGGCGACGGGAGAGATTTTTCTGTTGTTCGATGCCGACTACGTGCCGGGGCCGGCGGTATTGAAGATGCTGACGGCGCCGTTTGCGGATCCGGAGGTGGGGGCGGTGATGGGGCGGGTAGTCCCGCACAACATCGGCGACAGTTTGCTGTCGGTGCTGTTGTCACTCGAGCGGTGCGCCGGGTACCAGTCGGCGCAGCAGGCGCGGTTCAACCTGGGATTTACGGCGCAGTTTGGAGGGACGGTGGGCGGGGTGCGGGCATCGGCGCTGCGGGCGGTGGGGGGCTGGAATCCGGAGTCGCTGACTGAGGACACGGATTTGACGATGGCGCTGCTGCTAAACGGGTGGCGGACAGCGTATGTGAACCGGGCGGAGTGCTACGAGGAGGTGCCGCGGAACTGGGCGGTGCGGCGCCGGCAGTTGAGCCGGTGGGTGATGGGGCATACCGAGTGCTTGCATAACTACTGGCCGGATCTGCTCCAGGCGCGGTTTTTGAGCCGGCGCGAGAAGGCGGACGCGATTTTTCTGCTGGGGATGTACCTGACGGCGCCGCTGATTGTGGTGGGCTGGGTGGCATCGCTGGTGCTGTTTATCATCCCGTCGGCGCACGTGGTGCCGGTGCTGCCGGTGGCAATGCTGGTGATCGGCTATCTGCTGTTTTCCAATCAGGCGACATTTTTCGAGATCGGGGTGGCGGCGCTGCTCGACGGGACACGGACGCGGGCGCTGCTGATGCCGCTGAGCCTGTTGAACTTCTTTGCCAACACCGGAGCGATCTGCCATGCACTGGGGAAGTTCTACTGGCAACGGATCTGGGGCAGTGGGGGAGACGGCTGGTACAAGACGCACCGGACGCGGCTGGGCGGAGAGGGTCCGGAGGTTGGGGCCGGACCGGGGCCGGGAGGCGCGGCGCGGCACCGGGTGCGGGGCCTGTACTCCGCGGATGGGGATGGGGAGCGGGGTTGAGCAGATGGGCTTCCTCGTTTTCTCGCTGCTGTTTGCCGGAGTTCTGTATCTTCATTTTCTGCAGGCGCACCGGGCGTGGCGGGCGATCCGGGGCCGGCAGTCGCTGGAGCTGGATATGGGGTATGTGCGGATGGAGAACTATTTCGGCCATTCGTTCCGGCGGAAGTTGAAGCAGTGGCTGGCGGCGCTGCCGATGGCGCCGGGCGCGGGGGCGGGGGTGCGGGTTTATGACCATGGACGGGAACGGATCTACGTCACGAGGGAGGTGCGCTATCCGGCGGGGCGGGTGGAGCGGGAGATGGTGGTGAGCGAGGGCGTGTTTAGCTGCGGACCGAACTGCGACTTTCAGAATGAGGTAATGGTCCGGGGAGAGGGCGAGGTGGGCGAAGGAAGTATGCTGCAAGCGATTGCAGCGGATGGGGCGCTGCGTTTGGGGCAGGGCGTGACCGTGCGCCGGTGGGTCGACGCAGCGGGAAGGCTGACAATTGGGGCGGATACGACGATCCATTCGCGGGCGACCTCGAGGACGGGGATTGAGTTTCTGCCGGGGGCCTGCGCGCAGTCGCTGTTTGCGCCCGAGATTGTGACGGAGGGACGCGACGACCAGCCGGCGGGTTTTTCGCTGCGGTCGAGCGGCGTCGTGCAGATCCCGCACCGCGAGGGCGGCACCGGGCAGCCGGGAAGCGGCTACGACCCGGCGAGGCTGTTTTCGATGGGCGGAGGAACGTACCTGTACGAGGGCAACCTGGAGGTGACCGCGCCGCTGCACTTGCGCACCCCACTGGTGGTGCGGGGGAATTTTTCGTGCGGCAGCGAGAGCTTGCTGGAGGGCGATCTGAAGGCGTACGGAAAGATTACGATCGGGCAGGGATCGATGGTGAAAGGGAACCTGGTGGCCGAGGGCGATCTGCTGCTGCGCCCCTATGTCTACTTCCAGGGGCTGCTGCAGGCAGGCCATGAGATGCGGATCTCGCGCGGGTGCCGGGGGGTGCGGAGCGGACTACCGGTGGCGGCGCACGCAACCCGGGTGTTGACTCTGGAGAGTAACGTAGTGATTTACGGCAAGGTTTCTTCGGCTGAGCGAGTGCTGGCCGTCTCGACGCCGTTAGCTTGGCTGCAGGCGAGCCAGCCAGGGGCAGGCATGCAATGAGTTGGCGCAATTTCCTATGGTGGGGGCTGCTGCCCGGAGTTTTGGCGGGACAGACGGGCGGCGCGCCGGTGATGTTTGAACGGCCAGGGCAGGAGAGCCCGCTGCCGGTGCTGATGGAGGTAGGGACCTATCACAACGCGGTTTCGCTTGGGAACGGCTACTGGCGCGGGGCGGAGGCGACGTTGTGGTTCCGGAAGTTTCCGCGATTCACGCCGATTCTGTAGTTCAACTCGCAGACCCGGCCGGGTGTGACGCAGCAGTTCTACGGTCTGTTCAGCTTCGCCAACTGGTCGCGGAACTTCTATACGACGCAGGGCTTCAGCTATGCGACGCCGCGCAACGGGGTGTCGCTGTTTGCGAGCCGGCGGCTGGATCTGCGCGGTTTCTACAAACTGCCGGTGCTGGAGCGGCGCCTGCTGGTGACAGCCGGGATCTCGCACTTTCGTTTCGAGAGGCCGGCGCGGGGGCAGATCTATAGTACGGGATTCCTATTCTACGCAAAGCGATTCATCGTCGAAGGCAATTACTTCGTCAACCAGAATCAGCCGGGCAACAAAATCGGGCAGGCAGGCAGCTTGGCGGTACAGTACGGACAAGAGGGCAAATACTGGGTTGGAACGGTACTGGGTGGGGGGAAAGAGGTCTAACTGTTCATCGCGCGGACACCTCTGGAGGTAAACTTAGACAGCGTCTCGACGCAGATTTTCCTCAGGAAATGGCTGAATCGACATTATGGAGTGTTCGTAGCCATGGATCAGCAGACTAAATTCGGAACGTTCACGCGGGTCGGGGTGACCGGCCGCCTGTTTTTGAGTTCTAGTACCATCGGAGCGGGCGGCGGTACGAAAAGTTGCTTCTCGCCATACACAAAGTTTAAGAGTTATGGCTAAATGGTTATAGGTCTTTTGCATTACTCCGAGTATTCAACCTTTGACCGGCGCCAGCAGCAAGCTGCTGGCGCATTCTTTTGCCTTGCGATGTCAATTCGCCGGCGTATCTGAGTCGGTTGGGAGGCGCAATGTTCGCAACGTACCCGCCACGGCCGGCGTTCCGGTAAACAGTCTGGCGCTTAGGTTCGCGGCATGGGCGGCATGGGCGAGCTTGCCGGGTGCCGGCAAGCCGAACGGGAACGGTGTGACTTTCCGGAGTCTGAGGACCTTGCTGAACCGTCCGCATCGTGGCACGGGGCCGGATGGCAAGGGGACTTTCGCGAACTCCGATCCGTGGATGGTGAAGGCGGCGCAGGTTCTGTCGAACGGCATTGCGTCCGACGCGCCGGGGCCGCGGCACCTGTTGGCGGCGAGGGTAGATTTGCCGTCGGGGCTCCACCTGCTGGACCGCACGATTGCCCCGGTCGCTTTGGAGTCCTTACCAGGAGGGGATTGGGAGAAGCGCGAGAGCCTGAGCGGGAGACGGCGGCGCTAGGTACGCTGCGTTTCGATGTTGACGAGTGTGGACTTCTCGGGCTTGGTGATGGCTTTCTGAGCGAAGGTTTGCGGCGCGCGCCAGAAATCGATCAGCGACGTCATATGGACGCAGGAGACGGTGCAGTAGGGAGCGCAGCCTTTTTCGGTAAGGAACTCGCGGCGCAAGTCGGTCTTGGAATAGCCGAGCAGGGGGACCCCGGGGTAGCCGCGCTGCTGGGAGCAGTAGTGGACGAGCCCGTCTTCGCAGACGTACATATAGCGGGCGCCGGCGCGGCAGCGCCACTGGCTGGGCTGGCCGAGGGCGATGCGGTCCTGGAACCTGGCAAAGCGGGCGAAGCTGCGTTTGGCGAGGACTTTGAACTCGCGGTAGACGGACATTTCCGTGTCGCCGAGGGGCTTCAACTGGCCTTGGCCATCGTGGATGATGCCGACCGTGGCGCTGAAGCCAAGCTCGAGCGCGCGGCGACCGATGGTGACGGCATCGCCGGGGAACTTCACCCCGCCGCCGAGCACGGAGTTGATGTTGACATGGAACAGCGCGTGCTCGCGGAGCAGTTGGAGCTTTTTGTCGAGAACCTTGAGGCTCTTTTTGGACACCTCGTCGGGCATGACGTTATCGATGCTGATCTGGAGGTGATCGAGGCCGGCCTGATTGAGCCGCTCGATCCGAGCGGCGGTGAGATTGTAGCCGTTCGTGATCATGCCGGCGATGATGCCGTGGTGGTGAATCCGGTTGATGAGCAGATCGAGATCGGGGTGGAGGAGCGGTTCTCCGCCGCTGATCATAATGAGGGTGGTGCCGAGCTTGGCCAGATGATCGATGCGGTCGAGCATGACGTTGACGTCGACCGGCTTCGAGACGTCGTCGTACTCGTTGCAGTAAGTGCAGGAGAGGTTGCAGCGGCGCATGGGGATGATATGCGCCTGCACGATGTGATCCGTGGACCACAGGCCTTTGCCGATCATCCGCAACTCCCGCAGGCGCCGGCTGAGGGCCTTGACGGCGCGACGGATGCGAAACCCAGTGCTGGACATAGAAACGTGAGATTCCATTACAGCACAGGCGTTCGCCTTACGCACCGCGCCGGCGGCGAATCCGGCAAAAGGAACCCTGAAAGGCAAAACTCAGGGTTTGGGTGGTTTCGGAGCCGGAGGCGTTGTCGAGGGCGGGGTTTCGACCGCGTCGCCGAAGGTGATGGTGGTGGTGGCGCGGAACTGTTTGTAGTCCTCGTACTTGACCTGCATCTTGAGGCCGACCGGGCCGTTGTCAAACTGGAGGACGTCGTCGGCTTTGGTCAGGACGGGGAACCAGTATTTCCCGTCAATCTGTTCGCGCCAGGTTTCGAATTTGGGGAAGCGCTGGTCGTTGCCCTTCTTGAGCAGGCCGGTGGCGCGGCCGTAGGATTTGACGATCTGGAGATCGAGATCGTCCACCCAGACCTGACCCTGGAAGTAGCGCTGGCCGGGTTCGAGCTTTTTGGGCTTCACCGCGAAGACATAGCAGTCGATCTCATCGAGTTTCTCCTTGCCCAGGTAGTCGACCTGGTATTTGGACAGTTCGGCGGTGGTGAGGACGAAGGGCTGCACGCTGCGGAGGTCCTGCTCATCTTCCGGGGAGAGGGAAACCAGCTGCAGGGTGGGAGAAGGGGCGCGGACGATGCGTTCGGTGCGTTTTCCTTCGGGCGAGAAAATAATGTCGGAGACAAGGTCAAAACGCCCGCGGGCCTGGCCGCCGCCGCCTTCGAACTCCTGAATGCGAATGGTCTGGCGGTAGGTATAGAGTTCGCGGGCCTTCGAGAATTCACTCTCTTTGGCAGCGAACTTCTGAATAATACCCTCGATCTCGTCGCGGGTGGGCTCCGTCTTGCTCGCCCCGAGGGGGAGGGTGGCGGCCAGGAAGATGACAGCAAGAATGCGCATACGCTCTCCGTTAGGTCGGACGGTGGGCCGGCCGGGTTCGTTACGAAAGAATTCCCTTGGCGATGGTAATCCGCTGCAGGTTGCTGGTGCCTTCGTAGATGCGACCGATCTTTACATCACGATAATACTTTTCGACGGGGGAGTCCTTGGTGAAGCCGATCCCACCGAAGATCTCGACGGCCTGGGAGGCGATCTCCTCGGCCACCGTGGAGGCATAGAGCTTGGCCATGGCGGCTTCGGTGACAAAGCTTTTGCCGGCTTCGCGGAGGCGGGCGGCGTTATAGACCATCAGGCGGGCGCCTTCCAGCTTGGTGGCCATTTCGGCGAGTTGGAACTGGACGCCCTGGAATTCAGCGATGGGCTTGCCGAACTGGCGGCGTTGCTTTGCATAGGCCAGGGCATGCTGGTAGGCGCCGCGGGCGAGACCGACCAGTTGGCCACCGATGGCGATGCGACCCTCGTTCAGGGTTTCAATGGCGATTTTGTAGCCTTTGCCGGGCTGGCCAAGCATCGCGGAGCGGGGGACGCGGACATTGTTCAGAGCAACTTCGGCCGTGGAGGAGGCGCGGATCCCCAGCTTATCCTCCTTTTTGCCGATGTGCAGACCGTCGCTTTGGCGGGGGACGAGGAAGCAGGTGATGCCGCGGTAGCCGTCGGCGGGATTGAGGGTGGCGAAGACGAGAAAGAGGCCGGCTTCGTGGGCGCTGCTGATCCACAGTTTTCGGCCGTTGAGCAGGTAGCTGTCGCCATCGGGGCGGGCGGTGGTGGCGAGGGCGAAGGCATCCGATCCGGAACCGGCCTCGGAGAGGGCGTAGGCGCCGACGAGGGATTCGTTGAGCAGAGGCAGCCAGGCGGCGTGCTGCGCATCGCTGCCGTAGCGGAGGAGAGCATTAATGACGAGGGTGTTCTGGACGTCGACAATGACGGCAACCGCAGGATCGACGGCGGCGATCTCCTCGACACAGAGAACGGATTGAAAGAAGGTTCCCGCGGCGCCGCCGGAGGCTTCCGGAATTTCGATACCCATAAGGCCGAGGGCGAAGAGTTCCCGGAGCACGGTGGGGTCGAGCGCGGCGCTTTCGTCCATGGCGCGGACACGAGGGGCTATCTGTTCCCTCGCAAAGCGGCGGACAGAGGCCTGGAGCATGGCCTCTTCGTCATTCAGAACGGTGAGCGGGCCCATGCGACAAGTTTACGCCGGGCTGGTGAGGCGGCCTTCGTAGGCGGCGCTCACTTCACCGATCGGGCCGTCCATGATCAGTTGGCCATGGTCGAGCCAAATAGCGCGATCGCAGAGTTCGCGCAGGGTGGGCGAGACGTGGGAAACGCACAGAATGGTCCGGCCCTGGTTGCGGATTTCGAATATCTTCTCCGTGCACTTGGCTTGAAACTTCTGATCGCCGACGGCGAGCACTTCGTCGATGATCAGGATTTGTGGATCCAGATTCACGGCGACCGAGAAAGCCAACCGGAGCATCATGCCGTTCGAGTAGGTGCGCAGCGGTTCTTTGATAAAGTCATCGAGTTCGGAAAACTCGACGATTTGATCGTAGAGGGCGTAGGCCCGACTGCGGGAAAAGCCGAGGAGCGAGGCGTTGAGGAGGATGTTTTCGCGGCCGGTAAGGTCCGGATGGAAGCCGGAACCCAGATCGAGGAGTGCCGCGGCGCGACCGGTGACCGTCACGGTGCCCGCCGAGGGCGGCGCGAGGCCGGTGACAAGGCTGAGCAGGGTGCTCTTACCGGCGCCGTTAGCGCCGATGACGGCCACGGATTCGCCGTCGCGCACCGAAAAGCTAACGTCCTTTAGGGCGAAGAATCGCTCGGGGTCGGTCTTGCCCAGAAGGTCTTCGAGGTAATGACGGAGCAGCTTCTGGCCACCGGAACGATGGAAGGTTTTGGTAACGTTCTGGAGCTGAATTACCTTCATCTACAGATAATCAAAAAACTGACGTTTCAACCGATGGAACACGTAGAGGCCGACAGCAAACACAAGCGTGGAGCTGAAAGCCAGTTTCAACAGCAGGGTGGAGGAGGGCGAATCGCCGTCGATCAGAATCGTCCGCAGGGCGAGGATCAGCGCCGCCAGAGGATTGAACTGATAGAGATTGGCGTAGCTCTGCGGGACGGACTGAATGGCGTAGAAGACCGGAACCATCCAGAAAAGCAGGGTGCAAGCGGACTCGACCACGTAGCGGACATCGCGAACATAGACGTCAAGGGCCGAGGTCATCAGGGTGATGCCGCAGACGAACAGGATCTCCAGGCCCCAGACCACGGGCAGCCAGAGCCAGTGCCAATTCACCCCGCGGCCGAACACGATGACCATCGACAGCAGGAGACCGATCTGGATCGCCAGGTGCACACAGGTGGATAGCACCGTGGCGATCGGAACGATTTCGCGGGGAACGGGAACCCGCTTAATGAGCCCGGCGTTGTTCGCCACCGAAATGGTGCCGTTCTGCCAGGCGACTGTGAAGAAATTGAAAGGTACGAGGCCGCAGAGGACGAAAATCGGAAAATTTTCGATCTGATTATTTGGAAAAACAGCCGTGAAAACGAAGGTCAGCGCGCTCATCATCACGAGCGGATTCAACAGGGACCAGAAGACTCCCAGCGACATGTTCCGGTATCGGATTTTGAAATCCTTAACGACCAAATTTTCCAGCAAAAACAGGTAATCGCCTTTCCACATCGTCTTTGTTTTCTGTTACCGCCTAGGACCGGGGACTTTCAATGATACCGCACCACCGGAGCAGGTTGAAGGCAACCAGGGCGAGGCCCAGGGACATCCAGGCGCGCCAGGAAACGCGAGAGAGGTCGAGCGGACGACCGGAGCGTAGGAGACTCCAGCCGAACCAGAGCAAAAGGACGGCCATGGCGAGGGGGGAGAGCGGGTGGTAGGCCAGCGCTTTTTGCCACTCACCGTGGCCGAGGGAGGCCATGGCGCGGGTCATGCCGCAGAGAGGGCAGACCAGACCGGTGAGCGAGCGGAAGGGGCAGAACAGGAGCCGGGGACCGCCTTCCGGTGGATAGAGCAGGCAGAAGGCGAGCGCGCCGGCGGGCAGGGCGAGGGCAGCGATGCGGTCGCGCCAGGTCATTATGCTTGGGCGCGAGCCTGGTCGATGGTCCTTTGTTCGAAGCCGAAGACTTCGTCGTAGGCCGCCACAGTCGCCGCGTGCATGACCGGCACGGCGACCAGCAGGCCGACGAAACAGGCCAACAACCCGGCGAAGACGACCACCATCTGCAGCAGGAGGAACACCAGGTAGCCGCCCCAATCCTTCTTCGCCGCTTCGAGGCTGCTCTCCATGGCGGGCCAAAAATCCATACCCTTGTCAAAGATCAGCAGGAACGGGAACTGCAGGGCGGCTAGCACAAAGAAGCCCGGGATGAGGCAGAGCAGGAAGCCAACGCTCGAGAAGATCGAAACGAGGACCCCGGCCACGAGGGCAGGGACAAAGAAGTTGAAACCCTTGAAGACATCGCCGACCTCTGTCCGGCCGGCATAGGCGCGGCGCATGATGGCGTACTGGAGTCCGACGGTCATGGGCCCCTGCAAAATGAGAGGGAAGAGGCCGCTGACAAGGGTGAACAGAACCGTATGGAGAGCGAACATGGGCAGGTCGCTCTTCACCACGTCCCAACCCTGTCCGATCCACTTGGCGCCGTCGGCTTTTTCGCAGCGGACGGCCGCCCGGGGCACGAGGGCCGTCGGGGGCGCATACTGAGGGGCACCCTGCTGTTGAGGAGCACCGCACGAGGGGCAGAAGGGAGCCTCCGCCACGATCTGAGAACCGCATCGGGAACAGAACATGATGATTGAGCCTCGTTATATCCTAAAATGCACCGATGCACAATTGGAAACTGATCGCGCAAGCCCGCGGAATTGCGGTATCCCCTGAGGAGATGGAGCGTCTGGCCGGGGTGCTGGACGCGCTCGAGGCGGCGTGGGCGCCGCTGCGCGAACTGGCGCCGCACGAGACGGAACCGGCCGTGGCCTACCGCGTCTCCCGCCAGGAGCCCCGGGCATGACGATTCTCGAAGCGGCTGCCCAACTGCGGGCGCAGCAGACGACTTCGCGGCGCCTGACCGAGGCGTGCCTGGCCCGCATCGCGGAGTTTGATCCGCGCGTAAACTCTTTCATCACCGTAACCGGCGAGCAGGCGCTGGCGCAGGCCGACGCGGCGGACCGCGAACTGGCCGCCGGACAGGACCGGGGGCCGCTGCACGGCATTCCCATCGCATTGAAGGATGTCTACAACACGGCGGGCATCCGCACCACGGCCGGATCGCTCTTGTTTCGAGATTATGTGCCGGAGACCGACAGCGCGGTGACCGAAAAGCTGGCGGCGGCGGGCGCCGTGATGGTGGGCAAGACCAATCTGCACGAGTTGGCTTACGGGGTGACCTCCTCGAACCCGCACTTCGGGCCGGTGCGGAATCCGTGGGATCTGCACTGCGTGCCCGGCGGGTCGTCGGGTGGTTCGGCGGCGGCGGTGGCGGCGCGGATGTGTTTCATGGCCACGGGGAGCGATACGGGGGCCTCGATTCGGGTGCCGGCTGCCTTCTGCAACACGGTGGGGCTGAAGCCGACCTACGGGCGGGTGAGCCGCCGGGGTATTCTGCCGCTCGATTTTTCGCTCGACCACATGGGGCCGATCACGTTAACGGTGCGGGATGCGGCGGCGTGTCTGCAGGCCATGGCGGGAGAGGATCCGCTCGACGACACCTCGAGCCCGGAGCCGGTGGACGACTATATGCCGCCAACGCGGGTTTCGCTGGCCGGCGTCCGCGTGGGCGTGCCGGAGAACTTCTACTTTGACGGTATCGACCCGGCGGCGCAGACGACGACTCGTCAGATGGTGCAGTTGGCGGCGGGACTGGGGGCGCAGGTGGAGGTGATCCGGGTGCCGGACATCCTGGCGATGAACACGGCGGCGCGGGTGATTCTGCTGAGCGAGGCCTCAGCAGTGATGGAGCGGTTCCGGCACCGGCGGGCCGAGATCGGCGACGATGTGCAGGCGATGTTCGACCAGGGACGGTTTCTCGCGGCGACGGACTACGTGAACGCCCAGCGGGCGCGACGGGTGTTCCGCGACGAGTTCCTGGCGATCTTCCGCCGGGTGGACGTGCTATTCACGCCGATGAGTCCGACGGCGGCGCAGCCGATTGGGCAGAAGACGGTGCGGATCGGCGACGTCGACGAGGACTTCCGGCTGGCGACGACGCGGTTTGCGCGGGCGATCAACCTGCTGGGCTTCCCTGCTCTGTCGCTGCCGTGCGGGTTCGACGCGCGGCGGATGCCGCTGGGGCTGCAGATGATCGCGGGGCCGTTTGAAGAGAAGCGGCTGCTGGCGGTGGCGGCGGCGCTGGAAGACGAGACGGAGTTTTACAAGCAGGAGCCTCCGCTGTAGGATTGCGGGCCCGTCGATGCCCGGGGTTCTAAAGAACACGCGCACAACGGACTCGCTTCGGCCCGGCAGGTGGGGCGAGTTCCTCGCCCGTCGGTGCCGGGCCTACGCGGCCTGTGCGCTCTTATGGAACTCGCGCACAACGGACTCGCTTCGGCCCGGCAGCTGAGGCGAGTTCCTCGCCCGTTGGTGCCGGGCCTGCGCGGCCTGTGCGCTCTTCTGGAACACGCGCACAACGGACTCGCTTCGGCCCGGCA
>JAINDL010000120.1 GCA_019931245.1 Bryobacteraceae bacterium CoA2 C42
AGACCCGCCCCCTCTAAATCAGCGGTTTACAGATTGGTTTCTGGAGAGTTGACCACGTCGAAAACACCCATTGCCACGTGGCACGGCACGGCGAGCGTTGGTTCATCACCCCCGCCGCAGGCTCATAAGTCCTTTCCTGGGTACGCGCGGGGGCGTTCTCATCCGCGCGGCGCGGCCGCGCGCCAGAAGGCCTCACTCGGCGCAGATATCGCGGAATCCGCCTTCGATCCGGATGCCGCCAAGGCCGGGCTTCAGGACTCCGCCATGACTTATCCCGGGGCGACCACCAGCCCCGGTTTCGACATCGACTATACACTTTCGGCAGTTCATCGACGGTTCGCTTCCGCTCGTCTCTCTGGACCTTACCTGATAGGATCAGGTCCCATCGTTTCCGCGACGCTCACCACCATCGCTCTTAACGACAGCAACTCGCGGTGGTTTGAAGCCTGATCCTGATCTCCGGCTTCGAGGGGCCCGCCGGCATCTCTCTCACAGCCTGCGCGACGGCATTGCTGCCGCCACGTTCTTGGCACACGGTGGTCTCCGAGCACCATCGCGCCGTTTCCCCCGCCAACCGCGTCGAAGCCGGAATCATCCTGCGCCTCATCGACGCCCAGTGGCGCCTGCTCCGCAACGCCCACCTGCTTTCTCTCGAAATGGAGACCTGCCTCGACGGCACCCGCGCACAACAGTACCCCAACCTCCCCCCCGTCGACTGCGAAATGGAATGTTCCGCGCCAACCGCATGTGTGTCGACGCCAAATACACCCGCCAGCGATACCGCGAAGAGGCTGCCCTCGTCCGTCTCATCAACGCTACCCACCGCGAACGCAACTCCGTCCGCAAGCTCAACCCGTTGCCCGCCCCGCCCGTGCTCCCTCGCCTCGAGTACATCGGCAAAAAGCAGAGCATCCTCGATCAGGCCCTCGAATTCGAAGAAACTTCCGTACAACCGCAACCCCCTGAAAAGACAGAGGAAGCCGTCTCAGCAGCCCACGACCAAAGCCAACCCGCCGGCTGGTGCTACGCCGTCGAACCAATTGCCTCGGCCGCCCGGGGCGAAAGCCAAGACGCTACCCCCACGCCGCGGGCAATTAGCCCCGCCCCTCGACCCGAAATTTCCCCAACCCCGCAAGCCAATAAGAACAACAAAGAAGCTGACCCGGCCACCAACGACCAAAGCCAACTCGAACCCGAACTCAAATCCTTCGCCGCCGTCGCCGGAGGGTACCCTACGCTGGGCTGGAACCCGTCTGACGCCGGCGGCGCTTACCCCTATTTAGAAAACGAATCGCGCCTGCACCTGATACATCCGGTTGAGCGAAGAGGTCTGGCTGACCACCCGGCCAAAGTTCGTCGACACCGGGTTCAAATCCGGCGGATTCATCTGCGACCGGTTCGCCAGATTGATCGCGTCTCCCCGCAACTGCACCCGCACCCGCTCACCGAGCCGGAACTCCCGCAGCAGGTTCACGTTCCACTGGTTCAAACCATCCGCCCGCAAACCGTTCAGGAACCGGGGAAATACCCGCGTCTGGAATGCCGCCGGTTGGTTGTTCGCCACCCGCTCAAACGGCAGACTCGTGTTGAACCATTGGTTCAGCGTCTTGTTGCCGCCCAGAGACGCCTCGCTCTCGAAGTTGTCCAGGTTGCCCCGGTAGAAAAGGTTCCCCCAAGCCAGTTGCGGTCCGTTCTGGAACTCGTAGGTACCCGCGATCTGCCAGCCGCCGAGCAGGTGGTTCCCAATCCCACTCTGCAGATAGGCCCGTCCCTTGCCGAACGGCAGCTCATAAATGCCGGTCGCCGTAAACCGGTGCGGACGCGCCGTGTCGCTCGGCCACCAGACGCTGGGCGCCCGGTTGAACTCATTCTCGAGAATATCCCAGCGCATCTGCCGCGTCGCTCCGTAAGCGGCGTTCAGATTGAAACCCTTCGAAAAGCGGCGCTGGAAGTTGATCTCGAGCGAATGGGTGCTCGCCTTCCCGCTGGGAACGGCGTTGTTGTTCAGCCCGTTCATGTGCGGAAACTCGCGCAGCAGTTGGTTCTTCGGAATGGTCGGACTCGTGAAGCGGCCGAGCGTCGAAAGGTGCTGGAACAGAACCGGATTCGACGTCCGCAGGTCCTGAAAATTACCGATGAAGAAGGGATTCGTCACGTTCCGGTTCAGTTCGTTCGCCAGCGCGTTGTTCCGGGTCGTCGTGTTGTTCCAGTTACTCTCGGCGAGGTAGTCGAGGCGGGTCGTCACCCCGACGCGGTCGCCGAACTGGCCCCAGTAAGCCACCTCGATCATCATGTTCGAGGCGATCTCCCGCTGCACGCCGATGCGCCAGCGCTGCACCCGCGGATGCTGACGGTTGAAGTCGGTATAGGTGAAGCCCTGCCCAACGCGCGCCATGGCGCCCAGGCCGTCCCGCAGCGGGGCATCAAACCGCGTCCCGTCCGCCCGCACCGGAAACGGATCCGACAGCGGCGAAATCCCGGCCCCCGGGTTCCCGGCGTTCCAGGTGGTCCCAAAATCGTTCGTCAGGTTGGTCACCGTTGCACGCGCGAAGCCGTACTGATCCGCGCCCTGGTTCATCACGTTCAGGGTGTCGAAGTAGGTACCGAAGCCGCCCCGGACAATCATCCGGTCGCTCAACTGCCACGCGGCCGAAAGGCGCGGCAGCCACATCAACTCACTCCGCCACAGGTTGCGAGGCGCGCCGTTCTTGCCCGCGTACAGGCTCCCGCCCCGTACCTGAAACTGGCTCACCGGCAGCTCCGGCAGCGGATTGCGCGCGTAGGCCGCGCGCGCCGCCGCCGCAATCGGCAGCTCCAGATTCGGGTCAAAGTAGGTCTGCGCCCGGTCATAGCGCTCCGTCGGCCCCTGCTCGTACTCCATGCGCAGGCCAAGCGTCACCGTCAGTTTCCGGTTGATCCGCCACGTATCCTGCCCATACCAGGCGTAATACGGACTCATCAGAGCAAAGTTATCGTTGGTATCCACGAAGACCTGCGTGGGAATACCCAACTGGAAGGACGCCCAGCCCAGCCCCAAACCCGCCGCCGGGACAAATCCGTCTTCATCCTTCCGCACGAAGTTGTTGGCAAAGCTGAACGAGCCCGACGTGAAGCCGCCGTTCTGCAGCTGCGTCCGGAAGTGCTGCCGCACGTCGACGCCCGCCCGGATCGAGTGCGGTCCCCGGATGTGCGTCCAGTTGAACTTGGCCGCCTGCTGCCGGCCCTTCGTGCCCGGGTCGACGGTCACGCCCATGAACATGTCGCCATTCCAGTGCGACATGCCGGGGAACAGCACACGCGGCATCACGCAACTGGCCGCGCATTTGGCATCCATATAGGTCGGCAAGCCGGCGTCACTCGGTTTGTACTTCCGCGTTCCCAGCCGCTGGTTCTGCAGGAGAAACCAGTTGGTGTCCACCATCACGTTAAAAATCGTCGAGGCGCTCGCCGTGTACGTCCAGTCGGCCGCCGCGCTCGCCGCCGGCCGCTTCTCGTCCCAGTTCATCAGCCCCGGTTCGGTCTCATAAGTGAAGTCCTGTGCGCCCTCGAGAAAGTCGCTTTTGAACCAGCGGACGAAAAACCGGTGCTTGTCGCTCGCCTGATAGTCCACGCGGTTGTTCCACGACCGGTAGTCGACGTTGTTCGGCATCCCGGTCGCCAGATAGTTGTTGATCGGATCCCGCCCGGTCGTATCCACGTTCGGCAGCGGCATGCGCTTGGCGTAGAAATCGTACATCGCGTTGCGGATTCGCGACTGCGGCAGAATGTTGCCGGCAAACGGCGTCCGTACCCAGTGCCCCGGCCGCGCCGGATCCACCCGCGTCGAAACCGGGTCATACACCTGATACCGCACCGGGTCCACGCGCAGCAGGTCCGAGTAATCGCCGGCGCGCATCGCCAGCGTCGGTACCGTGTAGTTGATCTCACTCGGCCGCGCCGACTGCCGGTTTTTCAGCTCCGAAAATCCCAGGAAGAAAAACAGTTTGTTCCGCCCGTCGACCACCTTCGGAATGTAAATCGGACCGCTGATCGTCGCCTGATAGTTCAGCGTCTTGCCCGAGTTCAACATCGGCCGCGCCGCCAAAGCGTCCGCTGCCGTCCTGTTGCCCGCGGCATTCAACGCGGCTACCTGCGCCCAGCGCGCCTGTTTCACAAAGAACGAGGCCGCGTTCCACCGCTGGTTGATGAACTGCAGCGTGCTCGTGCCGTGAAACTGGTTGGCGCCCGACTTGGTTGACATCGAAATGCCAAGCCCCGTCGCGTGGCCAAACGAAGCATCAAAGTTCGACGTTTCAATCTTAAACTCGTCAATCACATCCGGACTCGGCATCACCGAAGCCCGCCGGTCCGTGCCGTTGGTCGACGCGCCATCGATGGACCATTCATTGCCGCCCACCGATCCCGGCGTGTTGTACGCCGAACCGCCGCCGACCTGCCCTTGCACGAGGAACTGCGTCGTGCCCGGCACCTGTACGCCCGGCGACATGCGCGCCAGCGCCATAATGTTGTTGCCAATCACCGGCAGGTCCATCACCTCCCGGTTCGTAATGCTGCGTCCCGTATGCACGGTGCTCGTATCGAGCATCGGCGCTTCGGCCGAAATCGTCACCGACTCGGTGACGCCGCCCACTTCGAGTTGTACATTGATCCGAATCTGTTCGCCCAGTCCGAGCGTCACGCGCGCTTGCACGGCCTTCTTGAAGCCCTTGGCCTCGACGGAAACCGAGTAGATGCCCGGCAACAGCAGCGGCGCTTCGTAGTAGCCCTTTTCGTTGGTGATCAGCCGCGTGGCCGTCGTCGTGCCGGTGTTGGTGACGGTGACGTTCGCGCCGGTGACGCTCGCCCCCTGCGGGTCGGTCACGGCCCCGGAGATGATGCCGCGCGTATCCTGCGCGGAAAGCATGGCGGGCAGGGCGGCTGCCAGGCAAAACATCAAAGAACGCATCGAAAGACTCCTCGGTGCCCGAAGGGCTCGGGAATTTTATCACAACCCAACTTCCGGCTGGCGCTCCGGGGCCAGGCGTGATATACAGGACATATCCATCCGCGTTTCGCGGACAGCGGAGGAACCATGATCGTAGCGATAAATCTCGTGCTGGGCTTTGGGATTGGGGGAAGTTGGTGGGGGGGCAGCTCTCTCGACGAGGCCACGGCGGTGGCGCGGGGCCCGGAGGGCTCTTTCTACGTCGCGGGCACCACCCATTCCACCGGCCTGACCGCCGCCGGCAGCGGCGTTCTCATCCGGACGGCCAAGGCGCTCTATCCCGGTGACGTCTTCGTCCAGAAGATGGACGCCGATGGCAAGATCCTCTGGCGCGCCATCCTCGGCGGCTCCTACACCGACCGCGCGAGGAGTCTCGCCGTCGACAAGGACGGCGCGGTGTATGTCACCGGCATCACTTACTCGCCGGATTTCCCCATCACGGGCGCCACCTATCGCCGCACCATCGGCAATCCCAACGTGCTGGCCGGCGATGCGTTTCTGTTTAAGTTGACCGCGTCCGGCGGCGGACCGCTCTACTCCACCTTCTACGGCGGGAACGAAGGCGACGAGGCCAACGCGGTGGCGGTGGACGAGGCGGGGCAGGCGGTGATCGTCGGCCAGACTTACTCCGACAATCTGCCGACGACAGCGGGCAGCCTGCGGCCCACCGTCTGCGCCGGCTTCGGCTACGACGGCTTCCTCGCCAGGTTCAACGCCACCGGTACCGGTCTGCTCTACGGAACCTATCTGTGCGGATCGGGCCACGATCTTCCGCGCGCGGTAGCCGTATACGGAGACGGATCGATTTTCGTGGCCGGAGAGACGGCCTCTACCGATTTTCCGGTTTCGGCCCCGGCGTTCCAGAACCAGCCGGCGGCCGGTAGCCTCGATGCCTTCGCGCTCCGGCTGCAGCCGGACGGCAAGGCACTCGTCTGGGGGACGTACTTTGGTGGCGGGGAATCGGAGCGTGTGAGCGCCCTGGCGGTCGATCGCTCGGGACGCGTGGTCATCGCCGGGGAGAGCCGCTCGGAGGACCTGCCGGGGGCGCCGGGAGCGCCGGCGGGCCTGCAGGACGGCTTTGTAGCCCGGTTCGCCGCCGATGGCGCCGCCGTCGAATGGACGCGTCGCTTCGGCGGTAGCCGGGAGGAGTTCGTCACCGCGCTTGACCTCGCCCCGGACGAGTCGATTGTCGTCGGCGGATCCTCCCGCTCGGCCGGCTGGCTCGGCGAACTCGCGGGGAGCGAAGACGGCTTCGCCGCCATCGTACCCGGCAGCGGCGAGGGTGAGGTGCGGACGTTCCGGCTCGGGGGACAGGGGCGCGACCGGGTGTATGGCATCCGCGTGGCCGGCGCCCGGGTGGCTGCGGTCGGGGCCACCGAATCGGCGGAGTGGCTGGCGGAGGGAGGCGTCGGCCAAGGACAGATCGATGCTTTTTTCGCGACCTTCGATCCGGCCCCGCCGGCGCCGCTTGCCGCTGGCAGCGGCAGCGCGGCCGGCGGTGAGCAAATCCCCTTTGCGCCGCCCACGGCGATGGGGCCGGCGCGCGTGCCGCGCTGGATTGTCGAACTCGCCGCGCCGCCGGCCGCCAGCCAGTTCCGGCGGTGGCAAGGGCAGAAAGGCGAGGCGCGGGAGAGTGAACTGCGGCAGGCGCGCCAGCGCGTCCGCCCCGGCCAGGCGGCCCTGCGGCCGGTGCTCGAAAGACTAGGCGGACGCGTCTACGGATCGGCCGACCTGGTGGCCAACGTCCTGTTCGTCGAAGCCCCGCCGGAGGTGGCCGCCAGCCTGCGGTCGCTGGCCGGAATCAAACGCGTGCAGCCCGTTAGCGAACTGGCGCCCACGCTCGATTCCGCGCTGGCCACCCACTTCGTCTGGAAAGCATGGCAGCGGATTGGCGGGGAGAGCAACGCGGGCGCCGGCATCAAGGTCGGCATCATGGACACCGGGATCCGGGCCGCCCATCCGGCCTTCGCCGGGGCCGACATGCCCCTCCTGGCCGGCTTTCCGCGTGGCAACCGCGCGGCGGACCTTGAGAACACCAACAGCAAGGTGATTGTCGCCCGGGGCTACGTGCCGGCCGGACCTACGGCCCATGCCGACGACGACGCCGGCCATGGCACCGGCGTCGCCGCGGTCATCGCCGGAGGCCGCAGCGAAACCATGCTCGGACCGGTCAGCGGCGTCGCGCCCGGCGCCTACCTGGCCAGCTACAAGGTCCTGACCAACGACCCCAGCCCGATGGGGACCGATGACGCCCTCATCCTCGCCCTCGAAGACGCCGTCGCCGATGGTATGGACGTCGTCAACATGAGCATGCAGCGGCGCGTGTTCCTCCTCCGGCCGGAGGACGACATCCTCACAGATATCTGCGAGCGGATGGTGACCAGCGGCGTCATGGTCGTCCGGTCCATGGGCAACGAAGGGCCGGACTGGTCCACCATCACGAGTCCCCATCTGGGCGAGTGGGGCATCCTCGTCGGCAGCCATCAGAATTCCCGCGTACTGGGAACCAAAGTCAGGCTGGCCGATGGCGCCGAGTTCTTCGCGGTACCGGGCGGTAGCGTGAACCTCGATGCGGGCGGATCCCTCACCGGAGAGTTGGCCGATGTGCAGCGTCTGGCGCGCGATACCTGGGGCTGCTCTCCGCTGCCCGCCGATTCGCTCAAAGGCCGCATCGCGCTGGTGGACCGCGGCGTGTGCACGTTCGGCGTGAAGGGAGAAAACCTGCGCCGGGCCGGCGCGACCGCCATGGTGGTGCTGGCCCTGGCCAACGCTCCGTCGCCGACGGTCATGGGTATGGGGACAGAGACGCTGCCGGGCTTTATGGTGTCCTACGCGAGCGGACAGGCGCTGCGGGCCCGGCTCACCCAGGGCTCCGCGACTGCCACCATCCCGCTCAGTTGGCAGCCGGAGAACATCTCTCCCGATGCCATCGCGGACTCCTCCAGCAATGGCCCCGGACCCTCCAACCTGGGTATCAAGCCCGATCTCGTGGCCACCGGGGAGAACGTCTGGACGGCTCGCGCAGCCGGCGGCTTCGCAACGATGTCCGGCACCAGCCTCTCCACCCCGTTCGTGACCGGCGCCATGGCCACCCTGCTGTCCCAACGGCCGGGACTCGACCCGCGTCACCTCCGCTCGCTGCTCATCAACACCGCCACGCCCATTGCCGATGCCGATGGCATACCCCTGCCGGTGATGAAGCAGGGCGCCGGGCGCCTGCACGTCGACGCCGCGCTCGCCTCCACGGTGACGGCGTATCCCACCTCGCTCCACCTCGGCTCGAGCACCGGCGACTTCACCCTCGAAAAGAGCGTCCGGCTGACGAACCTCGCCAGCATGGATACGGCCTGCGACGTCATGGCCGATCCGCGCAACGGCGCGCCGCCGGTGATTGAGCCGCCGCGCGTGAACCTGGCGGCGGGAGGCGAGGGCAGGTTTCTGCTCCAATGGCAGGGAACCAACTGGGCGCCCGGCCAGTATGAGGGCCATCTGCGCATCCGTTGCGAAGGGGCCGAGTATCCGCTGTCGATCCCCTACTGGCATGGGGTAACGCGGCGGACGGCCGCAGCGGTCAAAATCGTCCTGTCGCAGGCGACCGGCAAGACGGGCGACATCCTGTATTTCGCCGCGCAGTTCCGGCTGACGGATGCCGCGGGGCTGCCGGTGGAGAACGCCAAGCCGCAGGTGACGGTGAAGTCCGGGGCGGGTGCCGTGGTCGAGGTCGTCTCACAGAACGCGGTGTTTCCGGGCATCTACGCCGTGCATGTCCGCCTGGCCGCGGGCCCGACGACCTTTCTGATCACCGCCGGCGCGGTGACGAAAGAGTTTACCGTCACCGGGCAGTAACACCCGGTGACGGTAAACTACCGTGCGGTTTAGACGCGCACAGGCCGCTTCGGCCCGGTACCAACCAAGCCGAAGCGAGTGCGTTGTGCGCGTCGTCCTCAGAAATAGACGCGGAGACCCAATTGCATCATCCGGTTGAAGTTCGCCTGGCTGGTAATCCGGCCAAACGAGGCGTTGCCCCACGCCGTGAGCGGCGCCCGGAACATCGGGGTGTTCATCGCATTCAGCGCTTCGGCCCGGAACTGCGCCTTGAACCGTTCGGTCACGCTGAAGGTCTTGAACAAGGAGATATCCCAGTTGACCTGCTTGAGGAACCGCGAGTTGATGGTGCGGCTCACGTTCCCAAACGTCAAGGCCGGGGCGGCGCTGAAGGCGCCCGGGTTGAGGTATCCGTTGCCTTCGGTCCACTGCGCGAGCGCGCCGCCGGCCAACGGATTCTGTCCGGTGGCGTTCGGCCGCTGGCTCGCGGCGAAGATGACGCCGTTGTTGTTGTCGTTCATGCGGATCTGCAGCGGGAAGCCGCTGTTGATCACGCTGACCGCGTTGATCGTCCAGCCGCCCACCGCCATATCCGCCCAACGGTTCATCTGGCCGCCAAACGTCCGGCCGCGGCCGAAGGGCAGGTCGTAAGTGGCCGCCAGCGAGTGCCGGTGCGTCGCGTCGATGTTCGAAAGGCCCCACTCGGCGCCCAGGTTGAAGGCGTCCTGCGGACCGACATTGCCGCCGTTCAGGTTGTTGCCCGCGCCGCCGGCGATGTTGTCAAGGTTCTTCGACCACGTCCAGGCGTACAGGAAGTTCAGACCCGCCGACATCCGCTTCTGCACGCGCAGAGCCATCGAATCATACTGCGCGCGGCCGTAATCGCCGAAGATGTAGGTTAGACTGCCAAAGGCCGGGAAAGGCCGCAGCAACTGCGCCTGCGACACGTTCGCCGAAGCCAGGCCGTCGGTGCCGCCCCGCTGGAAGTAGGGGTTGGGAACGGCCGCCGCCAGCGCCGCGCGACCCAGCGGGAAGTGCCGGGACTCCACCTGATTGATGTTATAGCCGGCCGTGTTGATCGTCAGATTCTTCGACCGGGAGCCCACGTAGGCGAGCGAGAGCGCCATGCTGAAGGGCAGTTCGCGCTGCACGTCGAGCGAGTACTGCTGCACATAGGGTGACTTGGCAGTGGGTTCGAAGATCGACAGCGATTTGCCGATGCCGGTGCGGTCGCCGAGTCCGGCGCCGACCGGTTGGTTGAGGCCGCTGCCGAAAACGTTGGTGAGGTTGGTGACCGCGTTCGGGGTGAGGCCGCCGTCCGTTGAAGTGAGCGGCTGCGTGGTCGCCGTGAAGCCTTCGGGAAGATGGGGGTTGCCGAGCGCAATCTGCGGCGCCCAGAAGATGCCGTAACCACCGCGGAGAGTCGTCTTCGCGTTCAGCTGGTAGACAACGCCGAGGCGCGGGGACATCTTATTCCGGTTCGGATTGCCTACATAGCGGTTGTTGCCGTCGAGGCCGGCGAACATCACCGCCCCGCGCGTCGGCACGCCGGACTGCTGGCTGATAGAGTTCAGCGCATCGCGGTTGAAGCCAACGATGAGATTGTTATTGCGCTCCATCAGGCCCGTCTCGTACTCCCAGCGGACGCCGAGCGTGACCGTCAGCTTGGAGTTGATCCGGATGTCGTCCTGCGCGAACCCCGAGGTGTAGCGGACGAACTGGTGCATGACGGTGGGGACGAATCCGGTAGCGCCGGCGGGCGCGCCGAGCAGGAGGCTGGCCAGATCGGAGCCGGTCGCCCCGCCGTCGCCGGTGGTGAAGTCACGGCGCGTGAACTGGTCGCTGAAGCTGAACTGCCCGGAGGAGTTGCCGAAGTCAGCGCCCGATAGGCGGATCAACCGGTAGTCAGCGCCGAACTTTAGATTGTGCCGGCCGATGAACTTGGCGAGCATTCCATGCAGGTTCTTTGAGTTCGGCACGACCAGGAAGTTATTGTTGGTTCCCATGTTATCGCCGGCATAGAAGTTCTGGAAACTGACACTGGGAAAGGTCTTGGACGGGATGGAACGGACGAAACCGCCGCTAAAGCCGAGCGACTCCGGGTTGAAGCCCTGGCTGGCCTGGAAGCCGTAGTTCGGGAACCGGTTGTAGCCGTAGCGCAGGGCGAGGGTGGTCGTAGCGTTCAGCGTCATGGTGTTGTTCAACTGCGTCGAATCGACGCGGCGGTCGAGGCGCCACTGCTGCGGCGACGAAGGCGTGGACGGGAACCAGGTCTCGCCGGGCTCGATCGAGTTATAGCGAAGATAGGAGAGGTTGACGCTCCACATGTCGCTGAAGCGATGGTCGAACTTGATGGTCTTCTGGTCGGCCTTGGACGGTAGCGAGGCCGAGTACGGCATGCTGTTGGGATCGCCGTGGAAGCGGGGGGCGTTGATGGGCGCCGGGAAGGTGGCGGCAATGGCCCGGCCCACGGGATTCAGCCGGTTGGCGGGGATGATGTTGCCCGGGAAGGGTTGCCGTGCGCCGTTGGCCTGCGCCGTGGCGGGATCGAAGACCGTCCGGACACTGCGGTTCGTGGCGCTGACAAACGACTGGGAGAAGTCGCCGTTGCGTTCCGCCGCCGAGGGCACGGCGGTGGTGCCGGAGTTGGCCTGCGTGTCGCGGTAGCCTTCAAAGGTCGCCCAGAAGAAGCTCCGGTTTTTGCCGTCATAAACTTTGGGGACGCGAATGGCGCCGCCGAAGCTGCCGTAGTAATTGCGGAAGGGCTGCGGAGTGATGGGCCGGCCGGCGCGGCGGTTGAAGAACTGATTGGCGAGCCACTCGGTCTGCCGCATGTAGCCGCCGAGCGCACCGTGGTATTCGTTGCCGCCGGACTTCAGGAATCCGTTGAACATACCGCCGCCGGAGCGGCCGATTTCGGCGTCGTAGGTGTTGGCCTGCACCTTCATCTCCTGCACGGCTTCGAGTGAGGCGATGATGATGGCGCGGTTGGCCATGTCGGTGATGGCGACGCCGTCGAGCAGATAGTTATTGCCGCGCACCGGGCCGCCGGCGATGGAAATTTGCGAGGAGCCCGATTGGTCCTGCATGCGGGCGTAGCCGGGGTTGCCGACCTGCTGCACGTTGGGTGCGATGCGGGAAAACATGTAGGGATTGCGTCCGAGGTTCGGCAGGTCGATCAGCTTCTGGCGGTCGATCACCTGCCCCTGGCTGGCGTTCGAAGTTTCAATCAGCGGCACCTCTTCGGTCACCAGGACGGATTCGGTCACCTGACCGACTTCGAGTTTCAGGTCCACCGTGACGAACTGCTGCGTGGCCACGGCCACGCCTTTCCGCTCCAGTTTTTTGAAGCCGGGAGCCTCGGCCGAAACTGTATAGGCGGCTGGAATGACGGAGGCGAAGTTGTACTGGCCGTCGGCAGTGGTCACGGTAGACCGCTGCAGATTCGTACTCTCGTTGGTAAGCGTGACCTTGACGTTAACAACGGCGCCGCCGCCCTGATCGATAATCAGACCGCGCAAGCCGCCATAGATCGACTGCGCATAACCGGCCGTGGAACCGCCCAAGAAAAAGCCACATGCAGCCAGAGCTAATCTGGCGTTGCGAAAGGACATCACATTTCCCCCTATTTGACGAGTTGAACGCACTTGCGTCGACAAGGAACACTCGATCCAGCCAGCACACCAGGCTAAGTGGAGGGACGGGTTGTCAAAAGAATAGGCGATTTTGCGGACTAATGCAAGGGTCTCCGGCAAATATGTCAGGGCAAAGTAGAAATGTCCCCTGGTGCCTGGGTGGTTGAAAGGTGCATGGTAGTCTTGGCCTGCCGGTGAAGCGGAGACGGGCCCTGCCGGCGTGCACCCCGAGCCAGGAGTAGCCGGTCGGAACTCATCGCTATCGATGGGCAGGACATGTTCCTCCCGGCGTGTTCCGTCGCCTGGCCCGGGCCCGACCAACGGGAGGCGGCGCCCCGGCCCAGGGAGAAAACCACATCGGACCGATCGACTCCGCATTGCCTCAAAAACGCAGCTCCTCGTCTTTAGCCAAGTGGCGGGAAGGAGATCGCCGCAAACCCTCCTGCAACGATGAAAACATGCCCCCGACTTACCGGCCAGTTCGTGCAGAGAGTTTCCCGGTAGCGGGCGACCTTGACGCATCCGCCACTTCCGAAGTCTCGACGCATCAGGCGCCCTAACCGGTTCGGTGTCCCGAGCTTTGGGCCGCCTTCCCTATCGGCGGGGCCTTCTTCCAATCAAATTTCCCATTCCAGTTGCTCCGCGACGCGGCAGGGTTCCGCACGAACGGAACCGGCTTGACCTCTACCGCGATACACCGCGCCGTCCAGCCGCTTCTCCACTCGAACCGTGGCCCCGCCCCGCGCAACCCGATCACAATCGATTCCCGTTTGACTCGGTACAGCACCTTGTCGAACCGCAGCGTGTCCTCATTGCGAACCTGCCGAGTCTCCACGTGGCTCCATGCACCAGCCAAATTGTGCCCCGCCTTGAGCGGTCGATGCGCATTGTCCGGACGGGCCGGCGTTACCATCAGTTCTCTCCCCCACCACGCTCTCTCCCACCACGCTCTCTCCCACCACACTCTCTCCCACCACACTCTCTCCCACCACGCTCTCTCCCACCACGCTCTCTCCCGCCACACCAGGTAGCTGTCCTCCCGGGACTGATTGGCTTGGTCCGGCGTCTTCGCCCCAGCCACTCGCAACCCTTTCACGAGCCGGTCTTGCGGCGTCAGAGAGTTCCTCTCTACCCGCCCCCTTGGCCTGCGGTGAATGCGCCGCAAGCCAGCCAATTCCCAGTTCCCCCAGGGCGCGCGCGATTTGCGTCGGTGGCATTTCCACCAGATCTTTATCCACTCCCGGTTCATCGTGCCGACATTTCTCCGCCGTTCGGAACAGGCTTGCCTGGTCGGTGTAGAACGACACGGGCCGCCCAAATTTCTCCAGGGAGTTCCACGCCAGCTTCCTGTTATCGGCGGTCGAGTCGTGCCGCACAAACCGCGCAGTGGTCGCATCGTCGATCATCGCAATCAGATGGATGCCGGCTGATGCCGGCGAGTGCGGTCGAGCGCCATCGCGCATCGAGAGCATGGGACTGCGATTGACGGCGAAGCCGGCCACCGGAAAGCGCCACTCCCGGTGCAGCGCCTAGCGGCGGGGCCATCGAGCGAGGCGAAGGCGTTGTGCTGGCGCTGGCGATGGGAATGTCCTCCGGGTCGTTATTGGAGAACCCCGTGGCTGCCGAGCAACGCCATGGCGTTGTTGAAGATCCATTCCGGGGACTTGGCGCGGGCAACGGTGACGGCCAGAGAACCGCACCGTCAGTCGCGATATACTCCGCTCTTGGCTATGCGACTCCTCGTTCTCCTTGCCGGTCTGACCGGCCTTCCCCTGCTGGCCGCCGACGCGGACCGTCCGAAGCTTATCGACGCCCACGTCCACTACAACGGCGACCCGGCGTTTCTGGCAAAGTTTCTGGCCAAACTTGAGTCCGTGAATGGCCAGGCCCTGCTCATCGCAGCGCCGAAGGACATCCCCGCCATCAAAGAGTTCACCGCCGCGCACCCCGGCCGCTTTCATGGCCTGGGGCAGATGTCGCTCGACCATCCCGACGCCCTCAAACTCGTCGACGAGTTCCACAACGCGGGCTTCCGCGGCCTCGGCGAACTGACGGGCCCCGAGTACCCGTTCGACGACCGCCGCTACTGGCCCATCTACGAGCGCGCCGAAAAGTACGGCATGATCCTGCTGTTCCACACCGGCATTGTCAACCGCCGGAACTTCGCCGAACCGATGAACGTCTCCTCGGACCGCATGCGCGTCTCCACGCTCGACCTGATTGCCCGCCGCTTTCCGAAGCTCACTCTGATCGCCGCCCACCTCGGGAACCCCGACTACGAATGGGCCGCCGAGATCGGGCGCTGGAACCCCAACCTGCTGTTCGATGTCTCCGGCTCGACACTCTACAAAAAACAGGCCGACCTCACCTTCTTCAAATCCATCTTCTGGTGGGACAACGTCGTCAGCCCGCACACGCCGAAAACCAACGTCAGCGCGTTTGAAAAGCTGGTGTTCGGGTCGGACGTCTTCGGCGGTGAGATTGCCGAATTCGACCGCGAACTCGATCTGTACCGGAAACTGCTCGCCGCCTGCGGCGTAGCGCCGGCCTCGCAGGAAAATATCTTCAGCGGCACGCTGGCCAAGGTGCTGGCCAGACAGAAGTAAGCCTCTAGCTGATGAACCCGTTCCGCATGGCAAAGCGGACCAGTTCGCCGGTTGAGTGCAGGTTGAGTTTTTCCATCAGGCGCCCGCGGTGCGCCTCTACCGTGTAGACGCTCAAGCTCAGTTGACTGGCGATATCTTTGTTCGTCTGGCCCTCGGCGATGAGTTGTAGCACCTCGCGTTCACGGGCCGTCAGCAGGTCCATCGGGTTGGTGACGTGCCGTCGGTAATCCGTCAGCACGGAATCGGCCACCGAGGGACTCAAATAGGCATCACCGCGCGCCACGGCGCGGACGGCGTCGAGCAGCGCGTCGTCGTCGGCATCCTTGACGAGATAGCCTTTGGCGCCGGCCTTGAGCATCTCGCGGACGTAGACCGCGTCGCGATGCATGCTGAGGGCGAGGACGCGGCAGCGCGGCAGGCTTTCGACGATGCGACGCGCCCCCTCAATCCCGTTCATCCCCTCCATGTTGACGTCCATGATGACGACATCGGGCTGGGTCTTGCCGGCCGCCTCGATCGCTTCAAAACCGTTCTTGCCTTCGGCGACGACCTCCATGTCGGGCTGGGCGGACAGGATCATCCGAATGCCGCGACGCACAACGGTGTGGTCGTCCACCAGCAGAATCCGTATCTTTTTCCCCATTCTGTTTACTCCGGTTCGCCGTAACGGGCCGGCGCCTTGACTTCCACCTGTAACCCTCCGCCGGGCGCCTTCGCGAACGTCAGATCGCCGCCGATGTGGCGAGCGCGGGCGCGCATTCCCACGAGCCCCATGCTCAACTTCTTCTGTACCGCCTCGTCCATGCCCTGACCGTTATCGATAACGCGCAACAGCGCCTGATCGCTCTCTACCTCTAAATGTACCTTCACGGCGGTAGCGCCGGAGTGACGGGCGACATTGGTGAGCGCCTCCTGCGCGATGCGGAACAGGTGCGTCTCCTGATCCTCGTCGAGCCGCCGCGGGCATTGCGAGGTGTAGATGACGTCAATCCGAGTGCGATCGGCAAACCGCTCGGTGAGCCAGCGCAGACCGGCGTCGAGGCCGAAGTCGTCCAGAATGACGGGGCGCAGGAGCTGCGACAATTCTCGGACGCCGGCTAGCGCCTCTTCGAGAATGCCAACGCATTCGGCGCGGCCGGCTTCGAAGCCGGGTCCGTCCATGCGCTTCAGCATGCTTTTGAGTCCGGTGAGCGACTGGCCCAGTTCGTCGTGCATCTCGTGGGAGAACCGGCGCGCCACCACCTCCTGGTCCTGCAGCATCTGCCAGGAGACCTGTTCGAGTTCGGCCGCCTGCCACTCCATGCGGCGAAAGGCCCGGCGGGTAGCCGAGACGGTGAGGCCGGCACAGGCCGCCGCCATCACGAGGCAAATCCCCAGCACAATCTCCAACTCGTCAAGCAGACGCTGGGACTGCTCCTCGATCTGGCTTTCGAGTTCCGCCCCGCGGCCGGAGCTGACAAAGTGCCCGCGCACGAGTTCCTGGGCGTTCTCGTGGATCGAGCGCGAACCCTGATAACCGACGTAGGCCGCCGCGATGACGAGCAGAACGACGATGGTGAAGCCCAGCGGGAGGATTCGCAAGACATTCTGCTGAGTGAGCCAACTCTGCACCATGGCTTCAGTCTACAGGTGAAACTCGACGAAGACGGCGCAAAATGTCCTGCCGTTGCCATCGCCGCGCTCCCGGAGAAACCGTCCCGGATACAGATGTCCGTGCTGCGCCCCAAGACTGGTGTGGCTCGAGACCCGGAAATCTGCCAGCAGATCGAACTCCGGGCCAACATCGGCATGCCGGGCGCCGCCCGCGACACCGGGCACAGTGAGAACACCGTTGAAGGCATAGACGCCGGCGCGGGGGTCGGCGAGCCAGAAGGAGTGACCCTCAACTTTCACGGTAAGCCGCTTTTCGGGGTGTAGCCAGATGCCGCCGCGCAGGTTCTTCGTGTTGCGTCGGCCAATTTGGTCAGCGATGCCGTAGATGCCGTGGTTGGTCGGGAGGAGCTGGTCGAGGTGGGCCGAAGCATAGTTGGCTTCTCCTAACAGGGCCGGCTGCCAGAGTCGGTCCCGAAAGTGCCGTTTCAGTTGCGCGGTGGCCGCCCAGTCGCGGTTGCGCTGGCCGAGCGATTCCAGTTCGTAGCTCCAGTGCGACCCGGCGGCGCCGGCGATGCGTAATCCATAAGTCCAGCCGTGGCCAAGGCCGCTGCGCAGCAGCAGGTAAGGCTCGACTTTGTTTCCGGCCAGCCAAGAGCCGAACGAAGCGTAGAGGCCATGGAGGTTATTGCCCTCGCGATGGTGATCCCAGGTGTCAGTGCCGTTGACGACGACGGCGCTCGAGAAGATATCGACGCGGTCATCTCCGTGGTGAATCGCCACGCGCACCGCGTCGAAGGCGCGGGCGGTGTTGCCCCACTCCCCGGCGCCGATGACGCGCTCGGAGCCGAAGGCCATCCGCTGCCGGCCTGCTTTGATATCCCACCATCCGTTTTCGCTGCCCAGGCGCACGTACGCCTGACGGATATCGGCGCGGTCCTTCATGGCGGCATCCGGGTGTGGGTAGTGAATGGCCCGCGAATCCTGCCACTGGCCCACAAGGCCGAGCCAGGCCGCCGGCCGCAGTTCGACGTCCAGACGATAGCGTTCGAGCAGGTAGCTCCGACTGGTGCTCTCGGCTCGGTAACGGACCTGGGCGCCGAGGGTGACCCACGAGGGCAGATGGGAATTGAGCGGGCCACGGCTGTCGGCTGCAAGAAGAGCAAACGGGGAAAGGAGAGCCCAGAGAGCGAGCGCGGCAAGTGCTCTCATATGACCTCGATTCAGACTACGGGATTCGGGCCGGAGTTCAGCCCCACCCCCCAGAATCGGTAGTCCCGATGCCCCCTCAAGGGGATGGGAATCTCTTCTGAATCGCCGCAAGCTGGTACCACGGAGAGTTTACTCATGTTCCCTGGCACCTGGAAGGCCGACCTCGGCTCTGGATTTTTGGTCTTTTTGATCGCCCTGCCTCTATGTCTAGGCATTTCGATGGCAAGTGGCTTCCCCCCGACCGCCGGCATTCTGACCGCGGTCATCGGAGGACTGCTGGTCTCGTTTCTGGGCAGTGCACGGCTGACGATTAAAGGACCCGCCGCCGGCCTGATCGTCATCGCCCTTGGCGCTGTTAGCGAGTTAGGAGCCGGCGACAACGTGGCTGGTTACAAACGGGCAATCGCCGCGATCATGGTCGCGGGCGTAATTCAGATCCTGTTTGCCCTGTGCAAAGCCGGCGCGGTGGGAGACCTCATGCCGCCTTCGGTGGTGCACGGCATGCTGGCGGCCATCGGCGTCATCATTATTTCGAAACAAACCCACGTGGCCCTCGGCGTTGTCCCGACGGGTAAGGAACCGCTGCACCTGCTGGCCGAGATTCCCCACAGCTTGCTGAACCTGAATCCGGAGGTTTGCTTTATCGGATTGCTCTCCCTGCTCATCCTGTTCGGCCTCCCGCTGCTCAAGTGGAAGTGGGTCCGGCAGGTCCCGGGACCGATGCTCGTGCTGCTGACGGCCGTCCCGCTCGGCCTGTTCTTTGACCTCGAGCACGAGCATAACTACATCCTCGCGAACCACATCTTCCATGTCGGTCCTTCCTTCCTGATCCGGCTGCCGGGATCTCTCGCGAGCACGATCACGTTCCCCGATTTCTCGGCCATCTTCTCGGCCATCTCCATCAAGTACATCGTGATGTTCTCCCTGGTGGGCAGCATTGAATCGCTGCTGAGCGTCTCGGCGGTGGACTCCCTCGATCCCGAACGGCGGTCGAGCGACATGAACAAAGATCTGCTCGCCACCGGCATCGGCAATACCCTCGCCGGCGCGCTCGGCGGTTTGCCCATGATCTCGGAGATTGTCCGCAGCAAGGCGAACATCGACAACGGCGCCCGGACCCACTGGTCGAACTTCTTTCACGGCATGTTCCTGCTGTTTTCGCTGGCCCTGATTCCGAACCTGTTGCAAGAGATACCGCTGGCCGCCCTGGCCGGCATGCTCATCTACACGGGCTTCCGCCTGGCCTCGCCCAAAGAGTTCGCACACGCTTACAAAATCGGCCCGGAACAGCTCGCGCTCTTTACCATGACCATGCTCGTGACACTCGCCACGGACCTGCTGATTGGCGTGGGACTCGGCATGCTGCTCAAAGTCGTACTTCACCTCAAGAACGGCGCCCGGCTGGGCGGTCTCTTCAAGGCGGTCATCGAGGAAGAGCGCAACGGCAAAGAGCTGACGCTGCGGGTGCGGGAGGCGGCGATTTATACGAACTTTCTCGGCATCAAGCGCCGTCTGCAGAATCTGGACGAAACCGTCGAATCGGTCGTGGTTGACTTCCAAAACGCCTGGGTGGTGGACCATACGGTTCTCGAAAAGCTCCACACCATGGGGCGGAGTTGGCCCAACCGCCGCCTGGTTCTCGTCGGCCTCGATGGCCACGAGGCGAGTTCGAACCATCAACTGGCCGCCCGGCGCCGTCCGCGGCCCGTGGGAGCGGCCTGATGACCGAGCCCCACGCTGATCTCGACCCTCTGCTCAAACACCTGGCGCACCTGTTGCCGGCGCAGGGGCCGATTGGCGTCTTCATCCACCACAACACGCTGCACGCCTTTCAGCACCTACCGTTCGAGCAGGCCGTGTGCGAAGCGGCCGCGGTGTTCGGCACCGAACCTTACCTCGCTGAAGAGCACTACCGCGAAGCGCTGCGCCGGAAGCGGATCCGGGCCGAAGACCTCTACGCCGTCCTTGCAAAGGAACCGAATCCGGAAGTAGCGCCGGGCATAGACCGGCAGGAGTTGCGGTTCGCCTGCCTGCTGCCGGGGGTGCGGACCTTTGACGCGGCGAGCATCGCATGGCGGATGGAGGATGGCGACTTGGCGGAGGAGTTCCGCCAGCCGCCGAACCGGGCTCTCTTTGAAGCCGTCGAGCAGCGGACTCCGGCCGCGGTCGCGGAGGAGGAGGAGGCGGCGGCGCGGCCGGGGGATGCCGTCATTCACCCGCTGCTGATTCGCCTCTCGGCGGCCTATCTCGACCAGGGCCTCTCCTACTGGCCGATGCCGGGCCGGGAGTTGGGTTTCTACCGGGCCGTGCGGGAGTTGTTCGCGCTGCCGGCGGCGTTTCTGCCGCCGGGGTTGACGGGTCTCGATCGGGCTTTCCGGCGGCAGCGGGAGCGGCAAATGGACGGGCGCGCGGTAGTGACCGAGTGGCTCGGTCCGGAGGCCTCAGGCTGGGAATCGAAGCTGCGAGACGAACTGCTGGCGCTACCGGGATGGGCCGGGCTGTTTTCGCGGCTCGAACAAGACCCGGCCTTGTTTGCCCACAACGCGGTGCCCTGTACGCTTCTCGATTTTCTCGCTGTTCGCCTGACGATGACCCAGGTGGCGACCGCGCACGGGGCGGCGGCACCGCCCGCGGCCGCGCCTTCGGCGCTGAGCCGGCAAAGGGCCCGGGCAGCAACGCTGTACGATGCGGCGCGCCTACTGCGGCGCAACGCCGCGACGGTGCTGGGTTGGCCGGAGACGGACTGGCGCCGCTTTGTGGCCGAGGTGGAGGCCTTCGGGCCGGTAGAACGGCGCCGCGTCTACCATCTGGCCTACGAGCGCTGGCACGAACAGCACATTCTACAGGGCATGGCGGCGCATCGCCGCAACGTCAGCTTCGCGGCACCGCGGGTTCCTCCGGCCGCGCAGCTCTTCTTCTGCATCGACGAACGGGAGGAGTCGATGCGCCGCGCCCTCGAGGAGGTGGACCCGCGAATTGCCACCTTCGGCGCGGCGGGTTTTTTCGGCGTTGCGATGGACTACAGGGGCATCGACGACGCCGGCAGCGTGGCGCTTTGCCCGGTGGTGGTCAAGCCGCAGCACGCGGTGCGGGAACAGCCGGCCGGCGGGGAAGAAGACGTCCACCAACGGCGCGAAGGACGGCGGCGGTTGTGGGCGCGCCTGGTGCGCAGTCTGTCGGTCGGGTCCCGTTCGCTCGTGCGGGGCGCGCTGTCGACGGCGGCGCTCGGCACCTTGTCGGCGGTGCCGCTGATTACCCGCGTGCTGGCGCCGCGGCAGTACGGCAAGCTGCGGGACGCGTTGAACCGCGCCTTTCTGCCGGCGCCGCGTACGGAGTTGCTGCTGATGCGGGACGATGCGCGTTTCGAGGATGCGGTCGAAGGGATGTTCCTCGGTTTTTCGGAGGCGGAAAAGGCCGACCGGGTGGCCGGGGTGCTGGCGCCGGTGGGGCTGACGCACCAGTTTGCCCGCCTTGTCGTGCTGCTCGGCCATGGGTCCACCTCGCTCAACAACCCGCACGAATCGGCCTACGATTGCGGGGCCTGCGGCGGACGCCGGGGCGGCCCGAACGCCCGGATTTTCGCTCAGATGGCCAACCGACCGCACGTCCGCGCCGCGCTGACGGACCGGGGCGTCACCATTCCCCAGACGACGTGGTTCATCGGCGGCGATCACGATACCTGCAGCGATGCCATTACGCTGTTTGACCTCGATGAGGTTCCGCCCACGCATCAGAACGACCTGGCCGCGCTGCGCACTTCGCTCGACCGCGCCCGCGCCGCGAACGCGCGGGAGCGCGTGCGGCGCTTTGAGTCCTGCCCGGTGGATGTCTCGGCGGCGCAGGCCCTGCGCCATGTCGAGGAGAGGTCCGAGCATCTGGCCCAGCCCCGGCAGGAGTGCGGCCACGCCACCAACGCGGTCTGCGTGGTGGGGCGGCGCGAGGTGACGCGCGGCCTGTTTCTCGACCGCCGGGCCTTTCTGGTTTCCTACGATCCGACGGTCGATAGCGGGGCCGCCAACCTGGCGCGAACTCTCGGGGCGGTGGTGCCGGTCTGCGGCGGCATCAACCTTGAATATTACTTCTCTTCAGTCGACAACGAGCGCTACGGCTGCGGGACCAAACTGCCACATAACGTCACCGGCCTGATCGGAGTGATGGACGGCCAGGGCAGCGATATACGGACCGGCCTGCCGATTCAGATGGTCGAGATCCACGAACCGGTCCGGATTCTGTTCGTCATTGAGACCACGGCCGAGCTGCTCGAAAAGGTGCTCGCGGAGAATCCGCTGGTGAACGAGTTCGTGGCGAACCGCTGGATCCGGGTGGCGATCATGGACCCGGAGTCGGGGCGGATTCAGATTCGCCGCAACGGGGGCTACGAAGCTCTCGAGGGTGCGCCGCCGCCGCTGCCGGAGGCCGCCAACTCGCATGACTGGTACCATGGCCACCTGGACCATCTACCGGTGGCCGTGATCAAAGGAGGCGCATGACAGAACAACAGGCGATGCTGCTTTTCGTGGTCTTCGGCCCGGGAGTGGTCTTCTTCGGCTTGTCGCTGCTGTGGCTGCTCGGGTGGAACGCGCCGGAGCGTTTTCTGAGCCGGGTGACGGCGGTGGTCTATGCATCGGCGACGGCCGCGATCCTGTGGCTCTTATGGCTGGTGGCGGGCCGCGGAGAGCCGGCGGTGGTGGTGGCGCTGGGCGACTGGTTTGCCGTGCACGAATATCAATTCCCGCTGGTGCTGCTCGGCGATGCGCTCTCCCTCTCGTTTCTGACGCTGACCGTGGTGCTGGTCGGGGTGATCGGCCAGTTCTCCTCAACGTACCTGCACCGCGACCCGGGTTTTGGCCGCTTCTTTCTGCTGCTGCACCTGTTCGCCTTTGGCGCCCTGCTAATCTTTTCGGCCGGCTCGTTCGATCTGATCATCGGCGGCTGGGAGCTGGTCGGCATCACGTCGGTGCTGCTGATCTCCTTCTTCCACTTCCGGGCGGGTCCGGTGGAAAACGCCTGGCGCGTCTTTGTCGTCTACCGGGCTTGCGATCTCGGGCTGATCACGGCCGCGTTCCTGTTGCATCACGTGGGTCACGTGTCGACCTTTGCCGGGGGCATGCCGCGGGTAGAGGGCGGGACGGCGACGCTGGTGGGTCTGCTGCTGCTGTTGTCGGCCGCCGGGAAGTCCGCGCAGGCGCCCTTTTCGGGCTGGCTGCCGCGGGCGATGGAGGGTCCGACGCCGTCGAGCGCGATCTTCTACGGCGCCATTTCGGTGCACGCCGGGGCTTATCTGCTGCTGCGCGCTCAACCGATACTGCTGACATCACCGTTGGCGGGCGCGGCGGTGATCGTGACGGGGGCGCTGACGGCGGTGCTCGGCACGCTGGCGGGCCGGGCGTGTCCGGACGCCAAGACGGCGCTGGCCTATGCTTCGCTGGCGCAGGTGGGAGTGATCTTTGTTGAGATCGGGGCCGGGCTGCACTGGTTTGCGGTGCTGCACATTCTCGGCCATGCGGCGGTGCGGACGCTGCAGTTCCTGCGCGCTCCGTCCGCGCTGCGCGATTTCCATCAGATGCACGCGGCCGCCGGCGGGCAGGTGACGCCGACGGGCAAACATCTCGAACGGGTGGTTCCGACGCGGTGGCAGCTGTGGCTCTACCGGTGCGCGATCGACCGGGGCCATCTCGACACGGTGCTCGAATGGGTGATTGTCCGGCCGCTGGTGGGGCTGTCGGTCCTGCTGGCGCGTTTTGATCAGGTGGGCTTGCCGGCCCGCGCCCCGGCCCCGGCGCCGGGCGTTGTCCGCAGCAGCGAAGCGATGGGTAAACAGGGAGTCCTGCATGGCTGATCTCGCCTTTCCGTATCTGACTGCCGCGGTGGCGCTGCCGCTGGCCGGCGCGGCGCTGGCCGCGGCGAACGGCGCCCGTGCGCGCATGATCGGCGTGGCGGCCGCCGGCGGCGCGCGCCTCGACGAGCCTTGGGGGCTGAGCCTGTTTTCGGCCGACCCGCTGAACGCCACCTTCTTGCTGCTCTATTCGCTGCTCACGCTCGGCATTCTCGCCCTGGCGCCACGGCGGGATTCGACGGGCAAAATCAACGCCGCCACGCTGCTGGTGCTGGCGGCGACGCTGGCAGCCTACGGGGCGGACAATGTGGTCGTGCTGGCGATCGGGTGGGTGGTTTCGGCGCTGCCGTTCATTGCGGGTCCGTTTCACGGCACCTGGCGGCCACGGGTGGGGCTGACGCTGTCGTGTCTGGCGCTCTTGGGCGCCCTGGGGATCATTGCGAACGCGTCGATGGCCGACAGTTCGGCGCACCCGCTCTCGCTGGCCGCGCTGCAGGGGCACAACTACGGCGGATCGGCGGCCTTTGCGCTCCTGATTGCGGCGATTGTATGCAGGAAGGGCATCTTCCCGGCGCACGCCTGGATTGAGGACGCGGCGGAGGCCGGGCCGGTGCTGCCGTTCTGCCTGTTCCTGAACGGCCATCTGGGGGCGTTTCTGCTGGCGCGGGTGGTGATCCCCGAGTTTCCCCTTTCGGCGCGGGGCGCGTTTCCGATCCTGGCGGACCTGGCGCTGTTCACCGCGCTCTACGCCGCCGTGCGGGCAGTGGCGGAGGGGAGCGCGCGCCGGATTTTGGCTTTGCTTGTGCTGAGTCAGTCGGCCTGTATTCTCGCGGGCCTCGAAAGCGCGACGCAGGAAGGGATCACCGGCGCGCTCGTCCACTGCATCGTGGTGGCGGCGGCGACAACGGGCCTGTTCTCCGTGCTGCGGCTGATGGAGGTCCGGTTCGGGCGCTCGTTCACCGCGGCCGAGTATCTCGGGCTGGCCCGCTATACGCCGCGCCTGGCGGTGCTGTTCGCGGTGTGCGGCCTGGCGCTCGTCGGGCTGCCGGGCACACTCGGCTTCTGCTCGGAGGATCTGCTCATTCATGGCACGCTCGTGAGCCATCCGCAGATCGGCCTGCTGCTGCCGGTGGCGACGGCGATGAACGCGGTGAGCCTGTTCCGCCTGTTCTCGAAGATCTTTCTCGGCGCCCGGGCCGGGGCGGTCTACGGCGTTACCGACGCCGCGCCGCGGGAGCGCTGGGTGCTGGCGGCGATCGCCCTGTTCCTGGTGGTGGCCGGGCTGACCCCGGCGACGATCGTTGGCTTCCGCACCCAGGCCGCCCAAGCGGCGCAAGCGCCGGCGCACGAGACGGCCGGCGGACCGCTCCCGGCGACCCCGCACGGGGCTATACTGGCCGAAGCATGTCCTGCCGGTACCTGTCCCTAGTCTTTTCGCTCGCGCTGCTGTGTGGCCAGGCGCCGTATGATCTGGTGATCGCGGGCGGGCGCGTCATGGACCCCGAGTCCCGTCTCGACGCCCCGCGTCACATCGGCATTCGCAACGGCAGGATCGCGGCCATCTCGACACAGCCGCTCGCGGGCAAAGTCACGCTCTCGGCGGCCGGACGCGTGGTCGCCCCGGGCTTCATCGACCTGCACTCGCACGGCCACACCAACGAGGCCAACGAGTATCAGGCGCACGATGGCGTCACCACGGCGCTCGAACTCGAAGTCGGCGTGCCCAACGTGGGCGCCTGGCTCAAGCAGCGGGCCGGCCGCGCTATTCTCAACCACGGCGCCACGGCCTCGCACGGCGCCTCCCGCACAGTTGCCTTGCGGGAGTTTGCCGCCGAGGCGCCGGGCTGGGTTGACTCTCCCGACAGTTGGCGCGAGCTGATGATGAAGGGCCGCTACAAGTCCATGAGCAGTCCCGAGGAGTTCAGCGTGCTCGGCGCCACGCTCGAACGCGGACTGCGCGAAGGCGGCCTCGGCGTGGGCATGGCTCATCAATACTACCCGGGCGCCACGCGCGAGGAGATCTTCCGCGTCTTCCAGATGGCCCGCCGCTGGAAGGCGCCCGTCTATGCCCATGTCCGCTCGATGAGCGCCGATGCCATGCAGGAGGTGATCGCCAACGCCGCCGCCACGGGTGTCCCGCTCCACATTGTCCACGTCAACTCGATGAGCCTGGGCGAACTGCCGCTCGTGCTCGACCTGATCGAATCCGCCAACCAGCGCGGCATCGACATCACGACGGAGGCCTATCCCTACACCGCCGCCTCCACGTTCCTTGAAACCACCATGTTCGACGAGGGCTGGCAGCAGCGCCTCGGCATCTCCTACGACGGCTTGCAATGGGTGAAGACCGGCGAGCGCCTCACCGAGAAGAGCTTCCACGAGTACCGCAAAGAAGGCGGCGCCGTGATCATGCACTTTATGAAGCCGGAATGGATCGCGCGCGCCATGGCCTCGCCCTTCGTCATCGTCGCCTCCGACGGCATGCCCTTCGCCCCCGGCGCCCACCCGCGCAGCGCCGGCACCTTCGCCCGCGTCCTGGGCCGCTACGTCCGCGAACAGAAGGTCCTTTCGCTGATGGACGCCATTGGCAAGATGACCCTGCTGCCGGCGCGCCGCCTCGAACCGATGGCGCCGGCGATGAAGAACAAGGGGCGCCTGCGCGTCGGCGCCGATGCCGATATCACTGTCTTCGATCCGGCCACCGTCATCGACACCGCCACGTTTGAAAAGGGCCTCAGCTTCTCCGCCGGCATTGACCATGTGCTCGTCAACGGCGTCCCCGTTGTCCGTGACGGCAAGACCGTGGCCAACGCCTTCCCCGGCCAGGCCGTGACCGGCAACTACGGCAAGCGGTAGATCTCACTATACTTGAGGGGTGGCTGCACTCATCGAGGCGCTCGACGTCAAGCGCCGTACCTTTTTCGAACTCGACAACGTTCCCTATCTCTGCCTGGAGGCCGAGGTCAGCACCCCGACCGCCCGCGGCGGCCAGACCCTCGTCCGGCTGAAGATGCGCAACCTGATCACGAGCGGCGTCTTCGACAAGACCTTCAAGGCCGGCGAAAAGTTTAAGGAACCCGACCTGCAGACCGTGCAGGCCTCCTACCTCTACCGCGACAACGAAGGCGCCTACTTCCTCGACCAGGAGAGCTTTGAGACCATCAATCTTCCGGATGCCATCCTCGGCAACGCCCTCGATTTCCTGATCGAAGGCAGCATGATTGATCTGCTCAAGTTCAACGGCAACCCGATCGGCCTTGAACTGCCGCCGAGCGTCGAACTCGCCGTCGCCTACACGGAACCCGGCGTCCGCGGCGATACCTCGAGCGGCAGCGTCACCAAGCTCGCACGCCTTGAAACGGGCCTTGAAATCAAAGTCCCCCTGTTCATCAAGGAAGGTGAAAAGGTGAAGGTCTCGACGGAAACCCGCGAGTTCGGCGGCCGCGCCTAAACCATCTCAAGCACGCCGTGCCGCACCAGATCGCCGATGACGCCCAGGGCTTTCTCCCGGTCGTGCGCCGATAGTGCACCCAGGCTGGCGCCCAGCGTCTCGCCGCGCGTCACCCAGCGGATGAGGTCCAGAATCCCGTCGCCCACCTGCAGGTTGGGCCGCAGGCTGCCCCGGCCGCTCCGCAGCGTCCACACCCGCACCTTCTCGCCCAGCGGGCACAAGCCTTCCATGGTCGTCCCGGCGACAATGCGCGCCCGCTGTTCGAGCCCGTTGCCGGCGGCGCCCGCCGCCCACAACGCATCGATCGCGGCCCGGTCCAGGCCGGCCCACTGCTCCCCCGCCACGGTCAACTGCTCGCCGCCGCCGGCGCCCACGACCAGCAGCGTCAGCCGGACTTCCTTGACGCCGCATCGCCGCAGATGTTCCACCGTCCGGTGCGCCTCCTCCCACCATCGCCGATCGCGCTGCCGCTCGGCCTGGGCGCAGTAGATGGCCGCGTCCACTTCGAGATCGACCACGTCCCCACTCACGAGCGCCGTCACCCCGTCGGGAATCGTCACCATATCGGCCAGCACAAATCCAATCCCGTTCGCCGTCAGATACTCCGGCATCCGGCTCACCACCAGATGCGCCATCTCATCCCCCCGGCGGCCGCCGTGCAGATAGACAACTTTTTCCTGGTCGTCGCGCAGCGGGATAAACGGCGGCTGTGACACGATCAGGTCAAAGCGCTCACCCTCGACCGGCGCATACCAGTCGCCCACCCGGAACTCGGCGTTCGTAATTCCGTTCAGATTTGCGTTGATGCGGGCAAACGCGATGGCCCGCGCATTCAAATCGGCGCCCACCACCCGGTCGGCCGCACGCGCCAGCACCAGCGCCAGCGCACCGCTGCCGCAACCGAGGTCCAGCGCGGTTTGGACGCGCTCGGCCGGATAGCTCGCCCGCACCAGGAGTGCCGTGGTGGTGCCGACGCCCATCACATTCTCGGCGGTCTGCTCCGGCCGGTCCGCCAGGATGTAGAGGCTGTCGAGCAGGAACAGCCGCACCGGGCTGCGCCATCCCCGCGGCGTCTCTTCAATCAGTCCGCTGCCGGCGGCAAACGCAAAACACTCCTCCCCCAGAGCCGCCACGGCCTCCCCCCGGGTGACCGGCTCATCCCGCGCCAGCAGACGCAGCGCCAGCGCCGCCGGCTCCTCACTGGCGGCATACTGCACCCGCAGCCAGTCGGCGGCAAACGCCGCCGGAAAACGGCCGACGACGCTCTCCTGCCGCTCCACCCACTCGCTCGTCAACCCGATGGCGCGGAAGCGGTCCGCCAGCGCCCCCCACTGCTCTGCTCTGCCCTGCGGAATCGCCACCATGGTTTTACTCCTTCGGCAGCCGCAGGCTCCACACCTCGCTGCTCAGCGGCTTGGCGTGGCCTCCGGCCACCCATAACTGATCGTCGAACACGAAGACGGAGTGCTCATGCCGCGCCTTCCAAATGCGCCCCGACTTCAGCTCCGTCCAGCTCTTTCCGTCGCGCGAGCTCCACACGTCGCCCCAGTTCTGATCCGGCACCCTCCCATCGAGCTGCTTGGACCATCCGCCGAGTACCCACATCGCCCCGCGATAGATCGCCGCCCCAAACCACAGCCGCGGGTGCCAGGGCGCCTGGGGCGTCTCCTGCCGCCAGTTCTTCCCATCGGCGCTCGACCAGACGTCGTTATAAGCGGCATACTCGGGCACATAGTTGCCGCCGCCCAGCACATAGATCCGCCCACCCAGCACGACGGCCTGATGGTAGGCCCGCGGGGCCCACGGCGCAGCAACCGTTTCGAGACGCCAACTCTTGCCATCGGCGCTCGACCAGACGTCGTTCTTGAGGCTCCTGGCATCGCCGAAGTAGTAGTTTTCGGTGCCGCCGAGAAGCCACATCCGCCCGCGGAACGCAACGACCGCCGCCGCCAGCCGCGGCGACCAGCCGGCCGCTCCCGTCGCCTGCTCCCACTGTTTGCCATCCCGCGACCACCAGACGGCGTTGCTCGCCGAATACCCCGGCAGCCGCCCGTTGTACCAGCCGCCCATCATCCACATGCGGCCGCCAAAGCTGAGCGACATGGGCAGATCGCTGTGCAGCCACGGGGCAGCATCCGTCACGCGCTCCCATTGCTTGCCGTCGCCCGAACGCCAGACATCGCGAGGAGGAGCCGAAAACGAGTCGAACCACCCGCCGAGAATCCACAAGTGCTTACCGTGCACGAATTCGCCCTGCGAATCGCGCGCCTGCCACGGCGCGGCGCCGTGCAGCGTCCAATCCTGGCCCCGCAGTCCCGCCACGGCCAACAGGGCAACGCCGAACAGTTTTCGCACCCGACCACAATACACCACCGGGCTTAGCCCGCGCAGAAAATCGCGCGGCGGCCCACGGCGTTACCCCGAGCAGATGACGCCCCCGGCCAGGAAAAGCCAATGGCGCCTACCCCAGCAGCGTCTCGCGCACGCCCGCCCGCAGCGCCGTCACCACGTCACCGTCGGTTTCAAAAGCCAGCGCATACGGGGCCCGGCCTCCCACGACGAGTACCCGTCCGCGCGGGTCATAGCCGTGAGGCATCACCTCCACGCGGTTTCTGAAGATTGCCCGGATCTCCAACTCCAGGCTTCCCACCCGCCCACCGCCCAGCGTTTGCCACCGCCCCCCGGCCACGTCAATCCGCACAAGGCGCCCCTCGACAAGCAGAAGTCCGAGGTGCGGATCGCCCCATCCGGCATACACCGCCGAGCCCCGCGTCTCAATCCGCAGCGCTGCTCCCAACTGCCGCTGCAGCTGCGCCTCGCCCATGCCAATCCGCAGCCGCCCTATACCGTCGAAGCGAATCCGGTGGCGCGGCGATGGCGGGGCCGCAGTCAACGAACCGGCCGGCAGCGTCCACAGCAGCACGCGGCGCGTCATGCCCCTGCTTAGGCCTGCACCGCCACCCACATCCCCGGCCTTTCAGCGCGAATCGCCACGCGCTTGCCCTTCCAGGCGTTCATCTCGGCCGGCACCCGGATGGCGCCGTCTTTATCCACCGCCACCCGGCGCGAGATCACGCGAACCGGCAGCGGCAGCTCCCGCTCGCCCTCCCGGGTCACCACCCAAACCCCGCCGCCGCTGCGCGGCGCGACAATCACGCTGTAGAGGCCGCCGGCGCCCAAAGCGGCCGGCAGCGGCATCCGCCCTTGGGCGTCGATAGCGGTCTTCCACGGCTCTGACATAATCTTTAAAGTATGGCAACTTCCCGTATTGATTGGAGCTATCATCGGCCCGGCTGAAAAACCTGCGGCAAAACGCAGGAGTTTCTTGCGCACGCCGGCCTGTCCACGGCCTTACAAGTGGACGCCAAAAAGCAGGCGATCGATCGCGCCGGAGCGATCGCGTTGGCCCGCCAGGCCGCGACCGTTTACGCCACCAAAGGCAAAAACGTCCTGCGGCTCGACATGAAAACGAACCCGTCCGATGACGAGATCGCCGCGCTCGTCGTTGGCCCCAGCGGCAACCTCCGCGCCCCGGCGCTCCGTGTCGGCAAGACGCTGCTGGTCGGCTTCGACGAGGGGACTTACTCGACGTTTCTGAACCCTCCGTAGCCGGACCGTCCTACTTCGGCGGCGCCGTCTCTCCCTTCCGTTTCAGAGTCGGCGCCTTCCGCTTGGACTCCGCGGCGGCCTCTTTCTTCTCGGCCGCCTTCTTCTCGCCCAGCTCTTTTTCCCCCAGCAGCGCCTCGCGTTCCTTGCGCTCGTTCTGCTCCCGCGCCGCGAGTCGGCCGCCGCGCTCTTTGATGTCGGATTGCGCAATCTCGATCGAGTCATTCGTGGTCTCAAGCGCCGTATCGAGAACCAGTTCGTACCGGGCAAAGTCCTTCGGCGGCGCTTCTTTGATCCTGGTCAAGCGCTCGGCGAAAACCCGCTCGGCCTGGATCACCGCCATCAGTCCCTCATCGAGCGCCACCTTGCGCTTGATGGCATCATCGGCGACGGTGTCGGCCGCCTCGATAATCTTGGTGAACTCATCGAGCAGGTCATGCAGCAACGCGCTGCGGCCCGGCTTCTCGCGCTTGAGCAGGCTGTCCACCTGATCCATCCGCTGCTTGGCGAACAGCATGTAGAGGCGCAGCCGGGCGTTCGGCTCTTGCACCAGCCGCACCTGATCAACCTCATCAGCCGTCAGAAAATCCTTCTGCGCCGCAAGCGGCAGCAGCGCGCAAAGCAACACAACGGCCAGCCTCATCGGCGCACCCCCATAGTCATGTCCACCAGTTCATCCTGCAGCCGCTCGACATAGGCGATCAACTCGTCCATCCGCGGCCGGTCATCAACGCCCAGCAGAGTCTGCAATCCCTTGAGCCGCCGGCTCAGCTCCCGCAGTTTCAACTCCGCCCGCTTGAAGTACTTGGGACTCCGGCGGGCGTCTTTCCCGGTGGCCTTCAGCGAGGCGACCGACAGATCCACCGCCGCCCGAAACTCCTCCACCTCCGGCGCCACCGCCGCCCAGGTCTTGGTTTCGAGCTCCGGCCGCAGCCTCGTCAGCACCTCGCCCGCGTAGACCAGGGCCAGTTCGCTGCGGCGCTCGAGGTTGGCCTCAGCCTTGACGGCCTCAAGACCACCCGCGCCGGCGGCCGCGGCCGCCCCTACGACTAACCAAAGAGCGATCCAGCCGGGGTTCATCGCTTATTCGCCATGCGGCTAACAATCCGCAGACGCTGCCGGCCTTTGAACTCTTCTTCGGGCATCTTCCCTCCAGCCGCGGCCAGAAACTTTTCATAGGCCGGCACAGCTTCTTTATACATCTGCTGGCGGTCGTAGCAAAGGGCCTCAAGATAGAGCACCGAGGCGTTCTGCTCCTCGCCGAGCGCCTTCAGCCGGGCAAAGGCCTTCAACGTCTGCGGATAGTCGCCGAGCAGAAACAGCGTAGCGCCCAACTCGCTCCAGGCCGGCTTCAGTTTCGGGTCGAGCTGCGCGGCGGCCAGGAACTCGCGGGCGGCATCGGGCAGGCGCTTGGCTTCGCGATAGATGCGGCCGAGGGTGAGCCGCAGTTCGGCGTTGCCCGGCTCGGCGGCCGCAGCCTGGGTAAGCAGCGGGGCGGCCTTGTCGTTCTGTTTGGCCTTGAGGTAAGCGGTCGCCAGCGCGAGGCGATTGGCGGTGGTCGGCGATTCGGCGACGGCTTTTTCGAGCTGGGCGACGGCATCGGCCGCCTCACCCTGCTCAATCAGCAGCACGCCCAGGCGTTCGCGGGCCGCGCCGTTGTCGGGGAACAGACGGTAGAGCGCCGCCGCTTCGGCCTTCTGGCCCGCGGCCTCGTGGAAGCCCGCCAACTCGAGCAGGGCGTCTTTGTAGGACGGGTCGGCCTTGGCCGCGCTCTGGTACCAGATGGCCGACTCTTTGACCCGGCCCTGTTTGGCCAGCGCCTTACCGAGCAGGGCCATGGCGAGAGCACTGCTGGCATCGGCCGCGAGGGCGGCCTGCAGGGCGGTTTCGGCCGGCTCCCAGTGTTCGAGGGTGGCGTGCGCCTCGCCCAGATAATAGTTCGGACGGAACTGTTTGGGCTGCTGCGCCTGCGCCTTTTCAAGGAGCGGCAAGCCCTCGGCGGCGCGCCCCGTACGCAGCAGCACCACGCCCAGATTCAACTGCGCTTCAAACAGCTCCGGCTGCTTGGTCAGTACCTTGCGATAGAACGGAATCGACTCGGCCTGGCGATTGACCAGACTGAGCGTCAGCCCGTAGTAGAAGTTGGCCGAAACGTCTTCGGCATCGGCCTTGAGGGCGGCGCCGAAGTGAAGGAGCGCCTGTTCCAACTTGCTCTCATCGAGGGCTTTCATCCCCAGGGACGTCGGATCCGATTGCAGCAGCAGAAACAACGCAAGCAGCGTCATAGCTACAGTGTAGCGACTGGGCAGGTTAAGAAATCTTTCGCCAACTCCCCGGCAAGTTCCCGTACAATATGCCCTATGCTTCTCAGAAAATCTCTTCTCCTGACGGCGGTAGCCCTGTGCGTTGCCATCGCTCCCAGCTTCGGCCAGGCCGCGGCGAAGAAGGCCGCCCCCGCCAAGGCCGAAGCCGCCGCCGGACTCATTGACATCAACTCGGCCGATGCCGCCACCCTCAAGTCCATCCCAGGTATCGGCGACGCCTACTCGGCGAAGATCATCGCCAACCGTCCCTACAAGGGCAAGGACGAAATCGTGAAAAAGGCCGGGGTCCCCCAGGGCGTTTACGACAAGATCAAAGACAAGATCATCGCCAAGCAGAAGTAGGCCATCGGCGCGGCTACGATCCGGATATGTCAAAATTAGAGCTAATCTTCCATGCCAGATAAGACCGTAGCCGCCGCTCTCAATCCCCAGAAAAACGTGCCGCTAATGCAGTGGGTTGTCCCGGTTTTGGTCGGCTGGCTCATCCCCGGCGCCGGGCATCTCTACCAGGGCCGCAAGCAGCGGGGTCTGCTGCTGGGCGGCGCTATCGGGATCTGCTTTCTGTTCGGACTCATGATGCGGGGAGCGTTCTTTGAACCGCAAACCGGCGACCTGCTCACGACTCTGATCTACACCGGTGGCAACTTTGCCAACAAAATGGTGGGGCTTCCCTACTTTCTCGCCACTTGGCTCGGCTACAACCAGCCCGACGTTGCCGGACACGTGCACGATTACGGCACTAAGTTCCTGGCCGGCGCCGGATTGTTGAACGTGCTCGCCCTCGTAGATGCTTACGAGATTGCCACGGGCAAGAAGGACTGAATCGCATGCCCAAAATCGCGCTTTCCCATCTCGAAACAGCCATTCTCATGGCTCTGCTCATCTCCGTTGTCCTGGGCGTGGTAACCCGAAAGACCGACAAAGAGCGACTGCACTACGGCGTGCTCTGCTTTGCCCGTTTTATCGGCACCATCTTCGGCCTGGGCTGGCTCATGAAACTGGGCCACGGCTAGCTGCATCGCGAATTCTATGCCTACGGCCACGAAAATCTTCACCGAATGGGAAACGGGAGAGGAGACCGGCACCGAACACGCCAAGCTCTACAACGTTGTACTGCTCGATGACGACGAGCATACCTATGACTACGTCATTGAGATGCTCATGCGCCTGTTCTCGTTAAGCGAAGCCCGCGCCCTGCGCCACACTGTTGAGGTTGATACCCTGGGCCGCACCATCGTTTTGACCGGCGAGATTGAAGAGGCCACCGTCGCCCGGGAGATGATCCACGGCTACGGCGCTGACCCACGGATGGCCATCTCGAAGGGCTCGATGACTGCCGTGGTCGAACCGGCCACCAACGGAGCCGAGTAGCCTTGGCCATCGCTCTCGTCACCGGCGCATCCCGCGGCATCGGCCGGGCGGCCGCCCTGCGCCTGGCACTCGACGGGAATGCCGTGGCACTCAACTACCGCGAAAACGCCGAGGCGGCAGGACAAGCCGTCGAGGAGATTCTCCGCGCCGGCGGCCGGGCAATTGCCGTGCAGGGTGACATTGGCGATCCTGCCTGCGCCCCGGCGCTGGCAGCCGAAATCGACGCCCGCCTCGGACCGGTTACCATCCTCGTCAACAACGCCGGTATTCTCCACCGCGGCGACCTCGCCGACTTTGACTTCACACGGATGGAGCCCATGCGCCGCGTCAACGTCGATGGCCTTGTGCACGTCACCCGCGCTATTGTCCCCGGCATGCAGGCCGCCGGCTTCGGCCGCATCATCAATCTCACCTCCATTGCGGCCTTCGGCACCGCCATGCCCGGCACCACGTTTTACGCCGCCACCAAAGCGGCCGTGATCGCACTCACCAAGCGCTTTGCCCTCGACCTGGGTCCGCACGGCATCACGGTGAATGCCGTGGCGCCGGGCTTCATCCGCACCGATATGGCCGCGGCGGGACGCACCCCGGAGCAGGTGGCGCAGTCGCTCGAGACCATGGCCGCCAAGGCGATGGTCCGCCGCATTGGCACCCCGGAGGATATCGCCCACGCCATCTCATTCCTGGCCGGCGAGCGAGCCGGGTTTGTCACCGGGCAGGTGTTGGTGGTCGATGGGGGCCGGACGGACTATCTGGCGCCTTGATCCGGTTCTGCCGCCGCTGCCGGCGCCGTTCGATCTTCTCATGGCCCTCCAGCTTGATCAGCTCCCGCCGCCGCCGCTGCTTCGTCTGCCCGTCAATGTGCTCCCAGAACTTGCCGAAGTACTGGATGGCGCTCACCAGGGCAAAGAAGACAACGCCATACATCCATAGCATCGCAAAGCTGTACCATTCCTTGTACCGGATGGAGACCAGCATCAGCGAGATCGCAATCACCTGCATCGCCATCTTGGTTTTGCCGAGGTCGGAGGCCTTGATGGTATAGCCTTCGGACGAAGCGATGGACCGTAGGCCGGAGACGGCAAACTCGCGGGCGATGATCAAGATGGCCAGCCAGCCAGGAATCAGCCGGATTTGCACGAGGGAGATCAGGGCGGCCGAGATCAGCAGTTTATCGGCGACCGGATCGAGCAGGGTGCCCACCGTCGTCACCTGCTTCCAGCGGCGGGCCAGGTAGCCGTCGAGGAGATCGGTCAACGCCGCAGCCAGAAAAGTCGCCAGGGCCAGGTATTCCTGTGGCACCGGCAAACCGAGAAACTGAATGCGCCAATCCTCCTGCACCAGGGCCGCCACTAGCAGCGGCACGAAAAAAATACGGAGAATCGTGAGCAGGTTGGGAAGATTCATCCCGGTCTAACCACTATAGCCCGATGCGGGGGAGCCCTAGCGGGAGTTTCCCGCTAGGATTTCGAAAAAGCCACTTAAGTCATTCTTGGCCAGAAAGATAGCGTTTCGGTTCCGTATTTACGACGAGGCTTGGCCGCTCTATCTTCGGCGGTTAAGTGATCTTCGGCACTGCGTCGAGGGCCTCGGCCAGAGCCAGGATCTCCGGGTCTGCCTGTTCGAGCTGTAGCCGCACCCGCGGCCGGCCACGCTGGCCCTTGCGGTCCACTAATCGGCAACAACGAATCGTCGCCAGTTCGGCTGGCAACCGCTGCGCGTCGCCGGCGAAAGCCGTCCGCTCCCGGGCCCGGCAATGCAACAAAGTGACCAGCAGATAGGCCAATACACAAACGAAAATGCGGACCCGAAGTTTGTGATCCGTCCAATGAAATTGCGGCCGCGTAGCCAACATGCCCGGGTTCTTCAGATCCCGAAAGGCCGCCTTCACGGGCGATTGTCCACGATCGGCAGCAACGATCTCGGCCGTCGTCCACGCGGCCCGATCCGTCACCAGCACTCGCAAACCGAAATACTGCCCTTGCAAACGCCGATACTCGTCTACATCGCACCAGATGCGTAATCGACTTCCCCCGGCCGGGCCGGCCGTCACTTCGTACGCCAGGAGGCTTCGGCGCTCGCGAGAAATGCCCCCCTGCTCACCAAAAGTCCTGGACGCGTGGGGCGCGTCATGAGAGCTAGAAACCACTTGCGATGCCAGTCCAGCTTGCGGGAAAGATAGAAGTGGCG
>JAINDL010000131.1 GCA_019931245.1 Bryobacteraceae bacterium CoA2 C42
CGCCCCCCTCCGCCAGAAGGTCGCCGCCGCCGTCGAAGCCGCCTGGCGCGTGCTCCACAAAAACACCTCCCTCGACGAGGCCGCCTCCCGCCACGGCCTCGATAGCCAACACCTCGCCAAGTGGGTCGCCTGGGGCAAGACGGCCAAATCCACCCCCTTCGCCAACGCCACCGCCGCCACCATCGCCGCAGTCGCCGCCGCCTACGCCCAACAATACAACGCCAGCGCTACCAAATGGGACAAGGCCCTCGACGACTGGCGCACCCGCCTCGCCAAAGAGATCGCCCAGGACCGTACGCTCCCCGAACGCCCCAAACCCAACGCCGACGAGCATCCCTTCTTCGTCCAGACCACCTTCCACGGCGGCCCCATGGACGTCCCCGAGTCCCCGCGCGTCCGCCTCCTCCGCCAGGAGTGGGAGCAGTGGAAGCAGTCGCTCCCCGAAGAACCGGCCATGGTCAGCGCCGTCGTCGACGGTCCCAGCGTCGACCAGCGCGTCTTCGTCCGCGGCAATCTCTATAACCCCGGCGAGCCCGTCGCCAAAGCCTTCCCCGCCGTCCTCGCCGGCTCCCGCCAGCCCGCCATTAAGCAGGGCAGCGGCCGCCTCGAACTCGCGCAATGGCTCACCAGCCACGACAACCCGCTCACCGCCCGCGTCCTCGTCAATCGCGTCTGGCTCTGGCACTTCGGCGAAGCCCTCGTCCGCACCCCCGCCAACTGGGGCCGCAAAGGCGAACCGCCCACCAACCCCGCCCTGCTCGACTATCTCGCCCGCCAGTTCACCGCCAACGGCTGGTCGCTCAAAGCGCTCCACCGCCTCATCCTCCGCTCAAACGCCTACCGCATGAGCACCCTCGCCTCCCCCGCCGCGCGCGAAGCAGACCCCGGCAATCGTCTCCTCTCCCGCTTCCCCCGCACGCGCCTGTCCATCGAGCAGATTCGCGATAGCTTCCTCGCCCTCGACGGCTCGCTCGACCCCGCCATGGGCGGCTCCCTCCTCACCACCGCCGGCGGCAAGCGGCAGAAGGTGGACGCCGACGAAGTCACCCGCCGCACCCTCTACCTGCCCGTCCGCCGCGGCAGCATCCCCCCGCTCCTCGCCACCTTCGACTTCGGCGACGCCACCACCCCCGGCGAAGCCCGCGCCCGCACCAACGTCGCGCCTCAAGCCCTCTTCATCCGCAACAGCAAGTTCGTCATGGACCGCTCCCTCGGCCTCGCCAACCGCCTCCTCAACGACCCCGCCATTCCCACCGATTCCAAGCGCATCGAGCGCGCCTACCTGCTTACCCTCACGCGCCCGCCGGACTCCACCGAAGTCGACGAAGCGCTCAGCTACATTGCTGAACTCGAAAAGCGCCTCGCCCAATCCGCCACGCCCGAACCCCATCGCACCGCCTGGCAAAGCTTCTGCCACACCCTGCTGTCGAGCAACGAGTTCTTCTACTGAAATGCTCCTCGCGCACGCCGGCCGCCACCTCGAACTCGACGGCTCCGTCCGCCTTTTCGGTGTCGTCGGCGATCCCATCGCGCAGGTCAAATCCCCCGGCGGCATCACGGCGCAGTTCCTCCTCCGCGGCGCCAACGCTCTCCTCGTCCCGCTCCATGTCCCGCCCGACGGCTTCCCCCAGTTCATGGCAGCCGCCCGCGAAATACGCAATCTCGCAGGGCTCGTCATCACCGTGCCGCACAAAATCGCCGTCGTGCCGCATCTGGCCTCCCTAACCCCGCGCGCCCGCTTCCTCGGCGCGGCCAACATCATCCGCCGCATCGCGCCGGACGGCGGCTGGCACGGCGACCTCAGCGATGGCGAAGGCATGCGGCACGCCCTCACCGCCGCCGGCTTCTCCCCGCAGGGCAAGCGCCTCCTCCTCGCCGGAGCGGGCGGCGCCGGGTCCGCCATCGCCCTCGCCCTGCTCGAAGCGGGCGCGGCAGAACTCGCCGTGCACGATACCAACACCGCACGTCGCGACGCCCTCCTCGCCCGTCTGCGCGAACACTCCGGCGCCCGCCTCGCCGTCGGCTCCGCCGACCCCGCCGGCTTCGACCTCGCCGTGAACGCCACCCCCATGGGCATGCGACCGGAAGACCCGCTCCCCCTCGACGCTGCCCGCCTCGCCCCCGGCGCGTGGGCCGCCGATGTTGTCACCCTGCCGGCGCGTACGCCCTTTCTCGAAGCGGCCGCCGCCCGCGGCTGCGCCACCGTCCCCGGCACGGCGATGTTTGCCGCCCAGGCCGGCTACGTCGCCGATTTCCTCCTCGCCGCGTCATGAAACGGCGCCAACTGCTCCCCCTCGCTCTCCTCGCCGCCGCCCTCGCCACCGCCCTCTACACCGCTGCCCAAGCCCCGGCCACACCCGCTGCCTACGCCCCGGCCGCGGCCTGCGCCGCCTGCCATCCCTCCCACGCGCAAACCTACCAGCACACCGGCATGGCGCGCTCGTTCTCCACCCCCACCGTCGAAAACACCCTCGCCAACTGGACCAAACCTTACTACCACGCCCCCTCCCAAAGCTACTTCACCATGCTCCAGCGCGGCGGCAAGTTCTTCCAGCGCCGCTACCAGCTCGGCCCCGACGGCCGCCCCACCAACGAGATCGAAAAGCAGGTCGACTTCGTCCTCGGCTCCGGCCATCACGCCCGCGCCTACCTCCACCGTACGCCCCGCAACACCCTCATCCAACTCCCCCTCGGCTGGTACGCCGACCAGGGCGGCCACTGGGCCATGAATCCCGGCTACGACCGACCCGACCACGAAGGCTTCCGCCGCCCGGTCGCCTACGACTGCATGTACTGCCACAACGGCTACCCGCGCATTCCTCCCGGCCACGAACAGCCCTTCGCCGAACCCGTCTACCTCGATCCCCTCCCCAACGGCATCGACTGTCAGCGCTGCCACGGCCCCGGTCTCCGCCACGTCGAACTCGCCCGCGCCGGCGCCGCCTCCGCCGCCGTGCGCGAGGCCATCGTCAACCCCGCCCGCCTCTCCCCCGAGCGCCGCGAAGAGGTCTGCCTGCAGTGCCATCTCGAAACCACCAGCTTCCCCCTGCCCAACTCCCTCGCCCGCTACGATCGCGGCCCCTTCGACTTCCAACCCGGCCAGCCCCTCTCCAACCAGTGGCTCTTCTTCGATCACGCCCCCGCCGCTCAGCGCCAAGACAAGTTCGAACTCGTCAACGCCGGCTATCGCATCCGCCAATCCCGCTGCTTCCTCGAAAGCGCACAGGCCGCGCAGGCCCGGCACCAAGGGGCGAGGAACTCGCCCAACCTGCCGGGCCCAAGCGAGTCCGTTGTGCGCGTGTTAGCTGAAAGCAACGGCGCCCTCGGCTGCACCTCCTGCCACAATCCGCATCGCATCCCCCGCGGCCAGCCCGCCGTCGCCGAATACGACGCCGCCTGCCGCCAGTGCCATGCCGAATCCTTCGCCCGCACCGTCGCCGCCGGCCGCCACCCCGCGTCCTCCCACTGCGCCAGCTGCCACATGCCCAAACGGCGCACCGAAGACGTCGTCCACGCCATCGTGACCGACCATCGCATCCAGCGCCACCCACCCGCCGGCAATCTCCTCGCCCCGCGCGCCGAACACCACGAAACCGGCAGCCGCGCCTATCGCGGCGAGGTCGTGCTCTACTATCCACCCGATCTGCCCGCCTCGCCCACCCGCGAACTCTACACCGCCCTCGCGCAAGTCATCGACGGCAGCAACCGCGCCGCCGGCATCCCCCGCCTCACCAAAGCGCTCGCCACCTTCCCCTTCGCCCGGCCCGAGTTCTCCTTCCAACTCGGCGAAGCCCACCTCCACGCCGGCCAGCCCGCCAACGCGCTCGCCGCCTATCAGGAAGCCATCCGCCGCAACCCGCGCCTCGTCGTCGCGCACGAAGGCCTCGGCGTCGCCCTGCGCCGCGCCGGCCGCCCCGCCGATGCCGTCGCCGCGCTCCGCCGCGCCACCGCAATCGCCCCGCAGCGCGCCTCCGCCTGGCACGAACTCGGCCTCGCCCTCCACGCCACGGGCGATGCGGCCGCCGCCATCCAGGCCATCGAAAAAGCCATCGCCCTCAACCCCGACCAACCCGGCCCGCACACCAACCTCGGCATCGTTCTCCTCGCCGCCGGCCGCCAGCCCCGCGCCGAAGCCGCCTTCCGCGAAGCCATCCGCCTCCAGCCGGACCACGCCGACGCCCACGGCAACCTCGCCAGCCTCCTCGCCGGCGCCGGACAGTTTCCCGCCGCCCGCCCCCACTTTGAAGCCGCGCTCCGCCGCGAGCCCCGCAACCCCACGCTCCACTACAACTACGCCATCGCCCTCGGCCAGGCCCGCCAGTTCGACGCCGCCCAGCAGCAACTCCGCGCCGCCCTCGCCGCCGACCCCAATCTCGCCGACGCCCACGAACTCCTCGCCAACCTCCTCCTCGCCCGCCAGCAACCCGCCGCTGCCCTGCCCCACTGCCAAGCCTGGCTTCGCCTCCGCCCCGCCTCGCCCGGCGCCCTCCGCTGCCTGGACTCCGCCCGCGGCCTTCTCCGTCTCAACCCAAAAGCACCAGGGCCGGCCGAAGACTCTCGCCCCCGGCCGGCCCTGTAGGTTCAACCAACGCCGATCGCTAGAACGGAAAGCGCCCGCCAGCAGCCCCCACCGCCCAACTGCCAAGCCTGGCCTCGACTCCGCCCGCGCCCTCCTCCCGCTCAACCCCAAAACACCAGGACCAGCCAAAGACTCTCGCCCCCGGCCGGCCCTGTAGGTTCAACCAACGCCGATCGCTAGAACGTGAAGCGGCCGGTAAACTGCACCTGCCGCGGCGTCCAGTACGAACTCTGCCGCAACTGCACCCCGTCCGAAGCGTTCGGATTCACGAGACCCTGGATATTAAACGCATTGAAGGCGTCCACGCTGATCCGCAGCCGGAACCGCTCCTTCATCGCAAACTCCTTGTACAGCGACATGTCGGCCTGGAAGTTCTTCGGCCCCTGCAGCACCATCGCGTTGTAAGGCCGCGCCCCCGCCGGCCCCGGCGAAAACGGCGTCGTCACCTGCTGCCCGTTGGCCAGCGTCATCACCACGTTGTTCGTACCAAACTGCGTCTGCCCAGGCGTATTGTTGATCGGGGCCAGGTAAGGAACATAGTCGCTCGGCACACCCTGCACCCCGCGGCTGGCGGCGTTAATCACGGTCGGCGGCAGATAGCCGTTGAACCAAAGGTTACCCGGCCGGCAGACGCCGCTCCGGCAATCCGTCACCGGCACCGCATCTTTGTACAGCTTGATCGGGCTCGTCGCCCCATAGTTGCTGTTGCCCACCTGGAACGCCTGCGACCGCATCGTCCCGACAAAGGCCACCTGATAGCCGCCCACCAGGGCGTCCACGAACTTATTGGCGTTCTTCAAAAGCCGCCGGCCTTTGCCAAACGGCACGTCCACCAGCCCATTAAAGGTCACGCGGTGCAGCGGAATATCCGTATCCGCCCGGTAGTTCTGCCACCGGTTAAACGCCCGGCTCGGCTGGAACTGCGTCCCCACGTCCATACCCTGCGGAATCGAACCCGGCGCGAAGATCTCCGCCGGGTACAACACGTTATCCCGGAAGGTGTTGCCACCCACCCGGAACGCCCGCGAGTACACATAGAAAATCTGGTAGCCAATCCCACGCCGGTACGGCCGCTGATAGTTAAACTGCAGCGCGCTGTCGTTCGAGAAGCCGTACTTGGTCGACTGCGTAATCCCGCCCCACGTCCGGTTATCGTACGGCCGCGTCGCCACACCCGCCAGCGGTCCGGTCGGCACCGTCGTCCCCGTCTTCGCCTGCCATACGTAGGTCGAAGGCGCATCGTTGATCTGATAGTTCTGGTCCAGGTTCGTGCCGTGCGTGTAAACGTAGGACGCCCGGAACACCGATCCGTCCTTCAGCGGCTGCTCAATCGTGAAGTTCGCCTCCCGCACCCGCGCCGGCGGATAGTCCGCGCTCATCACGGTTCCCGGCCCGATGCCCGGCAGCAGCGCCGTCGTCGAATCCGTGTCCACCACGTTGGTCGAGTTCAACCCCGTAATCACCCGCAGCGGATTCCGCAGCAGCGAGTTCGGCAACCCGTCCGGCGACTGTGCCGCCGACGTGAAGCTCTACGAGTACCCCGCCGTGAACGGATAGCTCGCCGTCAGGTACCGAATCGAGTTCCGCACCGGCACCGGATAGATATATTCGCCGTACCCGCCGCGGATCACCGTCCCGTTGCGGCCAAACGAAGGCGTGTACGCAAAACCCAGCCGCGGCAGTAAGTTCAGGTTGCTGCTCGCGTAACCGCGCAGCGGCATGCCGCCCTCGGCGAGCGTCTCAAACTTCACCCCCAGGTTGCGCAGATTCGTCAGCAGTGGAGTGGTCGTCAGGCCATTCTTGATGTAGTAGTCGAGCGGCTGCGGCGTCGCCAGCGCCTTGTTCTTGATGTCGAAAGTCACCATGTACTCGTTGGCCGCGTGTGGCGCCGGACGCGCCTCCCACCGCAAGCCAAAGTTTAGCGTCAACCGCGACGACACCCGCCAGTTGTCCTGAACATAGGAGTCGTACTCCATCAACGAACAGATGTTAAACGGCGCATTCCGCCGCTGGCTGTAACTCGACGCCGCCCCCAGGAAGAAGTCCGCGTTCTGGTTGCCCGTGTTTGGCCGCACGCCGAAGTTGATCCCCGTCGTCGGGTCATAAATGCCGGTCGCCTGGTTGGTGTAGGCAATCTGGTCGGGACTCCGGTCCGACAGGTAGGCAAACCGCTCGTGCCGGATACGCAACCCGAAGGCAAACTGGTGCTTGCCCCAGATCTTGTTCATGTTCTCGTCAAGCGTCGACACGCGCTGGCTCATGCCGTAGAACCACTGCGAACCGCCGTAGGGCATGAACAGGTTCGAACCGATATCCGGAAAGCCCACGTTGCCCAGGTTGTTCGGCAACCCGAACTGCTTTTCAAAGTTCGCCATCGCCCGGTCCGGCCCCTGCACGTACATCCGCTGCCACTGCATGCTCAGAATCGTCTCGGAGAACAAGGTCGGCGAGAACGTCTTCGAGTAGCCAAGCGCCCCGCTGATCGTCTGCACGGGAATCGCCTGGTAGCCGGTCGAGCCTTCCTTCAGTTCCGAGGTCTCAAGGTTAGCCGGCGAGGCCGACGGATAGTTCCGCAGCGCCTGCTGCTGCTGCCGGATATCGGTAAGGCGGAAATAGACCCGGTTCTTTTCGTTGAAGACATGGTCGAGGCGAACCGTGTAGTTCGGTACCGTCTGCGTGGTCGGATTCTGCCCGGTGAGATTGAAATTGATCATCGGGTTGTCGGCCGAAGTCGGCAGCGGCGTCGCCGCCAGCAATGTTTTGGCCAGCGGGCTGATCCGGTTCAGCGGAATCTGGTTGTTCGAAAACGGCAGCCGCGAATACTGCATCGCCGCGCCCTGCGTGGTGTTCGGATCATAAAGCTGCTGCAGAATGCCCTGATTGTTAATCAAGCCGCTGAAGTCGCCGTTGCGCATCGCCACCGTCGGCACGTACATCAACTGCTGGCTCGCGCGCCGCAGCGAAAACCGCTCGTAAGCAAAGAAGAAGAAAGACCGGTTCCGCCCGTCGTACACCTTCGGGATGTTGATCGGACCGCCCACCGAACCGCCAAACTCGTTCCGGATCAGCTTCGGCGCCACCAGATTCGACGGATCCTGCCGCGCCTTGGCGATGCCGAAGTAGTTGTTCCGCGCCGTCTCGAACACCGAGCCGTGGATCTGATTCGTCCCCGACTTCGTCGTCAGGATCACCGTCGCCGGCGTCGAAAACTGCGCGCTCGAATTCATCGTCTCAAAGCGCACCTCCTGCACCGAATCCGGGTCCGGCAAAATCGCCTGCGCCGTATTCGACGGGCTGCCGAAGTTGCGGTTGGTCATGGGGGCGCCGTCCTGCGAATACTCCATCGCCTCGCCCATCAAACCGTTCGCCCGCGTGCCGCCGCCTTCGAGACCCGGCACCGTGTTCTGCGCCAGACCCAACACGTTGCGCCCGTTCTGCGGCAGTTGCGCAAGGCGCGCCGCGTCGAGTTGCGTGTTCACCGTGCCGCTATCGTAAGTGGCCAATTGGATAGTTTCCGCGTTGACGGTCACCTTTTCAGACACTTCGCCAACCGTAAGCTGCCGGTTAAAGACCAGCACCTGACCGTTCTGCAGAGTCAGGGCGCTTTCCAGCTTCTTCATACCCGGTGCGGATATCGTGAGCCGGTAGGACCCCGCCAGCAAACCCTTCAACGCGAAGAAGCCGCCGTCATTGGTAGCAGTATCGACCGATACGCCGGTCGCCGTATTCAGCGCCTGTACGGTGGCGCCGGGTATCGAAGCCGATGTCGCGTCCTGTATCGTTCCCTGAATCGTGCCGGCGCCACTTTGCGCCCACATAGGCCAAGGCGCGCACAGCGCCAAGGCTAAAACCACGTTTAACTTCCAATGCTCGGTCATCGGTCTTCCTCAAGCTGCAAAGATCATCCATCCCGGCCTGAACCCACCAGCACACAGAGTCGTCGTAGGACCGCCTCCGTTACCATGGCTCCGCCAGGGAGCGGGATGTTCGCGCTGGTATACTTGACCGAAAGACCTCGCGGCAACCGGTGCCGGCCGCCGCGAGGCGAGCTCGGCGCCTAGCTGGCGGCTTGTTTCGTCATGGCCGCCTTCACAATGGCCGCAAACGCGGCGGCCGCGGCCTTCTTGGCCTCATCCCCATCTTTCAATTGAAACTGGTGCCAGGCGATCACCTGGTCCGTTTCGACGTTCCGCAGTTCCAGCCGGTGCGTCTCGCTGCGGCCGAACTTGTGTTTATAGAGGATCTCGCCATAGGCCGAGTGCAGCTTCTTGAGTTGCGCCTTCAACTCCGGCCGCTTCTCCTCTTCAATAAAGTCAAATGGTAACTAGGCGTCCGTCAGTGCTTTTTCAACAAACGGCGTCAATCCCTCCATCCGGTCCACATAGATCGTCTTTCTCTTCTCCTGCGCGGACACGAGGCAGGCGGAAAGAGCGATCACCATTAGCCAGCGACGAACAAGGTCACTTCGCATTGGAATACTCCTTTTTAATTCCCGTCACAATGAAGAACGGTTAAACTCAACCTATCACCAAGTCACCCCGGAGGCAATCGGATGCGCCGGATGCGCCGGATACCTACGGCACTCGCCGCCGCCCCGAAGCGAAAGATCCCCTCGCTCAAACCCTTCGTCGTGGACGCCTGCCTTGATAACTCGCCGTAGCCTCCGGCGCGCTCACCGCCATCCGCCCGCCCGGTGACTTACTCTACTGGCGCCTCAGGCGAGAATCTCGCTCACCACCCGCGCCGGATACTGATCCGTCAAGCGCTCGGGAAGGCTGTGCCGCGTAAAGGCCAGGTCGCGGAAGCGCAGCCCCAGCAGATGCAGCATGGTGGCGTGAAAATCGTGTACGCTCACGCGGTTCTTAACGGCCTTATAGCCAATCTCGTCGGTAGAGCCGTGAATCGTCCCGCCCTTCACCCCGCCGCCGGCCATCCACATCGTGAATCCGCCCGGTCCGTGGTCGCGCCCGGCCGTGCCGCCGGCGCGAATCTGCGAGATCGGCATGCGGCCGAACTCTCCGCCCCAGAAGACGAGCGTCGAATCGAGCAACCCCCTCTGCTTCAAATCCCGCAGCAACGCCGCAATCGGCCGATCCGTCTTCGCGCAACAGTAACGCAGCGATTTTTCAAGGTCCGAGTGCGTATCCCAGATCTGGCCTTCAATGAAGATCTGCACAAAGCGGACACCGCGCTCGACCAGCCGCCGGGCCATCAGGCACCGCCGGCCGTAGGATTGCGTCGCCTCTTCATGCAACCCGTACATCTCGCGCGTCGCCTCGCTCTCCTGATTGAGGTCCAGCGCATCCGTCGCCGCCAGTTGCATCCGCGCCGCCAGCTCGTAGCTGGCAATCCGCGCGTCGAGTTCTCCCCCGCCCGGCCGCCGGGCGCGATGCGCCTGGTCGAGCGCGCGCAGTACATCCCGCTGCGCCTCGACCAGCGGCGACGGCAGCTCCTCGGGCGGCTTCAGATTGAGCAACGGCAGCCCCTCGGAGCGGAAGCGCGTGCCCTGATAGAGCGGCGGCAGCCAGCCCGCTTGCCAGTTCTGCGCCAGGTTGATCGGCAGGCCCTTGGGATCGTCGAGCACGACGTAGGCCGGCAGGTTTTGGTTCACCGAACCCAGTCCGTAGGTCACCCACGCCCCGAGCGACGGCCGCCCCGGCAGCGTGCGCCCGGAGTGCATCAGGTAAAGCGATGGTTCATGGTTGAAGTGCTCGCCGTACATCGACCGGATGAAGGCGATCTCGTCGACCACCGAACCGAGATGCGGCATCAGTTCGGTCATCTCCATGCCGCACTTTCCGTACCGTCGAAACGCGAACGGCGAGGGCATCATGACGCCGATCTGGTCGGCGAACTCGATCTGGTTGACGATGTCGCGGCTGGGGGCGGAGCCGGCGAACTTCTGGAGCGCGGGCTTGGGGTCGAACAGGTCCACCTGGCTCGGTCCGCCGTTCATGAACAGGTGGATGACGGCCTTCGCCTTCGGCGCGAAGTGAGGCTGTTTGGGGGAGAGATCATACTGGCCCGGCGCGGTGGCGCGGGCGAGGTCGGCGGTGGCGAGCGAGGCGAGGGCGGCGCCCTGCACGCCGTCGATCAAGCGGCTGAAGAAGTGGCGGCGGGAGGTGGCATCAGTCGACATAGAGAAACTCCGCCGAGCTTACCAGGGCGTGGACAAAGTCGCCCAGGGCGTGCCAGCGCGCGGTGGCGGCGTGGGGCGCGGTGACTTTCTGGGTCGACAGATGGGCGCGCCACTCGCGTTCGAGCCGGGCGAGGGCGGCGGTGGCGCGGGCGGCCTCGGCGGCGTCCGGCGGGCGCGAGACGGTGCGCAGGTAAGCCTCCTCAATCTGGCGGGCCGGCTGGGCGGGAAACTCGTCGAGCAGCCGTCCGGCCAGGTAGCGGGCGTGTTCGATCACCACCGGGCTGTTCCGCATCTCGAGAGCCTGCGTTGAAACGGTCGACAGCGGGCGCTCCGAACAGTTGGGCGACATGGGCGGCAGGTCGAACGCCTCAAGCAGGGTGACCGGCATGGTGCGGCGCTGCAGCAGGTAGATCGAGCGCCGCCACTGATCCTTTGACGCCTTTTCGACGACCTCGCCGCCCGGGGTGCGCTCCACCGGCACCGGCGGGCCGAAGCGCTCGGGCGACAGGCGGCCGGTGGCGAGCAGAATGGAGTCGCGCAACTGCTCGGCGTCCATGCGCCGGGGCGGCATGCGCGAGAGCAGCTTGTTCTCGGGGTCGGCGGTGAGCGCGGCGGCGGAGGCGTCGGCGGATTGGCGGTAGGCGGCCGAGGTCATCATGAGCCGGTGCATGGCTTTGACGCTCCAGCCGCCGCGGACGAACTCGGTGGCGAGCCAGTCGAGGAGCTCCGGATGCGTGGGCGGGGCGCCGGTCCGGCCGAAGTTAGAGAGCGTTTCGACGATGCCGCGGCCGAAGTGATGCCGCCACAGGCGGTTCACCATCACCCGAGCCGTCAGCGGATGCTCCGGCTGCGTGAGCCAGCGGGCCAGGGCCAGGCGCCGGCCGCTGGTACCGGCAAAGGGGGCGGCCGGGGCGTAGGGCCGGAGCGCACCGCCGTGGAAGATCGACGGCACATTGGGCTCCACCCGTTCACCGAGCTGCTGGGCTTCGCCGCGCTTGAGCAGGAACACCGGCGATGGCTCGCCGCCCATGTCGTAGAGCGCACGAATTGCGGGCTTGGGTTTGAGCTTGGCCTTCTGGTCGGCGATCGCCTTGCGCAGCCTGTCGGCTTCGGGCTTGGCTTTCTCGTCGTCTTTGGGCAGGGCTTCGAGCCGCGTTTCGAGGCGCTTGATTTCGGCTTCGAGCGGGGCGTTGTGCCGGGCGGCTTCGTCGCGCTCGGCGGCGAGCGCGAAATCGAGGTTCCGCTCGGTCGGCTTCACCCAGTCATAGGGATCGAACGAGGTCTGCAGAATGGCGCTAAGCCGGTAGTAGTCGCGCTGCGGAAGAGGATCGTACTTGTGGTTGTGGCAGCGGGCGCAGCCGATGGTCAGCCCCATCACGGTGGACCCGAGCACTTCGATCTCGTCGGCGATCACGTTCATGCGCTCGGCGACGGAGCCGTTGGCCGGCGAGTAGGTGCCATCGGGGGCGAGGCGCAGAAAACCGGTCAGGGCGAGGCGGTCGATATCGGCCGGCGTGGGGTTGGCGATGGCGCGATGGTCGGCCAACTCATCGCCGGCCAGCTGCGCGGTGAGGAAGCGGTCGTAGGGCTCATCGCGTTCGATGGCGCGGATAACGGCGTCGCGATAGCGCCACGCCTGCGGGCGCAGGCGGTCTTCGTGAATGATGCCTTCCGAATCGGCGTAGCCGGCCGAATCAAGCCAGATGCGCGCCCACCGTTCGGCGTAGGCGGGCGAAGCGAGGAGGCGGTCGACCAGCCGTTCGTAGGCGTCGGGGCGGGTATCGGCGTGGAACTCGCGAACCTGCCGCGGGGTGGGCAGCAGGCCCGTTAGGTCGACATAGGCGCGGCGCAGGAGCGTCATGCGGCTCGCCGGCGGAGCGAAACCGATCTGCTTCTGGCGCAGCCTGGCGAGCAGAAACGCGTCGATGGCGTTGTGGCCGGCCGCGCCGGGCAGAACCGGCGGGGCCGGGCGGCGCGGCGGCTGCAGCGACCACCACTCCCGCTCCCTGGCGCTGAACTTCTCCTGCACCGCGGGCCGCACCGGCGCCGGCGGCGCACCGGCGGCGATCCAGTTCCGCAGCGTCTCCACCTCTTCGCTCGCCGGAGGCCGCACGAAGGCCTCAAAGAGTTTCTTGGGCGGAGGCATCTCGCCGGCGGCAATCCGCTTCACCATCAGGCTTTCCTCCGGCTTGCCGGGGACCAGGGCCGGGCCCGATTTGCCGCCCTTTAGCCGGCTGGCCTGCGTGCGGAGATCAAGACCGCCCTCCTGCACCCGCTTGCCATGGCAGGTGACGCAGCGCATCTGAAACAGCGGAATGACGTCGGCTTCGGTGACGGCGGCGCGCTGGGGTTTCTCGGCGTCGATCCAAGAGCGCAGCGTGGCAATCTGTTCCTGCGCCAGCTTCCGCCCGGGAGGCATGGAACCCCCGACGACCCTGGCCACGAGCAGGCTCGCCTCGGCCGACCCGGGCCGGAACGCCGCGCCGGTCTTGCCTCCCTGCAGCGCGAGGTCGGCGGTCGACAGGTCGAGGCCGCCCTGGGCGGCGGCGCCGGTGTGGCACGGGAGACAGTTCTCGCGCAGGATAGAAACCACCGCTTCGGGGTAGTTAGCGGCCATCAGGACGGAGGCGAGAGCCGGGGTAAGAAGCCAGGTTTTCATGTCCTACCGAGTTACTCTATCGCAGGTGGCGCGGCCGTGCCACCGGAGTGTTGTATCATGGCGGCTCCCGGATTGTATGAAGATCACGCGCATTGAATCCTATGTCCTGCTCGACCCCGGTTACGACCGGGAGGCGTGTTCCTCGGCGCAGGATGACATTGTGGTGCTGGTGCATACCGACGAAGGAATCACCGGCGTTGGCGAGGTGGATACCAATCCCTGGGTTGCGCAGGCGATGATCCATGCCCGCGGGACGCATGTGCTGGGCCTGGGACTCGAGGAGATGCTGATTGGCCAGGATCCGCTTGAGGCCGAAGCGCTCTGGGACCGGATGTACACGGGCAGTTTCATGACGGGCCGGCGGGGCCTGGGAATCTGCGCGATGGGTGCGCTCGATATGGCGCTGTGGGATATCAAAGGCAAAGCGCTGGGGCAGCCGTGCTGGAAGTTACTCGGCGGCGCGCGGAAGCCTTACATCACGCCCTACGCCTCGCTGCTGCCCACCGGGCGAACGGCCGTCGACTACCGGAAGTCGCTGGTGGCCAAGGCGCGCGAGGCGGTCCGTCTGGGGTTCCAGGCCGGCAAGATGGAGGTTTGCGTCAAGGGGCCCTACACGCACAATGGCCTGGACGAGCCGGACGGGACGATTGTCGAGATCGTGGCCGCGTGCCGGGAGGCGGTCGGGCCGGACTTCGCGATGATGGTGGACGTCTGCTACTGCTGGACGAACGCCAAGCAGGCGCTGCGCGTGCTGGAGCAGTTGGCGCGCTATGATCTGTTTTTTGTCGAGACGCCGCTGCAGTTGGACGACCTGGACGGCTACGCCTTTCTGCAGGCGCACTCGCCCATCCGGATCGCCGCCGGCGAACTGCAGAACGGACGCTTTGAGTTTCTCGATCTGATGGATCGCGGGAAGGTGGACGTGGCGCAGCCCGATGTGGGCCGGGTGGGCGGCCTGTCCGAGGCCCGGCGCGTGTGCGATCTGGCGGGGGACCGCGGCCGTCTGATTGTGCCGCACTGCTGGAAGACCGGTATCGGGATTGCGGCGACGGCGCATCTGGCGGTGGCCACGGCCCACTGCCCCTACATTGAATTCCTCCCCGCGCCGCTGTCGGAGGCGCCGCTGCGGCGCGAGTTGGTCATCGAAGAGTTGCAACTGACCGCCGGCGGGCAAGTGCCGCTGCCGCAGCGGCCGGGCCTGGGCTTTGAGCTGAACTGGGACGCCATGCGGAAGTACACCGTGGCGCATCACGCATGACGGCGGCGCAGCGGTGGACCGTCGGGCTGATGTTCGCGTTGAGCGTGATCAGCTACTTCGAGCGCACGATCCTGTCGGTGGCCGCCCCGTCGATGATGAAGGAGTTTGCGCTGTCGCCGGAGGCGATGGGGGTGGTATTTACGGCGTTTCAGCTGAGCTATACGTTGCTGATGACGCCGGGCGGCCACCTGTCGGACCGCTTCGGGCCGCGCAACGTGCTGGCCGCCGCCGCGCTCGGCGCGGGGCTGCTGACGGCGCTGGTGCCGTTCGGCGGCAACCCGGGGTTGGGCGCACTGTTCGGGGTGGTGCCGGCGCTGGCGCTGCTGCGGTTTGGCCTGGGGGCGTTTACGGCGCCGCTGTATCCGTCGCTCGGCCATATGAACGCGGTCACGATGCCGCCTGGGCGGCAGGCGCGGGTGTTTGGCATCGTGAATGCCGGCGCGGGTTTGGGGGGCGCCATCTCGCCGCTGCTGTTTTCGATGTTGATGGGCCGCCTGGGCTGGCGGGTCTCGTTCGGGCTGGCCGGGGCGGTGGCGATGGGGCTGGCGCTGGTGTGGTGGCGCACGGTGCCGGATCAGCGCGGGGCGCGGCCGGAGGGCGGCCGGGCCGCGTGGCGGGAGTTGCTCGCCGACCGGAACCTGCGCTGGCTCATCCTCGGCTACGGGGCCGTGGACTACTTTCAGTACATCTTCTTTTTCTGGCTCTACTACTATCTCGGGGAGGTGCGGCAACTGCCGCCCGGGGAGACGGCCTTTTATGCCACGATGCCGTTTGCCGCATGGGCGCTGATGATGCCGGTGGGGGGCTGGGCGGCGGGCCGTTTATCGGCGGCGTACGGCGTCAAGACGGGGCTGCGGACGGTGGCGATCGCCTCGCTCGCGCTGGCGAGCCTTTGCCTCGTGGCCGCGCCGGGGGTGACGGAGACGAACGCGCTGGTGGCGCTGCTGTCGCTCGCGCTGGGGTTTGCGGCGAGCGCGGATGTGCCGTTCTGGTCGGCGGCCGTGAATCTGGGCGGCAGGCGGGCGGGCGCCGCGGGCGGTTTGATGAACACGGGCGGGAACCTGGGAGGCAGCATCGCCCCGCTGCTTACGCCGCTGGTGGCGGCGCGGTTCGGATGGTCCGCCGGGTTGTATCTGGGGGCGGCCGTGGCGGTACTGGGGATCCTCGCGTGGACGCGGATCGACCCGGCGCCGCGCGAGGGCGAGTGAGTTTGGCGCCGGACGCCTACCGCCCCAGCCAGCGCAGCACGCCCTGCGCCTGACCGGCGTACTCGGCCAGGATCCGCAGGTCGATCAACGCCAGCAGGGCGGCCGCGGCGGCCAGGCGGGGCCGGCTGGTCTGCACCGCCAGCAACCCGGTAAACAGCGGGCCCATCGCCCGGCCGAAGCCGTAGGCGCTGCTCCAGAACTCAGGACTCAGCAGGGCCAGCGCAAACACGACATGAACCGCCAGCAGGTGGCGCCCCAGCCCGGGCGTTCCGCGGCGCACGCACCAGGCGCCGTACAGGAGCGTGGCCATCATGCCGCCCAGCGCCATCGCGTCCAGCGCCCGGGCGGCCAGACGAAGCGTGGGGGGGAGCGTGGGATAGGGCAGCGGCTGCCATAGCGCCGTCCAGAGTCCACCCTGCAGGTCGTGCAGCAGCCAGGCCGGCAGGCCGAGGCGGGGCGAGGCGGCGGGGGGCAGCAGGCTATCGAGGTACAGATACCAGAACGCCGCCGGCAGCGCCGCCGAGAGCCAGAGCGCCGCCGGACCCCACCTCCTCTCCCGCACGGCCCCGCTCGCCGCGGCCAGGACCAGCAGCAAGCCGGTCTCCCGCACCAGTCCCGCCGCCGCCAGCGTGACCCACCGCGCCCCCACCTGCCCCGTCTCCGCCTGCCAGAGCAGACCGGCGGCCAGGGCCGCGAGCACCACATCGACGGTCATCGAATCGATCCCGATCACCGTGGCCGGGATGAGCAGAAAGAGCAGCCCGGACCAGGCGGGCCAGCCCTGGCGCGCAAACAGGAGGCTCAACCAATAGACCCCGCCGAAGACGGCCGCGAGAAGCAGCCCGATAAACGCCCCGGCAACGAGTTCGCCCCGCCCGCCGGCGATCGTCCAGGCCAGCAGCGGAAGCAGGATCCGGCGCGCGCGCATAGCGGGAATGTCGAGGTAATCGGCCGCGCCGTTCCGGAGAAACGGGTCGTGGGCCAGAATCAGGTAGTACTGCCCGTCGTAGCCGATCGGATGAGCGCTCCGCTGCACTCCCGCCGACCAGCCGGGGGGCATCGGCATGGCGGCGCCGGTCCGGAACAGGCCGGTCCAGTTTCCGCCGTAATTCGCCCCCACCGTCAGCGCCTGCCAGGCAATCACCGCGGCGACGGCTAGCGCGGCGAAAAGGACAGGCCGGCGCCAGAGCGGCGGGGGCTCCGATCCTCGCAGTAGCATTCCGCCATGCTACTGAGGCGGCGTTCCCTTTGTAAACTGCCGCCCGGGAGTTTAAGTGAAGAGCGGGAATCCCCTATGCTCTAATAAGAAAGCCATGAAGGCCCTCCTCGCGCTCACGCTTGCTTCGGCGGCACTGGCCCAATCGCCGGCCCCTCAAAAATCGTTCCTCGACAAGCCGACGATGGAGGCTTACATCCGCCATCTCTACGTCTGGAACAGCCAGATCAACGTCGCCATCTCCGATCCCATCCCCGCGCCCATCGACGGTCTCCTCTCGGTCACCGTCACCGGCTCGCTCGGCGCCGCCCGCCAAGCGCAGCAGTTCTACGTCTCGAAAAACGGCGCCCAGGTCATCCAGGGCACCGTCTTTCAAGCCGCCCAGAACCCCTTTAAGAAGGATCTCGATCTCCTCAAGACCGACCTCCAGCCCGGCTACGGCACCCCCGGCGCCTCGGTCGTCGTCGTCATCTTCTCCGACTTCCAATGCCCCTACTGCAAGCAGGAAGCCAAGATGATCCGCGACAACCTCACCACGGCCTTCTCGAAAAACATCCGCGTCTACTTCAAGGATTTCCCCCTCGAGCAGATCCACAACTGGGCCAAACCCGCCGCCATCGCCGGCCGCTGCGTCTTTCGCCAGGAAATGGACAAGTTCTGGAACTTTCACGACTGGATCTTTGCCAATCAGGAGCAGACAACGCTTGCAAATCTACGCTCCCGGCTCGAAGGTTTCGGCGTCGACCAGAAACTTGACGTCCCGGCTCTTCTCCAGTGCTTCGACTCGAAAGCCACCGAAGCCGAAGTGACCCGGAACTTCGCCGAGGGCCGCGCCCTCGAAATCAACTCCACCCCCACCATCTTCGTCAACGGCCGCCGCCTTTCGGGCAGCGTCAGCTGGGAACAACTCAAACAGATCATCGAATTCGAGATCGAGTACCAGAAAACCGCCAAGAACGCCGGCGAAAACTGCGGCTGCGAGCTCAAACTGCCCTCCCCTCTGAACTAACCCCATGCGCATTCTTGCTCTATTCCTGCTCGCCGTCCCCTTGTGGCCCGCTCCGCCGCCCGCGGCCAGCGCCGCCGAGGAAGCCTACCTCTCCCACGTCAAGTTCCTCGCCTCGGACAAACTCAAAGGCCGCGGCACCGGCACCCCCGAACTCGAACAGGCCGCTGACTACATCGCCCGCCAGTTCAAGGAAGCCGGCCTGCAGCCCGTCGCCGGCTCCTACTTCCAGCGCTTCCCCGTCACCACGGAAGCCAAACTGGGCCGCAAGAACCGGCTCAGCCTCGCCCTCCCGGGCAACAAGCTCTCCCTGAAGTTCAACCAGGACTTCGTGCCCCTCAATATGTCCGGCAGCGGCGACTACGACGGCCCCGCCGTCTTCGTCGGCTACGGCATCACCGCCCCGGAATACAACTACGACGACTACGCCGGCATCGACGTGCGCGACAAAGTTGTCATCATGTTCCGCCGGGAACCGCAGGAAACCGACGATAAAGCCACCTTCAACGGCCGCGTCTACACCCGGCACGCCCAGTTCGACTCCAAAGTCACCAACGCCAAACTCCACGGCGCCAAAGCCGCCATCGTCCTCTCCGATGTCCTGTCGTCCGGTTACGGCGAGGTGGAAAAGTTCGCCAAAAACGCCGGCCCCGCCAACGCCGGCATTCCGGCCCTCATGCTCAACGGCGAACAGGGCGAAAAGCTCTTCGCCGCCGCCGGCCTCAAGCTCCGTGACCTCCACGCCGGGATCGACGCCGACCTCAAACCCCGCTCCCAACCCCTCCCCAACGTCGCCATCACCCTCCAGGCGGACCTGTCGCGCCAAGTCCGTCAGGTCCGCAACGTCGTCGGCTACCTCCCCGGCCAGACCGACGAGTTCGTCGTCATCGGCGCCCATTATGACCATCTCGGCCTCGGCCAGCAGTTTTCGATGGCTCCCAACGCGGCGGGCAAACCGCATTACGGCGCCGACGACAACGCCAGCGGCACCGCCGGCGTTATCGAACTCGCCAAACGCCTTCCCGCCCTGCCCAACCGCCGCCGCGGCGTGCTCTTTATGACCTTCGCCGGCGAAGAACTCGGCCTGCTCGGCTCCAGCTTCTTCGTCAACAACCCCCAACTGCCGCTCGAAAAGGCCGTCGCCATGATCAACATGGATATGATCGGCCGCGTCAAAGACAACCGCGTCTTCGTCGGCGGCAGCGGCACCGGCACCACCTTCAAGAACCTCCTCGCCGCTACCCCGGACCGCGGCCTCAAGTTCGACACCTCGGAGACGGCCGGCTACGGCTCCAGCGACCACACCAGCTTCACCACCAAACAGGTGCCGGTGCTCTTCTTCTTCTCCGGCCTCCACGCCGATTACCACAAGCCCTCCGACACCTGGGACAAGATCAACACCGCCGACGCCGTCAAGCTCGTCACCTACGTTGGCGATGTCGCCGGCCAGCTGCTGTCTTCCGAAAAACCCCAATACGTCCGCGTCCTGCCGCCGCAGAGCGCCCACTCCGGCGCCGTCGGCTCCGTCAGCGGCGGCGCGAGCGGCTACGGCCCCTACTTCGGCTCTATCCCCGATTTCGCCGAGCCCCCCAAGGGTGTCCGCTTCGCCGATGTCCGCGACGGCTCCCCCGCCGCCATCGCCGGCCTCAAAGCCGGAGATATCATGATCGGATTTGGGGGCAAAGACATCAGCAATCTCATGGACTTTACCGTCCTGCTCCGCACCAAGAAACCGGGCGACCAGGTCGATGTCACCGTGCTCCGCAACGGCCAAACTATTGTCGTAAAGGTACTGTTAACGGCAAGAAAATAGGCCGTCCCCTAATATATTGCGGATAGACAACCGATTAGATATGGAAAGAAGGAACTGACGACTCATCGTGTCTGAACCCGCCTCCCACCTGACCGTATCGGGCAAGCATACCTGGAAGATGCCCCCCCTGATTCTCCACCCGTTCTCCGACGCCAGCGGTCCCAACCGGCTCGTCGAAAGTTCGCGCGCCAGCATGATGTTGCAGGGGTTGCTGCCCAATAGCGAGTTCAGCGCCGAGGAGTTGGACCGGCGCTTGCTCGATGGTCGCTTCTGCGAGATCCGGATGTTGTTTTACGTGGGCAAGGACCTCACCCGATGGCTCGAACAGTGTATGGACCTCGTGAACCGGGAGCCAGCGATCAAGCAGCGGAACGTCAAGGCGCAGAGCTTTGCGACCCTTCTCGTCGAAGACCCGCCCGAATCGGTCAAGACCAAGCTCCGCAAGTGGGGTGTGGCTGACTACCGCGCCATCTTCTCCCGCGCGCTCGGCATCAACAGCGTCTTCTCCGAGGTTCCCACCCGGACCGAACTCACCGATGAGTTCATCCGCCACTACTTTCGCTACGCCGACCAGCTCTACGCCTGCTACCTCTCGCTGGCTCCGCATACCAACATCAACGCTCTCGAGTTTCAGTTCGAACTCTACGCCTCCGGGGAGTACTCCCGCCTGCTCGAAAAGGAATGGACGGCCGTCGATCCGGATTAACGGCCCCTGCCCATCTGGCGCGCGGACCGTACCCCGACGGGAGCAGTTGCTATCGGGGGAAAAACGTCCCTTGGCCCAGACGCCAGTCCGGGTCCAACCGCTGCTTGACGTCCTTCATCGACGCAATCTGAGCCGCGGTGTACTGAATCGGCAGAAAGCGGGCCTTCTTCTTGCCGAGACCATGCTCGGCCGCCACACTGCCTCCCAGCGCCACCGCCTGCCGCGCAAACACCTCAAGGGCGTCCATCCCGGCGTCATACTCCTCCTGCGAGGCCGGCAGCATGTTCACATGGGGATGGCCATCGCCCATGTGCCCAAAGATGCAGTAGTGGCCGGGCATGATCCGGTCCATGTGGGCCCGGTAGTTGGCCATCATCTCGCGGTTCTTGTCCGGCGGAACGGAGAAGTCCGTCCCCAGCGACGGAAATCCGTTCCGCTGCGAGATCGCCAGAGCCGTCTCCGGCAGCGCGTGGCGGAACTTGCGGAACCGCTCACGATCATAGTCGGAGGAGCCAAACCAGCTCTGCTCGGCCAGCGCCCCCTGCTCCTCGAGACGGTCCACCCAGGCGTCCAGGTCGTCGTTGGACTCCACAATCTGTTCGACAATCAACGCCGCCATGGCCGTTGCCGGCAGGTCCGGGTAGCGCTGTTCGATCATCCGCAACGCAGGGTCATCCACGTACTCGAGCATCCGGAGGCCCGGCACGCTCCGCCAGGCGTCGAGGGCATCGAGCGCGGCCTCGTCGGATGGAAAAAACACGATGCCGTTAAGGAGCTCCCGCGGATTGGGCAGCAGCGTGACCTCGGCCTCGATCACAATGCCCAGCGTCCCCTCCGAGCCGACAAACAGGTCCACCCAGTCCATGCCCGGCCGCAGCGCGTAGCCGGCGGAATGCTTCTTGGTGGGCGGCTGCGGAATCTCCGGGACGGCGAAATCGATCGCCTCGCCCCGCCGCACATCCAGCACCGTTCCGTCGACCAGCGCCACGCGCAGTCGCTCCACCCACCGGCGCGTCGCCCCGTACAGAAAACTGCGCGAGCCGGAGGAGTTACAGGCAATCGTCCCGCCCAGAAACGCCATCGTCTCGGTCGGGTCCGGCGGGTAGAACTGCCCGGAGCTCTTGGCCGCCGCGTGCAGATCCTGCAGCGTCACCCCCGCGCCCACGGTGGCCTTGCCCGCGCCGATTTCCATGCGCCGGAACTTCTCCATCGAAATCAGCCAGCCGCCGGAGGGCACACGCCCACCCGTCAGCCCGCTGCCGCCCCCGGCAATGGTCACCGGGGCCGCCGCCGCCCGGGCTTCGGCCAGCATCACCAAAAGTTCAGCCTCGTCGGCCGGCACACAGATCCGATCGGCGTGACCGTGCGCGCCGCTTGCGTCTTCCAAATAGCTCCAGCTCATGGGTTTCCGTCCAGTATAGCCGTCAGGCCAAAATCTCTTTGATCACGTTCCCCGCCACGTCCGTCAGCCGGAAGTCGCGGCCGCTGTAGCGATAGGTGAGGCGCTTATGGTCAAGGCCCAACTGATGCAGCACGGTCGCCTGCAGGTCGTGCGGATGAACGCGCTTTTCAACAGCCCGGTAGCCGAAATCATCCGTGGCGCCGTAGGCGATGCCGCCCTTGATGCCGCCGCCGGCCAGGAGCGTCGTGAAGGCGTGCACGTTGTGGTCCCGCCCCTGATTGATGCGCAGCTGGCCGGCGCTCTGAATCATCGGGGTCCGACCGAACTCGGTGCCGACGATGAGCAGGGTCGACTCGAACAGGCCGCGGGCCTTGAGATCTTCGACCAGCGAGGCGATGGCCGCATCGGCGATGCGCGACAGGCCACGGTGCGAGTTGATGTCCTCGTGGCTGTCCCACGGCTGCGAGTTGCCAAAGTAGACCTGCACCATGCGGACGCCGCGCTCGACCAACCGGCGCGCCAGTAAACAGCCCCGCCCGAAGTCGTCATCGCCGTAGCGCTCCACCGTCGCCGGCGTCTCCTTGGCCAGGTCGAAGGCCTCCGGGGCCTCCATCTGCATCCGGAAAGCCACCTCCATCGCCTCCACCCCGGCCGCTAACTGCGGGCGCCCCTCGGAGCGGCCCAGATAGAGGCGGTTCAGACGGTCGAGCAGACTCAACTGCCGCTGCTGGTCATCGATGGTCAGGCTGGCGTTGCGGATGTTCTGGACGAGCTTTTCCGGCGTGCGCTCGTTGTTCGGGACATAGGTGCCCTGGTGCAGGTTGGGGAGAAAGCCCGACGACCACAGCCGCGGACCCATGACCGGGTAGCCCGGGCACAGGGCGATGAAGCCGGGCAGATTTTGATTGAGGGTACCGAGGCCGTAGGAGATCCAGGAGCCCATCGACGGGCGTCCGGCCAGCTGGTGGCCGGTGTTCATGAGCATCAGCGACGGCCCGTGGTTGCCGTTATCGGCATAGCAGCTGCGGATGACGGCGAAGTCGTCGATCATAGCGCCCACGCGCGGAAAGATCTCGGAGACCTCAATGCCGCTCTGGCCGCACTTCTTGAACGCGAAGGGCGACCGCATGAGGTTGCCGGTGGCCGAGTCGGTGGGCAGTTTCTTGCCGGGGAGCGGCTGGCCGTGCAGGCGGGTCAACTCAGGCTTCGGGTCGAAGGTATCCACCTGCGAAGCGCCGCCGTTTAGAAAGAGAAAGATGACGTGTTTGGCCTTGGCCGCAAAATGGGGCTTCTGCTCCACCGTCCCGGCCAGGCCGACGGCTCCGAAACCGGCGCCGAGCATCGAAATCGCTGTTCGTCTATCCACGGGAATCCTCATTGGATCGTACTGAATTCGGCCGCCGAAAGCAGCACCTGCGTATATTGCGGCCACCGGGCCGGCTGTCCCTGCACAAAAGCCAGGCCCAGCTTGACCTCTTCGGCCGTGGCGGGCCGCCCATAGAGCAGTTCATAGGCCGCCGCAATCCGCGCGGCGTCGGAGCCAGTCAACCGGGCCGCCAGCGCCTGCGCCTGTTCGGCGACAAACGGCGCGTTCATGAAGAACAGCCGCTGCATGGGCCCGACCGTCACCATGCGCGTATCGGCGGCGGCATTGGGATCGGGAAAATCGAAGGCGGCCAGCGTCCGGTCCGGCTTCGACCGGCTCACGGTGACGTAGAGCGTCCGGCGGCGGTGCTTGTCATCGAAGGGCGCCGGCGCGCCGCCCACGGTGCGGTCGAGCGTCCCGGCGACGGCCAGGATGGCATCACGCAGCGCTTCGGCGTCCAGGCGTTCGCGCACGTTGGCGTGCGAGAGCAGCAGATTGTCCGGGTCCTTTTCGCGCGCCGCCGGCGAAGCCGCCGAAGCGCGCTGGTAGGCCTCGGTCAACAGGATTTCGCGGTGCATGGCCTTGAGCGACCAGCCGTTGGCGACGAGGCGGGCGGCGAGATAGTCGAGCAGTTCGGAGTGGGTCGGCCGGTCGCCCAGTTGGCCGAAGTTGCCGGGCGAGCGCACCAGCCCCTGGCCGAAATGGTGCTGCCAGAGGCGGTTGACGGCCACGCGCGCCGTGAGCGGGTTGCGCGCATCGGCGATGGCGTTGGCCAGTTCCAGGCGGCCCGAGCCCTGGGTGAAAGCCGGCGGCTCACCCTCGCACAGCACGGAGAGGAAGCGCCGCGGCGCCTCTTCGCCCGGGGTCTCGGCGTTGCCGCGAATGGCCACCGGGATGTTCTTGGGCTTGTCGCCGTCTTTGAGGACATGCCAGAAAGGGTAGAGCGGCGGGATCGCTTTTTTGAGCGCCTCGGCTTCGGCCCGCAGGCCGTTGGCGTAGCGCAGCACGCGGGGTTCGAGAAAGCGGTCGAGCGCCTTGCCGGTGAAGTAGTAGACGCCGCCGTCAAACTTAATGTCCTCGGATTTGAAGGGGCTCGAGGCGATATCGCGCCAGAAGTAGAAGCGTTCGACCGGCAGGGCGTCGACGAGCGTACTGATCTGCCGGTTGACGTCCTTCAATCCCTCGATGCCGCCGAGTTTGACGTAGTTGCGGTCATCGACGGCCTTCTTGTCGGCGATCACCGTCTGAATCGACTTCTGCAGAGCCAGGGCGGTTTGGCGGACCTCGGCGGCGGAGGCGTTGGACGGCAAGGCGAACCAGGGCGCGAAGAAGGGGTGGTCTCTCTTTGATTTCTGCAGAAAGGCCTTCCAGCGGCCGAGCACTTCGGCGTCCAGATCGGCGGGCGTCGTGCCGCCGCGGACAGCGACCAGATAGTCGGCGGTCTGCGCGGCGAACACATCGAGGACGAGCGCCGTCTGCCGTTCGAGGAAGCGTTTGAGCTCGGCTTGTTTCTCGTCGGCGGCGGCCTTGGCGTCCTGATAGGCTTTGACGACCGCGGGAGCGACAAGGGGATGCTCGCCGACGACGCTACTCTTGAAGACGCCCAGCAGCGAGTAGTAGTCCTTGGTGGGAATCGGATCGAACTTGTGGTCGTGACACTGGGCGCAGCCGACGGTGAGTCCGAGCATGGCGCGGGTGGTGACGTCGAGGCGGTCGTTGTCGGACTCGCCGATGGTTTGAAAGCCGAGGGCGGCCAGGTGCTCTTGGCCGGGCAGAAGGTCGGCGGCGATCTGCGATTTGAGGAAGGTGTCGTAGGGCAGATCCCGGTTCAGAGCCGCGACGACCCAGTCGCGGTAGCGCCAGGCGTTGGGGTAGGGATCGTCGTCGCGGGCGCCCTGCTGGCCGTCGGAGTAGCGGGCGACGTCGAGCCAGTGGCGGGCCCAGCGCTCGCCGTAGTGGGGCGAGGCGAGCAGGCGATCGACGACTTTGGCAAAGGCGCCGGCGGAGCGGTCGGCGAGAAAGGCGGCCATCTCTTCGGGGGTGGGCGGGAGGCCCGTGAGGTCGAAGGTGACGCGGCGCAGCAGGGTGCGCCGGTCGGCGGGAGGGGCGGGTGCGACCCCGGCATCCTTCCAACGGGCGGCCAGGAAACGATCAATGGGCGCGCCGGGACCGGCCGGCGGGGTTACCGCTTTGACGGGTTGGAAGGACCAGAACGATTTCGGATCGACCTTCGGCGCCGGCCCCGCCTTCGGGTAAACGGCCCCGGCGGCAATCCACGTCCGCAGGTCCGCGATTTCACTCTCTTTCAGCTTGCCCTGGGGCGGCATCTTGCGCTGGGGATTGCGGTGTTCGACCAACTCAAGCAGGAGGCTTTCGGCCGGAGCGCCCGGCTTGACGGCGTGGCGGATGCGTTCGGCCGAATCGACGCGGAAGCCGCCCATTTCCGATTTGGTGTGACAGGGGTAGCAGTTTTTGACGAGCACGGGCCGAACGCGGCTTTCAAAAAACGAAAGGGGATCCTGGCCAAAGGCCGGGATCCCCATCGCGACAAGCCAGAGAATGCGGAGGCGCATTTTCCTATTAGAACAGCAACTTCAGGCCGAACTGGACGACGCGGGCTTCGACCGTGGTTCCGCGGATCTTGCCGAAGTTGGCAATCGCCGTCAGGTTCGAGGCGGGGTTGCCAAAGCTCGGGGTGTTGGGCATGTTGAAGGCCTCAGCCCGGAACTCGGCGCGGATGCGTTCGGTAATGGGCGTGGTCTTCAGCAGGCTGAGGTCGATGATCTTCTGTCCGGGTCCGAACAGCATGTTGCGGGCCGAGTCGCCGAAGGTGAAGGGCGCGGGAATGGCGAAGGCGGAGGGGTTGATGTAGCCTTCGATGTCCTGGGTGGCCGGGTAGACGTTGGAGCTGACGACGTTGACGCGGCTGGCGTACCAACCGGCCTGGTTCGGGCTGAAGGCCACGCTGAAGGGGGTGCCGCTGCGGAACTGCAGGATGGAGGCTACAGTCCAGCCGCCGATGACTTTGCCGGCCACGCCGCCGACGTTGGCGAACTTCTTGCCGGGGCCGAACGGGAGGTCGTAGGTCAGCGAGGTGTAGGCGACGTGTTTGCGGATGGAATCGCCGTTGGCGCGGTCGGCGGCGGCATAGTAGGGGTTCTGCGGACCGCCGACGATGGGCACGTTATCGAGCGTGCTGGTCCAGGTGTAGTTGGACTGGAAGTAGAAGCCGCCGCTGAAGCGCCGGGTCACTTCGAGTTGGCCCTGGTGGGTGATGGAGTTGCCGTTGGTATCGAGCGTGGCGATGCTGGCAAAGGGCTGGAAGGGCCGGCGGGACTGGATGGTGCCGGGGGCCTGGGTGAGGGGCAGGTTGCGCTCGTAGTTGTACCAGGGCACGCGCGTTCCTTTGTTGCCGAGGTAGGTGACGCGGAGGCCGAACTGCGCGCCGAGGTCGCGTTCGACGGTGAGGTTCCACTGGGTCGACTGCGTGTTGCGGATGTTGCGGTTGATGGCGGTCAGGTTCGGGTTGGCCGAGATGGCGCCGAGGCCGGGGAAGGGGGTGGCCAGGGTGAGGGTAGGGGCGGTGGCGCCGCTTTCAAAGGTCTCGGTGAGTTGGAAGGGGGCGTTGGCGTTGGAGATCTGCCGGATGCCGATGTAGACCGGGATCACGTTGTAGTAGACGCCGAAGCCGCCGCGGAGGACGGTCTTGCTGTCGTTGAAGGGGCGGTAGGCGAAGCCGAGGCGCGGTCCGAAGTTGTTGTGGTCGGCCGTGATGACGTTGGAGCCCCAGCCGTTCTGTTCCGAGCCGACGTGGGGGTAGGCCTGGAGGAGGCGGGGCAGGGAGAGCGGCGCGAGCTTGCCGCCTTCGCTGCGGACAACGAAGGCGCCCTTCTCGAGATCGAAGTTGGCGAACGAGCCGTCGCGTTCCTGCGTCTGAGTCTGGAGCATGTAGCGCATGCCGACGTTAATGGTGAGCTTGGAGTTCACCTGCCAGTCATCCTGGAAGTAGGCGCCGTAACGGCTGTAGTAGAGCAGGTTGACGAGGCTCGGGGTGCCGCGGGTGGCGGTGATGGGGTAGCCGAGCAGGAAGTCGGCGTAGGGGTCGTTCGAGTAGCGACCGTTGAAGGAGAAGCTGCCGAACTGGGCGGCGCCGGCGGCCGGGTTGGAGGCGATGCGGCTGAAGCCGATGTCGACACCGGTTTTGAAGGTGTGGCGGCCACGGGTGAACGAGAAGTTGTCGGTGATCTGCTGGGTGATCTGCGGGGCGCGTTCGGAGCCGCCGGAGTCGTTGATCTGGCCGTAGACGCCGTTAAAGGTGGCCGTGGGCAGGCCGCCGATGGGCAGCGGGCCGTAGAGCGTGGGGAAGAGCGAGGTGGGGTCGAATGTGGTGTTCTGTCCGACGCGGATGGAGCCGTGGCTGAAGTAGGCGTAGCGGAACTCGTTCTGCTTGGTGGCGCCGATGGTGCGGTTGTAGGTGAGCGAGGCGTTCTTGGTGATGTAGCCGCCGTCGGAGAAGTTGCCGTAGGCGTTGGGGCCGCCGTTCGAGACGAAGTAGGGCGAGCCTTTCGAGTAGGCCATCACGACGTTGATGCGGTTCTGCTCATTGAAGTTGTGGTCGGCGCGGGCGGTGGAGCGGTTGACGTCGATGACGTTGCCGACGTTGGCGACGTGGTTCAGGCCGGTGCCGGCGGCAGTGGTGCCGGGGGTGTTGGGCTGCGGCATGAAGGCGCCCCAGCGGGAGGCGCGGGAGTCGATGCGGTTGGTGGGAATCTGGTTGTTGGGGAAGGGTAGGTTGCTAAGCGGATCGCGGATATCGCGGACGCCGGCGAAGTTTCCAGCACGCATGGCGGGGGTGGCGTAGGCAAAGAACGAAGTGGTGGCCTGGCGCTGGCGGAGACCTTCGTAGGAGCCGAAGAAGAAGGTTTTGTTCCTGATCACCGGGCCGCCGGCGGTGACGCCGAATTCGTTGCGGTTGAAGGGCGGGCGCTGCTGGCGGTTGGCGTTGTTGAAGTACTGGTTGGCGGAGAACTCGCGGTTGCGGTTGAAGGCGAACAGGGAGCCGTGGAGGTCGTTGGTGCCGCCTTTCGTGATGATCGAGATGGCGGCGGAGCCTTCGTGCTCGGCCTTGGCGCTGTTGGTTTCGATCTTGAACTCTTGAATCGTGTCGATCGAAGGGGTGGTGGAGAGCTGCGTGCGGAAGGAGTAGGAGGCGCCGCCGTTGCCGGTATCGTTGATCGCTACGCCGTCAATCGAGTAGAAGCTGCCGCCCCAGTGGAGGGAACCGGCGAGTTTGGGGTTGGAGGGGGAATCGGAGGTATTGCCGGCGGTGATGAGGATCAGCCGGTCGAGGGTGCGGCCGTTGAGCGGGAGGGTGACCACGGAGTGCGTATCGATGTTGTTGGCAATCGACGCGCTGTCGGTTTGGATGGTGGGAACGGAAGAGGTGACGGTGACGCTCTGTTCGACGGCGCCAGGTTCGAGGCGGACATCGTTGCGGACAGTCTGGTTGAGCAGGAGACGGACTTCGTTGATATCGACCGAGCGGAAGCCTGTGTTCTCGACCCGGATCTTGTAGGTGGCGGCGGGAAGGTTGGGGATGGCGTATTCGCCGGTCGCGCCGGAGGAGGTCTCGAGGGTGGCTCCGTTACCGAGGTTGGTCACCCGGACCTTAGCCCCGGCCACGGCGGCGCCGGAGGAGTCGGTGACGGTGCCTATGAAGGTACCCGTTGTGCTTTGGGCCATGGCGCTGGCCGCCAGGGCGAAACCGAGAACAAGACAGAAAAAAGATCGTTCGAAGGAAGTTTTCATGGGGAGTAAAGATCGCAAGGGCCCGGGGAGCCAGTTTTTAGCTTACCCGGCCACACCTCTGATTGTAATGCCCCTGACACAGATCCCGTTCAGCCCGTTGGATGACGGCTACGGGGGGGCTATCCCGGCGGCCAACCTGGAATAAGCTAGAAGCAAAGGCATGTCTGTACGCTACCCGTTCTTCCTCGTTGGTGCGATTACCCTGGCCGCCTGGGCCGCGGAGAGCTCCGGCGGCAAGTACACCGCGGCGGAGCGCAATCACTGGGCATTCAAGCCGCGCACAACCCCCGCGGTTCCCACTTTTTCTTCGTCCGTCGATCAGAAATGGGCCGCCCATCCGATTGACGCGTTTGTCTTGAAGAAGCTTCGCGACCAGGGCCTCTCCCCCGCCCCGCCCGCGTCGCGACTGGCGCTGATCCGGCGCGTCTCGGTGGACCTGACCGGTCTGCCACCCACCCCGGAAGCCGTCAAGGCATTCCTGGCCGACCGATCGCCCCGTGCCTACGAAGCGCTCGTCGACCGTCTGCTCGCTTCGCCCGAGTACGCTGAGCGGCAGGCCCGCCACTGGCTGGACGTGGTCCGGTTTGCCGAAAGCGATGGGTTTGAATACGACACGCACCGCAGCGAGGCCTGGCAGTACCGCGACTACATCATCCGTTCGCTGGCCGCCGACAAGCCCTACGACCAGTTCCTGACCGAACAGCTCGCCGGCGATGAGATCGACCCGTCCAATCGCGAGATGCTCGTCGCGGCCAGCTTCAACCGGCTGGGACCGTTTCGCAAGAACGCGGGCAACCAGGACAAGGCCTACATCCGCAACGAGATTCTGACCGAGATGACCAACGTGGTCGGCTCGGCGTTCCTGGGCGTCACCCTCGGCTGCGCCCGCTGCCACGACCATAAGTTCGATCCCATCCGGCACACCGACTACTACCGGATGCAGAGCTTCTTCGCCACGACCGAGCACCACGACATTCCGCTGTCGAACGAGGCCGAAAAGGCCGACTGGCAGAAACGGACCGACGACTTACGCAAAGAGCTTGGCGAACTGCGCAAGAAACTGAAGGCGGCGACGGGGCCGGAGAAGGCGCAGATTGAGCAGATTATTGGCGTCAAAGAGAAGCAGCTGCCGGAGCCGCTGCCGGAGTTGAAGACCGTCCGCAGCGACCCGAAGCTCTACTTCCCCGTGCACGTGCTCGAGCGCGGTTCGAGCGATATGCCGGCGGCGAAGATGGGCATGCGCCCGCTGGGTGTGTTGTTGGCCGACGATGCGGCCGAATGGGGCGAGGCGATCCCGCAGCCGCGGCGGAAGCTGGCGGCGTGGATTACCGACCCGCACAACCCGCTGACGGCCCGCGTGCTGGTGAACCGGCTGTGGCAGGGGCACTTCGGCGCCGGCATCGTGGCCACGCCGAACGACTTCGGCCGGATGGGCGCCCGCCCCACGCACCCCGAACTGCTCGACTGGCTGGCCAACGAAGTGGTGGCCAACGGCTGGCGGCAGAAGCCGCTGCACCGGATGATGGTGCTGAGCAACACCTACCGGCAGGCGTCAATGGCGGTGCCGCCCGCGGCCGTAATGGAGAAAGACCCGCGCAACCGCTACCTGTGGAACTTCAGCCGCCGGCGGCTACAGGCCGAGGAGATGCGGGACGCCATGCTGCAGGCCGCGGGCCTGCTGAACCCGCAGCGCTTCGGGCCGAGCGTGATTCCGCCGATTGAGCCCGAGCTCGTCAACCTGCTCTACAAACCGGACCAGTGGGCGGTGACGCCGGACGCGGTGCAGCACAACCGCCGGAGCGTCTACCTGTTTCAGAAGCGGAACATGCGCATGCCCTTCATGGAGGTTTTTGATTCGCCGGACACGCTGCTGAGCTGCGCGCGGCGCGAGAGCAGCACGCATGCCCCGCAGGCCCTTGAGCTGTTGAACGGCCCGGTGACGCGGCAGGCCGCCGTGGCCCTGGCCGAGCGGCTGACCAAACTGCCGGCCAACCGGCGGATTGACGAAGCCTTCGCCCTGGTCTTCAACCGCCCGCCGGTAGCGCGCGAGCGCGCCGCTTCGCAGCGCTTCCTGGCCGCCAACCCGCTGCGCGAATTTACCCTGGCCCTGTTTGCCGCCAACGATTTTCTCTACCTGCCATGAGCCTCCACGCGAAACCAACCCGCAACCGACGGGAATTTCTCACCGACGCCTTCTGCGGCTTCGGCAGCCTCGCCTTCGGCGCCCTGCTGCAGGCAGAAGCGAAGAATCCGCTGGCGGCGAAGAAGCCCCCGCTGCCGGCCAAGGCCAAGTCGGTGATCTTTCTGTTCATGGCCGGGGGGCCGAGCCAGATGGAGACCTTCGACCCCAAGCCGCTGCTGAACAAGCTCGAAGGGCAGCCGCTGCCGGCCTCTTTCCGACCCGCCAAGCGGCAGTTCATCAACGGCACGCCGAAGCTGCTCGGCACCAGGCGCACGTTTAAGCAACATGGCAAGAGCGGCCTGTGGGTCTCGGATCTGCTGCCGCACACGGCCACCTGCGCCGACGACCTGGCCGTGATCCGGTCGTGCACGGCCGATGCGTTTATCCATTCTTCCGCGCAGTATCAGCTGTTCACCGGCCGCATTCTGCCCGGCTTTCCGAGCATGGGCGCGTGGTCGGTGTACGGCCTCGGCAGCGAGAGCGAGTCGCTACCGGGTTATGTCGTGATGCCCGATCCTTACGGCACGATTGAGGCCGGCCAGCCGGTCTATTCGAACGCCTTTCTGCCGGCCGTCTACCAGCCCAACATCTTCCGCGGCGGCGCCAAGCCGGTGCTGAATCTCGAGATGCCGGAAGGGGTGACGCTCGCGCAGCGGCGGAATACGCTGAACTTCATCCGCGAGATTGACGAGGCGACGATGACGCCGGGTGACGATGAGTTCTCCGCGCGGCTGAGCACCTACGATCTGGCGTTCAAGATGCAGACCGAGGCGCCGGCGGTGTTCGATATGCGGAACGAACCGGCGCACATCAACACGCTCTACGGCATCGGCAACCCGGTGACGGACGACTTTGGGCGGCGGTGCCTGATGGCGCGGCGGCTGGTGGAGAAGGGCGTTCGGTTTGTCACCGTCGTCTCGGGTGGTCCGGCGATTTCGCAGTGGGACGCGCACGACGATATCGAAGAGAACCATCTGCGCATGGCGGCGCGTACCGATCAGCCGATTGCGGCGCTGCTCAAGGACTTGAAGCAGCGCGGATTGCTCGATTCGACGCTCGTCGTCTGGGGCGGCGAGTTCGGCCGGACGCCGGAGGCGCAGGGCGGCAAGGGACGCGACCACAACAACACGGGCTTTACGATGTGGATGGCCGGGGGCGGGGTGAAGGGCGGGGTCGTCGAAGGCTCGACCGACGAGGTGGGGCTGTACGCGGTCGAAAGGCCGCACCATCTGCGCAACATCCACACGACGATTCTGCATCAGTTGGGGCTCGACCAGGATGCGCTCAACTATCTGCACCAGGGCCGCCGCGAGCGGCTGACGGAAATTCAGGGCGAGGTGATCCGGGGCATTGTCTAAGCTAGCTTTCCTTTTCGTCGGTCTCGGAGTGGGCCTGTACGCGCAGAAGCCGGCGGCGCTCGCGCTGCTCGAGACCCGCTGCCTGAGCTGCCACAACGCGGCGGGCAAGCAGTCCGGCTTTGATCTGTCGAAGCGGGAGACGGCGCTGCGCGGGGGCGACCGGGGGCCGGGGTTCCTTCCGGGCCGCGCTAAGGAGAGCTACCTCTATCAGGTGCTCGCGCACACGGCCAAGCCGGCCATGCCGAAGTTCGGGCCCAAGTTTACCGAGACCGAACTGGCGCTGGTGGCGGCATGGATTGACGAGGGCGCGCCGTGGGAGACGGTGGTGAGCGCGGGGCCGAAGCGGTCGTCGCACTGGGCGTTTGAAAAGCCGGTGCGGCCGGCGGCGGGGAGCATCGATACCCTTTTTGCGAAACGAAGCCAAACTCCGGCGTCCCCGGAGGTGCTGCTGCGCCGCCTCTATCTCGACCTGGTGGGCATGCCCCCCACGCCCGAGGAGATGGCCCGGCACGCCAAGCTCACCCACGAGCAGACCGTGGACGCGCTGCTGGCCGACCCGCGCTACGGCGAGCGCTGGGGGCGGCACTGGATGGACATCTGGCGCTACAGCGACTGGTACGGCTACCGGCGCGCCAACGAGGTCCGCAACAGCCACAAGCATATGTGGCGGTGGCGCGACTGGATTGTCGAATCGCTCAACAGCGGCAAGCCGTACGACCGGATGATTTTGGAGATGCTCGCCGGGGACGAGATCGCCCCCGAAGACCCGGCCACGCTGCGGGCGACCGGATTCCTGGCCCGGAACTACTCGCGCTACGACCGGGACGGCTGGATGCAGGACGCCGTTGACCACACGATGCTCGGGTTTATGGGCGTGACGGTGAAGTGCGCGCGCTGCCACGACCATAAGTACGACCCGATTGCGCAGGAGGAGTATTACCGGCTGCGGGCGGTGTTTGAGCCGTACGAGGTTCGCATGGACCGGGTGCCGGGGGAGACGGACGTTGAGAAGAACGCCCTGACGCGGATTTTTGACGCGGGGCTGGACCGGCCGACCTATCTGCTGGTCCGGGGCAATATCAAGTCGCCGGATAAGTCGCAGGTGCTGGGGCCGTCGACGCCGGCGGCGCTGGGGCCGGCGCTGGGCAAGATCGAACCCGTGGCGCTGCCGCTGGGAGCTTACTACCCGGACCATCGCGAGTTTGTCCACACCGAGTTGCTCGCGCAGGCGCGGGCCGCCATTGAGAAAGCCGCCGGCGACCCGCTGGCGCTGGCCGCGGCCAAGGCGGAGCTGCCGGCGCTTGAGGCCCGCATGGCGGCCGAACGCGCCAAATATGCCGTGCCCGCCGACCCGAAGTTTGAAGAGCTGGCGGCTAAGGCGCGGGAGCTCGAACGGCAGGCCGGCCTGCTGCGCGCCCACGAGAAACTGCAGCGGGCGCAGGCCGAGATGACGGCCGCGCTGGCCGGCGAGAAGCCGGATAGCAAGAAAGTGGCCGAGGCGCAGAAGAACCTCGCCGCCGCAACGGCCGCGCTGACGCAGCCGCCCACCGGCTACACACCCGTCGGCAAGGAGTACCCGACCAAGAGCACGGGCCGGCGGACGGCGCTGGCGCGGTGGATCGGGTCGACCGACAACCCGCTGACGGCGCGCGTGGCGGTGAACCACATCTGGCTGCGGCACTTCGGCACGGCGCTGGTGCCGACGGTGTTCGACTTCGGCAAGAACGGGCAGCAGCCGGTGAATCAGCCGCTGCTCGATCTGCTGGCGACCGAGTTCATGCGCTCGGGCTGGAACATGAAGGCGCTTCATAAGATGATTCTGCTGAGCGAGGCCTACCGGGCCGTCCGGCCGGCGTCGCGGCGTCTTGAAGGCGAGGTGGTGCGCGACAGCATCCTGGCCGTGGCGGGGGAGCTCGACCGCACGATGGGCGGGCCCGACATCGACCCGGCCAAGGGCCTGGAGGTGCGGCGCCGGAGCCTTTATTTCAGCCATTCGCCGGATGTGCAGATGCAGTTTCTGCAGGTGTTCGATGGCGCCAACCCGACCGAGTGCTACGAGCGGAACGAGAGCGTGGTGCCGCAGCAGGCGCTGGCGATGGCCAACAGTCAACTGAGCCAGGAGATGGCGGCCAAGCTGGCGCGGCGGCTGGAGGGCCCGGGCCTGGTGGACCGTGCGTTTCAGACGGTTTTGGGGCGGCTGCCATCGGATGCGGAGCGGGAGTTGGCGGCCGGCGCCACCCCGGTTGACCTGATCCACGCGTTGTTCAACCATAATGATTTCGTGACTACCCGATGACTACCCGCCGCGCTTTTCTATCGAACCTCGCCCTGGGGGCTCTGCTGAACGGCCAAGTGCCGCGCGGGAGGGCCAAGCGGGTGATCTGGCTGTTCATGGTGGGCGGGGTGAGCCACATGGAGTCGTTCGACCCCAAGCCCGAGTTGAATAAGTACGCCGGGCGGCTGCTCGACGATACGCCGCACCACGCGGCGCTCGAGAACCCGCTGCTCAAGCAGAACCTGCGCGAGGTGATCGCCGGGCTGCACAAGGCCCGGCCGCGGCTCTATCCGCTGCAGACCGGCTTTGCCAAGCGGGGGCAGAGCGGGATTGAAGTCAGCGACTGGTTTCCGCACATCGGCAGCTGCATTGACGACATCGCGGTGGTGCGTTCGGTTTGGACGACGGACAACAACCACGGGGCGCAGATGCAGTTCCACACGGGACGGCACGTGCTCGAAGGGCAGTTCCCGACGATTGGCTCCTGGGTGCACTACGGGCTGGGTTCGCTGAACGAGAACCTGCCGCAGTTTGTGGTGCTGGGCAACCCGATCGACCCCTGTTGTGGCGGGCCGGCGGCGCACGGGGCGTCGTATCTGGGGCCGGAGCATGGCGGGGTGCAGTTGGCCGTGGACCCGGCCAATCCCCTGCCCTTCGCCAAGCCGCACGTGGCGATGGAGAGCGAAGCGCAGCGGCGGCAGTTTGACTTGATTCACAAGTTCAACAAAATTACGGCCGGGCAGTATCCCGAGGACGCCGGGCTGCAGGCGCGGATCAAGAGCTACGAACTGGCTTTCCGCATGCAGACGGCGGTGCCGGAGATTATGCGCCTTTCGGCCGAGAGCGCCGAGACGCAGAAGCTGTACGGGATGGACAACGCGATCACGAAGCCGTTTGGGGAGACGCTGCTGGCGGCCCGGCGGATGGCGGAGAGCGGGGTGCGGTTCATTCAAGTGTTCCACGGCAGCGACGGCGGCGCGGGGAAGTGGGACGGGCACAGCAACCTGAAGAAGACGCACAGTGAACTGGCCGGGCAGGTGGACCTGCCGATCGCCGGCTTGCTTAAGGACCTGAAGCAGCGCGGGCTGTTTGACGATACGCTCGTCGTGTTCGCCACCGAGTTCGGCCGGACGCCGGGGGCGGAAGGAACCAACGGACGCGACCACCATCCCTACGGCTTTTCGGTGTGGCTGGCGGGCGGCGGGATCAAGGGCGGCATCGTCGAAGGGGCGACGGACGAGATTGGCTTCCACGCGGTCGAGAACCGGCACTACGTCACCGATATCCACGCGACGGTGCTGCATCAGTTGGGGATTGACGCAAGAAAGCTCGAGGTACCCGGGCACAAGCGGATCGACCTCGACTACGGCGAGCCGATCCACCGGATCATTGCGAAA
>JAINDL010000071.1 GCA_019931245.1 Bryobacteraceae bacterium CoA2 C42
CGTTTGATCCAACGGCAAGCCCTTCACAACCGCAAGCACTTCACAACCGAAGGATGGTATGCCGGTTGCCCGGAGTATACTGTCCAAGCCACCAAGGCCACCCGGCGCCTGGTCTTTCCCCACTCTCTCGCCACTCTCTCGCCACTCTCTCGCCACTCTCTCGCCACTCTGCCGGGGCATTGCCGTCATAGAATGCAGTGAACGTCGCCACATCGCATGATGGAGGCGGACCGGCAACGTTCCTCATCACTCAGAGCCCCGGCTCCTGGTCGTAGGCGTCGCGTTTGGCGAGGACTGGGCGGCGTTCGGCATCCGCGCGCCGCTTGCAGGCGCCGCTTGCCGACCCTGAGCGCTTCGAAACGGACACGGCGGCGCGTGCCGCGGCGGCGAAATTCGATGTTGCCTTTGTCGAGATGCGGAATCAGTGAAGGGCGCGAGATGTTCAGCATGTCCGCCGCTTCCTGCGTGGTGCGTTCGGCGTGTACCGGAATCCGTGTCACCGCGTTACTCCGCGCCATTGCCTCAAGAATGGGAAGGAGCATCCGCACGGTTGAAGCCGGCAGCTTCACGGTTCCCGCGGAGGGATCGTCGAGCAAGCGGAGCTGCAGGGGGTCCGTCGATTGGGTCCGCACCGCGAGGACCAGACTGGTGTCCCTGGCGAGAATCCGTAGTCAGCGAAAACGGATGCCGAACCCAACCCCAAAAGGAGAACGGAGACGCCGTGCGGGGATATCGTTCGAGCGGATGGTTTCGCAGTTGACCGGCCCGTCGCGGTTGGGAACGCCACCGTGGTGGAGCGGCAGCCGATCGTGCTACTCCGAGCTTCCCAACACGTTTTTCGGGGTACAGGCGAACCGGTTGAACACCTGGAGTTCGAGGGGAGCGCCCCCGCGGCTACCCGGGCCTCAGATCCCAGGGCCATGCGGGCTTTCGTCGGGTTCTGTCCGTGCAGACTGCCAGTGGGGTGGTGGGGGCCCCTAACGCTTCGTCGAGAGAGACGATGACGAGGCCATGGATGCCGCTGTGGCCGACGGGACGGGGGAACGTTAGGGTTTGGGATCCTCCGGGCGACCGACGAGGGGCTTTTTTTTCTCGCGCCAGTCTTTGAGACCGCACGCAGCGGCGACTTTGTAACCGGCTTTGGTGAGTATGTCCGCGGCACGCGCGGCGCGACCTCCGCCGTTTCAAACCGTCAGGATGGTCTTGTCTTTGGGAAGCTCGGCAAGGCGCTTTTCGAGGTCGCCGAGGGGGATGTTGACGTAGCCTTTGAGGGCGCCTAACTCGGCGATCTCCTTCGGGTCACGGACGTCGAGGAAGAAGAGGTTGGACTGTTGCTTGATGAACTTTTCAAGCTCTTCGGCGTCGGTGATCTTGCGGACAGTCGCGTCCTGAGCGAAGGCGGAGAGAGCGGCCAACAAGAGAGAGACGAGCCGTTTCATAGTCAAATTGTATCCTGCCACCAGGGGGGTGTATCCTGCCACCAGGGGGACACGCGGGGCGCGCGATGGGCCGTCCATGGACAGATTGCCGGCAGACCGCGATCGCGCCGGCGCGGCTCGTGTTCCTCGAAAAAGGACAGCAGGGCGCTGGCAGCAAGGACTTGACGCTGGCGCCGGAGATCCCGCGGGCAAGCCTGTACAACAGCGCAGGGCGCGGGAGGGCTATTTCCCGCCGAAGGCGGAGGAAACCTCCCGGGCCGCGCGCTCGCCGGTTTCGACGGCGCCGTTCAGGTAGCCCTGGAAGTCGAGCGAAGTGTGCTCTCCGCAGAAGTGGCAGGCGCCTTCGATCTCCCCCTCCACGCCGACAAAGCTCTGGTATTGGCCCGGTTTCCAGAACGAATACGATCCGCGCGTCAGCGGGTTGGCCGGCCAGTTCTCCAACTGCCACTTCCCGTTCCATTGCGCCGTGAGACCCGGAAAGACAGGTTCCAGACGGGCGAGGACGGCGGGCGGGGTATCGGCGCCGGCCGCGCGGGCCGTATTGCCTCCGGTGTAATTCACGAGAATGCCGGCGGCGCCGGCCTGGGCCCGGGTTACCTCCCAGGTGGCCTGGTATCCGGTGTCCGAGTAGCTGTCGCCATTGTTGCCGAGCGTGTTCCAATGGCGGTTGCGGAACTGCAGGTGAAACTTGGCGTTGGCTCCGATGCCCTGTTCGCGGATGGCCAGCTGCTTGCGGCTGCTGAAGCCGGCGCCGGCATAGTCGAGGGTGCGGAGAACGGAGAAGGGAAGGGCGAGGATGACACGGTCGGCGGTAACCTGGACGCGACCGTGGGCGGCGCGGAACTGCAGGGTGTACGTGCCGTCGAAGTTGCGGGCGATGGCGGTGAGGGCGTGGCCCGCCCGGATGCGAGTGGCGACCGGTGATGCCAGGCGCTCGGCAATCTGCTCGTTGCCGCCGCGCACATGGTACTTTTCGTTCGACGGCCCGAATAGCCGCAGTTGCCCCGGTCCGCGGTAGCCGAGCAGATAGAGAAGGTTCAAGGCGCTCTGCGCGGAACACTCTTCGCCGTACTCGATGTTGTAGGCGATATCGAGCAACTGGCCGAGCCGGGAGGATGCTCCGCCCGGCACGGATTCGTTGATCCAGTCGAGGATTGACATGGCATCCAACTGACGGCCGCGCGCGGTGGACTGATAGTAAGTGGTCGGGTAGCTGGCGGCGGTCAGGTCCGACTTGATCTTCTTCCAGATCGATTTGAGGTCATTCACGGCATCGGGATAGGCATAGGGAGCGCCGTCGAAGGAATAGAACGGCCCGGTGCCGTTGGGTTCGGCGGCGAGCAGGTTGTCGAGGGGCAGCCGGAGTTCCTGGCAGAGCTGGCGGATGGCGGAGTGTCCCTGGTCGATGAGTTCGCCGCCGCGTTCGATGATCTGGCCGTTGTCAAAGCCGGAGGTGAGTGACCAGCAGCGGCCGCCGACGCGGGTGTTGGCGTCAAAGATATCGGCGGCGAGGCCGTTTTGCGCCAGGCGGTAGGCGCAGGTGAGGCCGGCTAATCCGGCGCCGACGATGACGAGGCGCGGGGTCGTCTGGGCGCGGGCCGGCAGGGCAGCGGCCGCGCCGGCGGCGAGGAGAGAGCGGCGGCTGAGGCGGGCGGGACGTTGGGGCGCGTTTTCGTCCCGGGCGAGCTGGCGGGCGGCGTCGACGATCCGGGAGAGTAAGGGGTGTGCGGCACGCGGCCATTATGTCAGAAGCGGGGCGGGATTTCGATCGGTTGGGCAGGCGGGTTGGGCAGGCGGTGAGAGGGTGGTCCGGGAGGTGGCCGGTCCGCGTCCCTTGCGGGCGGGGATATCGATTGTGCGCGGCTGCTGGCAGAGGATCCCACGCGTGGTGCTGGTGGGGGGCGAGCGGCGGCGCGAAGCCGCGAGGAGGCGCCGGGGTGCTGGTGGGGGGCGAGCGGCGGCGCGAAGCCGCGAGGAGGCGCCGGGTTTGGAGGTGAGCCCGCGAGAGGGCATCGTCCGGCCGGGTTCGGCATCCGGCTGTCGGATGTTGAGGGTCGATTGGCGCGAGAACTGCGGGTGCAGCGCGGTGATACACTGCGGAGGCTGGAAAATGGCAGGAGGCAGCTTGCAGACAGAGTGGAAGGATCGCGAAGTCATCACCGTCAATGGCGTGATACGGCCGGAGGAGATGGGCGTCACGCAGACGCACGAACATCTCTTTCTTGACGCGATGGACCACTACCCGGGCTATGGCTACCAGTTGGTCATCGACGACGAAGACGTGATGGCAAAAGAGATGGAAGAGTTCACGGGGCGCGGCGGGCGGACCATCTGCGATGTGACGCTCGACGAGATCGGGCGCGATCCCGTCCGTTTGGCGCGGTTTTCGCGGCGCACGGGAATCCATGTGCTGATGGGGTGCGGCTGGTATCGCGAGTTCGGCTACCCGGCCGTGGTGAAAGAAAAGACCAGCCGCGAGTTGGCCGATATTCTCGTGAAGGAGATCGAGGCCGGCGTGGGTGATACCGGGATTCGCGCGGGGTTTATCGGCGAGATCGGCACGGGGCGGCATTCGATTCTGCCCGGTGAGGAACGGGTGTTTCGCGCGGCGGCGCTGGCCCAGGCGCGGACGGGCGTGGCGATCACCACGCACACCACGCGCTGGGGCACGCTGGCGATGGAGCAGATTGCGCTGCTCGAAGAGTACGGCGCTGATTTGAGCCGCGTGATTATCGGACATTTGGGCGACCGCGTGGGTGTGCATCATCTGCTGCCGATTGCCGAGAAAGGCGTCTATGTCGAGGTGGATAACATTGGCTATCTGGACTACCAGCCGGAGTGGGTGCGCGCGGATAACGTGGCGAATCTGGTGCACGCCGGATTCACCAAGCAACTGCTGCTTTCTGAAGATATCTGCATGCTGAACCACTTGAAATACACGGGCGGGAAAGGGTATGGCTACATTCTGGAAGTTTTCGTCCCGATGCTGCGCGAGCGCGGCGTGACGGACGAACAGATTCACCAGATGATGGTGACGAACCCGGCGAACGTGTTTTCGCGGAGACGCCGTGGGGCGGCATGATTGGTTCGCGGAGTTTGGCTTTCAGCCGGTGATCAACGCCGTCGGCTACGCAACGCGGGTGAGCGGGAGTTGTCCGCATCCCGAGGTGGTGGCGGCGATGGCGGAGGCGAGCGGCGCGTATTTTGAAATCGACGATCTGCTGGCCGCGGCCAGCCGCGAGATCGCGCGGGCCACGGGAGCCGAGGCCGGCATTGTGACCTGCGGCGCGGGCGCGGCGCTGTCGCTGGGGGCGGCGGCGTGCCTGGCGGGAAACCGGCCGGAGATGATGGACGAACTGCCGGACACGACCGGATGCGAGCGGAACGAGATCATTTTTCCGCAGCCGGGGCCGTTCGATTACGACCACGCCGTTCGGCTGAGCGGGGCGAGGCTGCGGTTGATCGACTATCACGCGGCGGACGCGCTGGCACAAATCGAAGCGGCGATCGGGCCGCGGACGGCGGCGGTGGGCTATGTTTGGCTGGAGATGGAGGAGCGGCCGCCGATTGCGGCGCTGGCGGAGTTGGCGCATCGCCACGGGTTGCCGCTGCTGGTGGACGGGGCTTGCGCGCTGCCGCCGGGCGAGAACCTGCGCGGGTTCTCGCGCGACGGTGCGGACCTGGTCGCCTACAGCGGCGGCAAGCACCTGGGCGGACCGCAGGCGTCGGGCATTCTGTGCGGGCGGGAGGAGTTGGTTCGCAGCGCGTGGGTGCAGATGGTGGATATGGATGTGCGCGGGGGAACGTGGTCGCTGCGGCACTGGGTGGAGCAGGGGTGGATCGTGCGCGCGCCGCGGCACGGGATTGGGCGGTCGATGAAGGTGAGTAAAGAGGCGATGGTGGGGGTGATGGTGGCGTTGCGCCGGTATGCGAGCCGGGACGCGCAGGCCGAGTACGCCGGGTGGTCGGCGACGGTGGACGAGATTTACGACGGGCTACGGGATGTGGGTGAGTTGCGGATTGCGCGGCATGCGGCGGGAGCGAATGGCCAGCCGTATCCGAACGTGCGCGTAGAGTCCGGGAGGGTGCGCGTCGAGGATCTGCAGCGGGCGCTGCGCGAAAGGCCGCGGCGTATTCTGCTGGCCGAGGATGAGCGGACGCCGGACCGGGCGGTGATTTTTCCCCAGTGTTTGCAGGCGGGCGAGGCGGCGGAGATCGTCGCGGCGGTGCGGGAGACGGTGAAGGAGTTGCGATGAGGGAAGCAGTGGGATCGTTGATCCGCGGGGGATTGGTCTATGACGGGAGCGGCGAAGCGGCACGGCGTGTCGACGTCCGGCTTGAGAACGGAAAGATTACCGAGATCGGGCCGGCGCTGGTATCCCGCGGCGAGAGGGTGGTTGACGCCAGCGGATTGCTGGTGGCGCCGGGGCTGATCGACCTGCACGTGCACGTCTTCAGCGGGATCGGGCTGTACTCGATTGACCCGTTCGAGGCGGGGCTGCGGACTGGTGTGACGACGATGCTTGACACGGGCACGGCCGGCGCGCTGACGTTCGCCAACATGGCGCGGTTCATTATTCCGCGGGCGCCGGAGGATGTCTTCGCGCTGCTGAACATCTCGATGATCGGTTGCATTCAGGGCCATCCGGATTTTCCGCCGTACATGGGCGACCTGAACGATGGGCGGCACGCGCACGTGCCGTCGGCCGTTGCGTGTATCAACCGGTTCCCCGAACAGTTGATCGGCACGAAGGTGCGGCTCACTTCGGGTCTGGCCAATTTCGATGTGAAGAACGAATGGGCGGGGTTTGAAGGCGTGTTCGCGGCCGCCGAACAGACCGGCCGTCCGCTGATGATTCACCATGCGGCGTCGCAGATTCCGAACGTTACGGTGCTGCGGGCGCTGCGGAAGGGCGACACGTATACGCACCTCTACAACCCGAATGCGGACCATTGCTTTGACAAGCACGGCGCACCGATTGACGCGCTGCTCGACGCCCGCGCGCGCGGCGTGATTTTCGACGTGGGGCACGGCGTGGGGGCGTTCGCCTGGCGCGTGGCCGAGCCGGCGTGCCAGCAATTCGGCTTCTGGCCGGATACGATCAGCACGGACCTGCACCACTTCAACCTGCACGGGCCAGTCGTCGATCTGCCGACGACGATGAGCAAGTTTCTGTACCTGGGCATGCCGATGGCGAGCGTGATCCGCGCGGTGACCGCGGCGCCGGCCGCCGCGATGCGGATGAGTGAGCGGATCGGCCTGCTGCGGGAGGGCATGGACGCCGATGTCGTGTTGCTGCGGCATGAGCGCGGCAGCTTCCCGCTGACGGACGTCGAAGGCGTGACCCGGCATTCACCGGAGCGGGTGGTGCCGGTTTCGGTGTGCAAACGCGGCGCGTGGTCGAGCTGTACAGGCGCGGAATAATGGGCGCGACGCGGGTCCGTTACGGAACGGCGGCGGTGCTGACCGTAGTGGCCTGTCTGCTGTATCTGGACCGCTACGCGGTGGGCATTGCGGCCGAACGGATGCGGGTGGATCTGCGGATGACGCAGGCGGAGATGAGCTGGTTTTTGAGCGCGTTTTTCTGGTCCTACGCCCTATCGCAGGTGCCGGCGGGATGGATGAGCGACCGCTGGGGGCCGCGCGTGACGTTGACGGCGTTTATTGCCGGATGGTCGCTGTTCACGGGGCTGCTGGGAGTGACGAGCAGCGTGGCGCTGGTGCTACTGTGGCGGTTTCTTTGCGGGGTGACGCAGGCGGGCGCGTATCCGGTAGCGTCGGGGATGCTGCGGGTGTGGTTCCCGGTGGGGCAGCGCGGGGTGGCGAGTTCGATCGTGACCATCGGCGGGCGCGCGGGGGCGGTGCTGGCGCCGATTCTGACGGCGTACCTGATGACGCTTTGGGCTGGGCGTTGGCAGACGGTGCTGTTGCTTTATGGGGGAGCGGGAATTGTGGCAGCCGCGGCGGTGGCGGGGTATTGCCGCAACACGCCGCGCGAGCACGCCGGGGTGAACGGCGCCGAGCGGGCCTTGATCGGCGAGCCGCCGGAGCAGAGCGCGGAGCGTCCGCCGTTTCCCTGGCGCACCGTATTGACGAGCGTCAGCCTCTGGGCCAACTCGGTGACGCAGTTGCTGATGACGATGGGGTGGCTGTTCGTGGTGACCTGGCTGCCGCGGTATCTGGACAAGGTCCACGGCGTGCCCCTCGGCGAGCAGGCACTGATGACGGCGGTGCCGACGGTGGCTGGCATTGTGGGGATGATGGGCGGCGGCTGGTGGACGGACGCGGCGTCGCGGCGGTTCGGGTTGAAGTGGGGTCGCCGGCTGCCGTTGATGACTACGCGTTTTCTGGCCGCGGCGGGGTATGGGGTGTGCGTCTATCTGGGCCAGTGGGCGCCGGAGGCGGGGGAGCGGTGGCTGCCGTGGGCGGTGATCGGCGGGTTGAGCCTGGCGACGTTCAGCAGTGATCTGGGCGTGCCCGCGATTTGGGCGTACGCGCAGGACGTGGGCGGGAAGTACACGGCGTCGATCATGGGTTGGTCGAATATGTGGAGCGCGGTGGGCGCGGCGATTGCGCCGCTGGTTTATAACGCGGTGTTGGGTGAGACGCCGGGGTTGGTGGAGTGGAACTGGCTGTTTGGGACGTGCGCGGGGGTGTTTGCGCTGTCGGGGGTGACCTCGCTGGCACTGGATGCCACGAAGCCGATTGCGGCGGAGTAGAGGATCGGCCGTTTCCGGTGAGGGGAGCGCGGTGGCTGGAAGCAGGCGGGGAGATGCGGCAACCGGGCGAAGCGCGGGTGTTCGTGGCGTGGCGAGGGATCGCACCCGCTGGGCCCGGGGTGGGTGGTCAGCGCCAGTCGAAGATGGCGGCGGCCATTTGCTTGGAGTGGGTCAAGGCTAACTCGTAGGCATCGACGAGCCGGTGGGCGGGGAAGCGATGGGTGAGGATGCGCTCAAGCGGGAGTTGGCCGCGGCGGGCGTAGTCGAAGATCAGTTCGATGTTCCGGCGCACGTTGAAGGCAATCTCCTGCGGGGGGACTTCGGCGCGGGGCGAGAAGCCGGAGCCGGCCAGGATCAGCTGCTTGCCGTAGAACCACTCCATCGCCAAGGGGTTAAAGCCAGGGTCGGGCTGGGCGCGGCCGGGAAAGCCCAGGATACTGATGCGGCCGCCGAAGCGGGCGATGTCGACCGACTCGCGGTAGGCGTCCCAGGTGTTCGCGGTCAGGACAATCAGGTCCGCTTCGATGCCGCTCTGTTTGCCCTCGCCGGCGAGGCAGGCGCGCTCGGCCCCCACGGCGAGGGCGAGGTCGCGGCGGAACTCCGAGTTGGCGATGGCACTGACCCGGGCGCCCATCGCCCGCGCGACGGCTACCGTGCAGAGGCCGATTACGCCGAGACCGACGACCACGACGCGCTCGCCGGCCTGGTAGCCCAACTGGCGCATGCCGGCGACGCCGAGGTTGGTGAGGTAACAGAACGAAGCGACCTCCGGCGAGACGCCGTCGGGGACGGGGACGATGAGTTCGTCTTCGTGGGCCGTATAGGCCGACTGGTGGGGCTTGGGGGCGAAGACCCGCTGGCCTTCCCGCCAACGGGTGACGCGGGCGCCGCAGCGGCGGATGACGCCGATGTTCGAGTAGCCGACCCAACGGGGATAGTCGGGGGCGGTGGGGACCTCGCGGGAGCGGCCCTCGTAGTTGCCGAGGTCGGTGCCGGTGGAGAGGGCGGAGACTTCGGTTTCGACAAAGATCTGGTGCTCGCCGAGGGAGTCGAGCGAGTAGGTCTCCTGTTCGAGGCGGAGATCGCGGGCGCCGTGGAGGACGGCGCGGGTGAGGGTGACCTGATTGTGCATGGCGTTGCTCAGTCAGGATGACACGAGTTCGGGCATACTCGTGTAGATGAGAGTTGCGGCGTGGATTTTGGCCGGCGCGGGGTTGGCGCTGGGGCAGTGGGAGACAGGGGCGGTGGTGCGGTCTGACGGCGGGGCGTTTGTGCAGAATACGATTCCGCAGGTGGGGACGCTGGGGGACGGGAGCCTGTTGGTGGTGTGGGGGGCGCGGGCCAAGGGAGACGGGAACGGGAGGATCTACGGGAGCTTTTCGCGGGATGAGGGGAGGAGTTGGAGCGCTCCGCGGCTGCTGATTGACGACCCGCAGTTCCACGACGGCGACCCGAACCTGCTGGTGGACGGCAACACGGTGTGGGTTTTCGGGACGCGGGTGCGGATTCCGAACGACATCAAGAAGGCCTGGACAACGGTGGTGAAGAGCACGGACAACGGCGCGACGTGGTCGAAGGCGGGCGAGGTGTTTGTGCCGCGGCAGTACACGCCGGGTAAGCAGCACAACGGCATCAAGCTGCGGGACGGGACGTACGCGATGGGGATTTCGTGGGACCGGTGGGCGGAGAAGGGGATGAACGCGCGGACGGAGGGGGAGATGGACCTGGCTTCCGGGGTGCTGCTGTCGGCGGACGGGGAGCGGTGGACGCTGCACGGGGAGATTTATGCGCAGACGCCGGACAAGGTGCGGCCGGGGTTTACGAACGGGCTGTGCGAGCCGTCGATGGTGGAGTTTCCGGACGGGGAGCTGCTGATGATTTTGCGCAGCGGGGGGCCGCGGCACTATGAGGCGCGGAGCCGGGACGGGGGGCATACGTGGTCGAAGCCGGTGATGAGTGCGCTGGTGGGGGCGAACACGCCGACGGCGCTGTGGGCGAACCGGAGGCAGCCGGAGGAGGTGGTGGCGGTGTGGAACAGTAATCCGCTGAACCGGTGGCCGCTGGTGGCGGCGCTGTCGCGGGACCGGGGGCGGACGTGGTCGGCGCCGAAGATTCTGGCGAACCCGGGGCGGCAGGTGAGCTATCCGGGGCTGACGCAGTTGGCGGGGGGCGAGTTGGTGGCGGTGTGGCAGGAGGATGATGGGAAGGGCGGGCGGGATATCCGCTACGGGAAGTTCAGCCGGGAGTGGCTGCTTGAGGGAGGACGATAATGAGTGCGAATGGCGAAGCGATTGGATTGCCGCTGGCGGCGCTGGAGACGCCGGCGCTGTGTCTTGACGCGCGGGCGTATGAGCGCAACATGGAGCGGATGGCGGAGTACATCATCCGGCGGCACGGGCTGGGGTGGCGGCCCCACATGAAGGGGCAGAAGGCGCCGGAGCTGGCGCTGGCGGCGCTGCGGGCCGGGGCGGCGGGGGTGACGTGCGCGACGGTGTACGAGGCCGAGACGATGGTAGCGGCCGGGGTGACCGGGGTGCTGGTGGCCAACCAGGTGGTGGGGGAGCGGAAGCTGGGGCGGCTGGCGCGGCTGCAGCGGCGGACGCCGGTGATGGCGGCGACCGACAGCGCGGCGCACGCGGCGATGATGGACCGGGCGGCGCGGGAGGCGGGGGTAGTGATTCCAGTGCTGGTGGAGTTGGACCTGGGGATGAACCGCTGCGGCGTGGCGCCGGGGGAGGCGACGGTGGAGTTGGCGCGGGCGGTGGGGGCGATGCCGGGGCTGCGGTTGGCGGGGCTGATGGGCTGGGAGGGGCATGTGCTGGCCTACGAGGAGGGGGAGAAGCGGGAGCGGATCGGGGGGGCGATCGGGGCGCTGGTGGAGACGGCGGCGCGGTGCCGGGCGGCGGGGATTGGGGTGGAGGTTGTGTCGGCGAGCGGGAGCGGGACGTTTCGGATGTCGGCGCCGCTGGGGGGGATTACCGAGGTGCAGGCGGGCGGGGGCGTGTTCTCCGATTTGAACTACGAGAAGTGGGGATTGGCCGACCATGAGTTTGCGCTGACGGTGGTGACGCGGGTGGTGAGCCGGCCGAGCGCGACGCGGATTCTGGTGGACGGGGGATTCAAGACCATGTCGACGCAGCACGGGGCGCCGCGGCCGCTGGGGGTGGGGGCGGTGAAGAGCCTGGTGCTTTCGGCCGAGCACGGCAATATTGAGCTGGAAGAGCCGGATACGGTGCACCGGGTGGGGGATCTGGTGACGTTTGTGCCGGGGTATACGGACAGTACGGTGTGTCTGCACGATGAGATGTGCGTGCTGCGAGACGGGGTGCTGGAGGCGGTGTGGGGGATACCGGGGCGGACGGGGAGGCGGTGAGTTTGCGGTAGCGGGGCGGGATTGTTCATCTGCTTGCTCCAGTCGGCCCAGGCGGCGGGGAGTTCGGCGAGGAGGGTGGGTTGTTCGCGGCTGGGGGCGCGGGTTTCGCCGAGGTCGTCGGCGGCGGACGGTGCGGGCTTGGCCGGCGCGCCAGAAGAGGGTGCGGGGCGAGGTCGCGGGAGACGACGGGTTCGCGGTAGACGGCGCCGGCGGGGAGGCGGCCGGGCCAGCGCATGAGGAAGGGGACGCGGGGCCCCCTTTTGTTGAGGAACCGCGCACAACGGACTCGCTACGGCTTGAGCGCTTTTGAGCCGTAGCAGCCGATGTCGCCGTAGCCCATGTTATCGGCGAGGATGAAGTTGGGTTTCCTGGCGGCGGCGAGGGCCGCCAGGAAGGTACGCCGGGAGAGTACTTACTGCACGGGGACGAAGCAGTAGAACAGGCCGGCGCCGCCGGTGCCGACGAGGTTGGCCTGGCTGCAGCCGCGGGAGGGGTGGGTGGAGTTCCAGGAGATGCCGCCGCCGTTGCGGTCGTGGTGGCCGACCTGGGCGGTGCCTTCGGAGTTGCTGGTCCAGTTTTTGCAGGTGTGGTCGGCGCCGTCGGTGTAGGCGCGGCCGTCGGGTTGGGTGCCGGTGAGGACGTCGTGCTGGTTGGGCTGGGCGCCGACGCCGTTGACCTGTTCGCCTTTTTCGTTGAGGGCGTTGTTGCGGGTGATGAGGTTGCCGAGGCGGGCGAGTTCGACGGTGTCGCCGTGGAGGTGGGCTTGGTCGCGGGCGATGGCGGTGCCTTTGGCGTTGTGCCAGGGGCCGTTGCCGATGCGGTCGCGGGCGTTGACGGCGGGTTTACCGGCTTCGGCGGAGATGCTCAGGTACGCTTTCCAGTTGGTGAACTGGGAGCCGGCGGCGGCGGCGAGTTTCTGGCAGTGGGCGTCCGCGCCGGCGAGACCGCCGAGGTTGGCGCCATCGCCGCCGCCGACGCTGGTGACGAAGAAGGTCATGGGGGCCGGGGCGGGCTTGGCGGGGGCGGTCTGCTGGGCGAGGGCGGATAACGACGCAAGGGTCAGGCTGAGGGAGAACAGTATGGGTTTCATAAGTTTTTCGATTCCACTACTATATCTGCTCGGCGAAGGCGAGCGGGCTGGGGGAAATCGCGCAGCGGGCTGGGGGCTCTGCCGCTATTTGTAAGCGAAACCGGGCCTGGAGGGTGGTGGCCCTTGAGATGCAGGGGTCAGGCCGAGAGGAACCCCTATGACTGCTCAAGATGTGATGACCCACGCGGTGGAGAGCTGCCACCCGGAGATGAACCTGGCGGCCGCGGCCGCGCTGATGTGGAACTATGATTGTGGCGCGCTGCCGGTGTTAGAGGACGGTCGGCTGGTTGGCATGATTACAGACCGGGATATCTGCATTGCGCTGGGTACGCGGGACCTGCCGGCGCATGAGGTGACGGTTCGGGACGTGGAGACGACGGAGGTGACTACGTGCACGCTGGAAGACAGCCTGCACCATGTGCTCGAATTGATGCGGCGGGCGCGGGTGCGGCGGCTGCCGGTGGTGGATCGGGGGGGCGGGCTGGCCGGCATTGTGACGCTGTCTGACGTGGCCGTTCGCGGCGACAAGCGGTTGCGCGGGGAGATCGTCGAGACGATTCAGGCTTTGCGCAGTGAGCAGCGGGCGGCGGCCTGAGCAGGCTGGGGGGCTGGGGCTATTCGGGCTCGACGCTGATGCCTTGGCGGACGGCGTAGCGGGAGAGTTCGGCGGTGGTCCGGAGGCCGGTCTTGTCCATGATGTTCTTTTTGTGGAACTCAACGGTGCGGGGGGAGACATCGAGGGCGGTGGCCGCCTCTTTCATGGTTTTGCCTTCGGCGATCAGCTGCAGGACTTCGCGCTCGCGCTGACTTAGTTCGGCTCCGGCGGCGCTCCGGTCTTCCTGTGAGACCATGAGGTTGCGGAGGACCTTGTCGGCGATGCGGGGGGTGACGTAGGTGCGACCCTGGAGCACCTCATGAATGGCGTTGAGCAGTTCGTCGGTGGCGGCGTGTTTGAGGACGTAGCCTTCAGCGCCAAGGCGGAAGGCGCGGGTGGCGAGAGTGGCGTCGAGGCTGCCGGTGACGAAGATGAAGCGGGTGCGCAACCCCTTGGCGCGGCACTGGCTGAGGGCTTCCAAGCCATTTAATTCGGGCATGGAGATGTCGCAGACGACCAGATCCGGGCGGAGGCGCTCGACGGCGTGCACGAGTTCGCGGCCATCGTGGACGGTGCCGAGGAGGGTGTACTGATTCTCGAGGATTCGCTGCAAGCCTTCGAGAACGAGGGCGTGGTCGTCAGCCAGTAGGATGGTATTCGGTTTCATTTGGTACTCGGCCGAACTCCGGCCCGGACGCGTAGTGGTGAACTTGGGGGCGGCATCGTTACAGGGATCACTCTCAGAGGAGCGCCTTAGATGCCGAAAAAAACTACCGGGTGCATCCCTCGTAGGAACAGCTCTCCAACCTAGGGAAACTACGAGTATAGTATTTTTGCGGTGGGATCTACACTGACGAAGTAGATCGGAGGCGGCGGTTGCAGAGGCTGGCCAACTAGATGGTGCCCCGGATGAGTAAGTACCAGAGTCGGCCTTGCAGCCGCATTAGTAAGTGGCAGAGGAGTGATCTTTATGAGTGCAGCTGTATTGCCAATGGAGTATCGGCCGACTCCTGGGGAGGCTGGCGTGGGTTTCTGGGATATCCCTGGGGCGATTGCCCGCAGTTCGCAGATGCAAGTGGTGTTTGATCGGATCCGCCGGGTGGCGCCGCACTTTCGGACGGTTTTAGTGACGGGGGAGACGGGCACGGGCAAGGAACTGGTATCGCGGGCGTTGCATGAGTTGAGCCCGGCGACGGGGCGGCTGGTGACGTTGAACTGTTCGGCGGTGGTGGAGACTCTTTTTGAGAGCGAGCTGTTTGGGCATGTGCGGGGTGCTTTTACCGGGGCGTTGCAGGATAAGGTGGGGCAGTGTGAGTTTGCCGACGGGGGCACGTTGTTTCTGGACGAGATTGGGGATATGCCGCTGGCGACGCAGGCGAAGCTGCTGCGGGTGCTGCAAAACCGGGAGGTGCAGCGGGTGGGGTCTTTAAGTTCGCGGAAGCTGGATTTACGGGTGGTAGCGGCCACGAACAAGGATTTGAGGCGGGCGGTGCGGGAGCACCAGTTTCGGGAGGATTTATACTTTCGCCTGGCGATGGTGGAGATCCAGTTGCCGGCTCTGCGGGAACGGGCGGGGGACTTGCCGCTGCTGACGAGTTACTTTCTGCGGCAGTGGGCGGGCCGGTACGGCAAGCCGGTGGCGGAGCTATCGGCCGAGGCGGCGCAGGTGTTTGCGCTGCACGATTGGCCGGGGAATGTGCGGGAGTTGGAGAATGTCCTGGGCTATGCCTGCATGATGTGCCGGGGAGATACGGTAGAGGTGGAGGATTTGCCATCGTACCTGCTGGCGCCGCTGGACCGGCCGTGTTTGGGGGTGGCGGCGGGTGGTGTTTCGGTGGCGGAGGAGGCTCCGGCGGGGTTGGTGATGAACACGCTCGAAGCTTGCGAGGCGCGGATTTTGCGGCAGGCGCTGCACCGGGCGGGGTGGAACCAGACGAAGGCGGCGCAGGCGTTGGGGACGACGCGGGACCGGTTGCGCTACCGGATGAAGAAGTACCAGTTGGGCAAAGAACAGTTCGCGTCATCTGAGGTGATGTCTGGGGAGGTTTTGTATGGATAATCGTCCCGTGTTCTTGGTGGTTGGCGACTTTTCGGCGGAGCGAGTCGATGTTGGGGGGCTATGCGCGGAGTTTGGCTGGCGTCTCCGGCGGGTTCCGGGTCTGGAATCGTTGTCGCTGGAGGGTGGGTTGCCGTGTGCGGCTGGATTGATTGATACGTCGACGGACGGGGGGGTGCAGTTACGGCAGGCGCGAAGGCTGTTTCCGCAGATTCTCTGGATTGCCTGCAGCCGGTTCAGTTCGACGATGCCGTGGGCGGAGCTGGAGCGGTGTGGCGCGTTTCACTTTTTGCATCGTCCGCTGCGGGCGGCCGAGTTTCTTCATGCTCTTGGGTTTGTGGATGCAGTTGCGGCCCAGCACAAGCGTATGGAGGCTGCTTTGAATGCCTCCCATGCGGCGTAAGAAATAAAAACGAGGATCTTTACTATGTTTGATTCGTATTCGCCGCCCGAGCTGCGCTGGTTCGCGCTGTATGTGCGGGTTCGTCATGAGCGGACCGTGGAGAGGCAACTGGCGGAGAAGGGTCTGGAGGCTTTTCTGCCCTGTTACGTGGCGCGCCGCCAGTGGGCGGATCGGCTGAAGATGATCGAGTTTCCGCTGTTTCCCGGCTATCTGTTTTGCCGTTTTACGTCGCAGCAGCGGGGGGCGGTGCTGTCGGCGTTTGGGGTGGTGCGGATTGTGGGATTCGGGAATCAGCTGATGCCGGTGGAGGATGGGGAGATACTGGCTTTGCAGCAGGCGGTGCGGGCGGGGGTGGCGTGTGAGCCGGCGCCGTACTTGAAGATCGGCCAACGGGTGCGGGTTGGGTACGGTCCGTTGAACGGGGTGGAAGGGATTTTGACGGAGGCCAAGAAGGGTCACCGGTTGGTTCTTTCGGTGACGCTGCTGGAGCGGTCGGTTTCCGTAGAGGTGGATGAGGCGGCGGTGGAGGCGGTTTTGGCGGCGCCCCTGCAGGCGCTGCGGGCGCAGGGCGCGGCCTTTCGGGTTCCGGCGTGATGTTGCTATTCTAAGGAGTCCTTAATTGTGGCTGGCGCCCGTGCCCGAGCAGCCACGCATAGCCACCAGATCCGGGCCACAAGATCCGGAAAGTGCCCTTTCCTTTCCATGGTTTCTAAACAAGATGTTTCTTTGAAAGAGTCCGTGGCCCGTTCGGCAAGGATTTCGGTAGTCGCTATTGGCGCATCGGCCGGGGGCTTGGCGGCGATTCGGGAGTTTTTCGAGGCGCTGCGGCCCGACACGGGGATGGCCTTTATTGTGGTCACCCATCTGGGCCAAGGCCAGAAGAGTGCGCTGACCAAACTGATTGCCGGCATGACCGCGATGCCGGTGCAGGAGGTTGCCGGGACGGTGCAGTTGAAGCGGAACCACGTTTACGTGCGCCCGCCGGACTGCGAGTTGACGGTGAGGGGCAGACGGCTGGTCTCGCGTCCCATGGACCCGGCCCACCACTTCCCCCCGACGGTGATTGACAGGTTGTTGCGTTCGCTGGCGGCAAACCGGGGCAATCCGGCGATTGGAATTATTCTGTCCGGGAGCGGCAGCGACGGTTGCGCCGGGCTGGCGGCACTGCAGGCCGAGGGGGGACTGACCTTCGTGCAGGACCGGCATAGCGCCGAGGTGCCGGAGTTGCCGGCGGCGGCGGGGGCGGCCGACCGGGTGCTGTCGCCGCGGGCGATGGCGGAGGAGTTGCACCGGCTGGCGGTGCATCCGTACGTGGCGGCGCCGGCGAAAGCGGGTGAGGGGGAGGCCGCGGTGCGCGCGCTGCCGGGTTTGGAGCGGATTTTTGCTTTCATCCGGCAGGCGGGAGGGCCGGATTTTTCTCTGTACAAGCCGAGCACGATCCACCGGCGGCTGGCGCGGCGGCTGGCGCTGCTGAATATCGAGAAGGTGGAAGAGTATTCCCACCGGCTCGAGGAGGATCCGCGTGAGGTGGAGGCGTTGAGCGCTGATTTGCTGATTACAGTGACCGAGTTTTTCCGGGATCCGGAGGTGTTTGCCTATTTGCGGAGCCAGGTGTTTGCCGGTTTGGTGGGTAAGGCTTCGGCGAATCGTCCGATCCGGGTGTGGGTTCCGGCCTGTGCGAGCGGGGAGGAGGCCTACTCGCTGGCGATTTCTCTGATGGAGAGTATCGGCCCGGGGCAGGCGGCGCCGCCGATTCAGATCTTCGCCACCGATGTTAGCCCGGCTTCGGTACGGGCGGCGCGGGAGGCTGTTTATCCGGCCTCGGTGGCGCAGCAGGTTCCCGCAGAGCTGCTGGGACGCTATTTCACCCCGGTGGAGGGCGGGTTTCGGGTGACGCGGCAGGTGCGGGATATATGTGTTTTCGCCGTGCAGGACGTGACGGCCGATCCTCCGTTTTCAAAGATGGACTTGGTGAGCTGCCGCAATCTGATGATCTATCTCAAGCCCGAGGTGCAGCAGAAGGTGCTGGCCACGTTCCACTACGCTTTGAATCCTTCGGGGGTGCTGATTCTGGGCACGGCGGAGTCGACCGGGGCAAATCCCTCCGAGCTTTTCCGGCAGATCGATCACGCGCAACATGTTTATGAACGACTCAATGTTGTGAAGGATCTCTCCTTCTACGTCCGGGGCGTGGATCCCCGCCGGGCGAGGGTAGAGACGCTTGCCGTCCCTCCCACCACCCCGAGCCAAGCGGACGAGATTTCGGCCGAGGCAGACCGGATCCTGGTGTCGCAGTACGTTCCGCCGAGTGTGATCATTGGCCCGTCGATGGAAATTTTGCAGTTTCGCGGTTCGACGGGGCGTTACCTGGAGCCTGCGCCCGGCCCGGCGACGCTGAACCTGCCGAAGATGAGTCGCGAGGGCTTGGCGATTGATCTGCGCGCGGCGATTCAAAAGGCGCGGAAGACGCATGGGCCGGTGACGCGAGCGGGACTGCGGTTTCTGCACGATAGCGGCTACCGGCAGGTGGATGTGGACGTGATTCCGCTGCGCCGCTCCTTACCGGGCCACTATGAGCTGATTGTGTTCCGGGAGGCGCCGCCGACGGCGCCGGCCGGCCCGGCGGAGGCGGCGGGCGGAAAGAAGGCGCCGGGCCGCGGTGACCGGAAAATGGTTTTGCTGCAGCGCGAACTGCTGGCTACGCAAGAGGACCTGCGGTCGATTATTGCCGAACTGGAGGCGAACAACGAGCAGTTGCAGTCTGCCAACGAAGAGATTCTGTCGAGCAACGAAGAGCTGAAGAGCACGAATGAGGAGCTCGAGACAGCCAAAGAGGAGCTGCAGGCGACCAATGAGGAGCTCTCGACGGTGAACGAGGAGATGCGCACCCGGCATACCGCGTTCAACGTGGCCAATGACGATTTGCTAAACGTCTTCGATGCGGTGGAGGCCGGGGTGGTGATGGTAGGCCCCGATCTGGCGATCCGCCGTTCGAATCTGCGGGCGCAGCGGATTCTGGGGCTGGTTCCGGCCGACCTGGGCCGTTTGTTGACCGGCGTCAAGACGCGCCTCGATCCGGCTCGTCCGGAGCAGTTGATTCTGCGGTGCATGGAGACGCGGCAGTTGGAGGAGCGGGAGGTTTGCGCCGAAGATGGCCGTTGGTATCTGCTGCGTGCCAGTCCGTATCGTGTGGCGGAGAACCGGATGGAGGGCGCCGTGCTCACGGTGCTCGACATACACGATTTGAAGAGCACGCGGGTGCGACTGGCCGCCTCCGATCAGGCGTGGCGGGAGACCGTGGAGCAAGCCCCGGATTTTCTGGTGGCCGCCGATACCAGCGGCCGGATCCTATTTTTGAATCGCACCGTGGTGAGTCTGGCGCCCGAGGCGGCGGTGGCCGGCAGCCTGTTTGAGGCGCTGGGCCGGGCGGACCGGACGAAGATGCGGCGGGTGCTGGCCGGGGTGCTGGCTTCCGGCCAACCGATGGAGTTTCCCTCTGGCGGAGCGAAAGGGACACCGGCTTGCCGTACGCGGGTCACCCCGATTCGGAGTGAGGATAGAATTGTGGCGTTGGCTATTCGCACCGAAAGGGTTGCTTAGCATGAGCCGCCCTACCATGCAGTCTCCGATAGGATTTGTGGTTGATTCCGAGTTACGGGTGGTGGAATTTATCGGCCACACCTCACCGTTGATCCGTCTGTCGCCAGGCGCGGCGACGTTGGACCTGGCCCGGTTGCTGACGGATTCGCTCCGTCCGGCCGTGCTGGAAGCGGTGGATCAGGCCCGGGAGACGCTGCGGGCAGTGGCGGTTGGCGGGGTGTCGTACTACGAATTGGGGGTTCGCCGGAGCGCGGACCTGAGCGTGACGCCGGAGCCTGGTGGCCTCTGGCGTATCGAGTTACACACCCACGGACGGGCGTCCAAGGCTTCCGCCATGGCCCACTCCGGGAGTACCGCCGAAGAGCTGGCGGTGGAGCTGGAGGCTACCAATGAGGAGTTGCGCGCTACCGTCAACGAGCTGGTGAACGCCAATCAGGAGATTCGCCGGGCGCAGGCGGCGCTCGAGAAGAGCCAGAACGAGTTGCGGGCGCGCTACCACTTTATGGCGGCGGTGCTCGATACGGTGGGCGCGCTGATTCTGGTTCTCGATCCGGAGGGACGGGTTGTTGAGTTCAATCGGGCCTGCGGGGTAGCGGGCGGAGGGCCGCAGGGCGAAGGTGGCGCACTCCTGTTCTGGGATTTTATTCCTCCGGAACAGCTTGCCGAGTGGCGGGGTATCTTCGCCAAGCTTCTCGAGGAGACACCCACGAGTACCCACGAAAGCGACTGGCTGGTGCGGGGTGGGAACCGGAGGCGGATTGCGTGGTCGAACACTACCATGCGGCAGCCTGATGGCGTGCGCTACGTGATTGCAACGGGTATCGAGGTAACGTCGCGCTATCTGGCCGAGCAGTATCTGTATGCCAGCGAAGCCAAGTTCCGCGCGGTGATTGAGAGCGCGGCCGAGGCCATTCTGGGTGTAGATCCGGCGGGTAAGATTGTGATTGCCAACCCGTCCGCGGCGCGGCTGTTCGGGTATACGCAGGAGGAGTTGCTTTCGTGGGAGTTAACCCGCCTGGTGCCGGAGCGTTTCCGGGCGGCGCACCCCGATCACCTGCAGAGCTATTTTGCCCAACCCAAGCCGCGGAAGGCGTTTTCCGGGTCTTTTTTTGTAGGCCGGCGGCGGGATGGCAGCGAAGTGCCGCTTGAGATCAGTTTGAGTACGATCAGCACGGCGGAGGGTGAGGTGGCGGTTGCTTTCATCCTGGACCTCACGGAACGGATTCAACACCGGCAGCGCCTGCAGGCGTTGGCCGGCAAGCTGCTGAAGGCACAGGAGGAGGAGCGCCGCCGGATCGCCCGGGATATTCATGACCACTTGACGCAGACGATTTCGCTGCTGGGAATGAAGCTGGGGTTTCTGGCGCGGGAGGTGGAGGGCAACCAGGAGGCCGTGCGGGCCGGCCTTGAAGAGGCTCGTCACCAGGTTGATCTAATCCATGAAGAGGTGCGGGATGTTTCGCACCGGCTGCATCCGACTACTCTCGAGTACTCGGGTTTGGTGCCGGGGCTGGAAAGCCTGGTGAACGAGACGGAGAAGCTGGAGAAGCCCCGGGTGCATCTGGTGATTGGTCAATTGCCGGACTCGATCCCTCAGGGCGTGGCGACGGCGTTCTACCGGATCGCTCAGGAGGCTCTGCACAATGCGCTGAAGAGTGCCGCGGCAGAGAATGTTTCGTTGCATGTGAATACGCAGGACGGCCACGTCCATCTGGTCGTGATTGATGATGGGTGCGGCTTTGTGGTGGAGGATGCCCGGCGGTCCGGCGGGCTTGGTTTGCTGAGTATGGAGGAGCGCGCGCGCGAACTGGGGGGCACCTTTGCCATTCAATCGGCGCGGGGCAACGGGACCCGCATTGAAGTTACGGCGCCGCTTGCGGCGGCTAGGTAATGACGACGCGGGAGTCCTGTTCGCGTGTCCGTTCGTTCTGCACGAGATCCGTCAGGCTTTGCAGTTGGCGGCCCAGGTAGCGGAGGTAGTCGTCCATGGTGAAGATGCCGGTGAGGTGACCGTGCGTATCGACGACGGGAACCCGGCGGATACCGAGCACCCGCATGCGGGAGATGACGACGTCGACGTCCTCGTCTACCACGGCGGTGTGCAGCGGCGTTTGGAGGATGTCTCCGAGGGTGAAGACGGAGGGATCGAGCCCGAGGCCGATGACGCCGACGACGAGGTCGCGGTCGGTGACGATGCCGATGGGTTGGGTGGTGCGGTCGCCGGGCTCGTGGAGGACGAGGTCGCCGACATGATGGTCTCGCATCAGCTTGGCGGCCTGGGCTACCGTGTGGGAGCTGTCCGCGGTAATGACTCCGGTTGTTGCAAACTCACCGACTTTCACAAATGGCCTCCTGGGCTGGTTGGGGGTTGGGTGCGGACGCCGGGTGGAGCAAGGCGAGCACGGTGGCATCTTCGACGGACGGGAAGTCTTCGAACCACTCGCCGACGGCTCCCAAATACGGCGGTTCGAGGACGGAGACAACGGTGTCGGCTTGGCGGGCGAGGCGGTGGATGGTGCCGGCGGGCGCGACGCCTACGCCGACGATGATTTTGGCGGCGCCTAGTCTGCGCATGGCGGCGATGGCGGCACTCATGGTGGCGCCGGTGGCGATGCCATCGTCGATGAGGAAGACGGTGCGGCCGGAGACCTGCAGGGGGTCCCGGCCGCGCCGGTAGAGCCTTTCCCGGCGACTGAGTTCCTGCCGTTCGAGGGCGATCTCGCGCTCGACTTCGAGCTGGGGAATCCCCAACTTTTGCAGCAGCCCATCGTCGAGTACGACGACTTCGCCGATGGCGAGGGCGCCCATGGCGAGTTCCGGCTGCCAGGGGACGCCGAGCTTGCGCACGAGGCAGACGTCGAAGGGGAGATGCAGCTCCCGCGCGACGGCGGCACCGAGGACAACGCCGCCGCGCGGGAGAGCCAGCACGATGCCGCCGGGCGTGCCGCGATAGCCGCGGAGTTCAGCGGCGAGCCGGTTACCGGCATCGGTGCGATCGGTAAAGCGCTGCACGAGGGTTGGCTCCTAGCGCTGCAGGGAGCGAAGGTAGTTGACGATGTTGTGGATGCGCAACTGGGCGACGGCGGGGGATTCGCCGGTGGCGCGGAAGGCATCGCCCCAAATGGGCATGTCTTTCGAACCGTGGGCGGCGGTGCCGGGGTCGCGGTCGAGGATCGCGGTGATTCTTGCGGCGGGGAAGGCGCCGCGATGGTTGGCCGAGAGTTGGGTGAGGTCGGAGGGGTGCTTTTTGAGTCCGACCGCGGCGGGTCCGTCGCCGAGGCCCTGGGTGCCGTGGCAACTGGAGCAGTAGGCGTTGTACATGGCGGCGCCGGAGGCGGCATGGATATCGGTGATGAGGGGCTTCAGGGGGTTCTTGGCCTTGACGACTTTGACGGAGGGCGGATCCTGTATGCCGTCGAGGTAGCGCATGAGGTTGTAGAGGCGCATTTGTACTTCCAGTTCGTCCGTTCCGCCGCTGCTGGCGCGGAAAACATCGCCCCAGATGGGCATCTCTTCGCTACCGTGGGCGCCGGAGCCGCGGACGCGGCCGAGGGTCATCAGTACGGATGCGGAGGGGAAGGAGCCTTCATTGGCCTGCGCCAGTTTGGTGAGATCGGGCAGCGGCCCGTGGAGTGCGGCCGTAGCGGGGCCGGATCCTTTTCCGTCCATTCCATGGCAGGTGGCGCAGTAGACGCGGTACATTTCGGCGCCATCATTGGCGCGGGTCATCGGGATGGGCGTGTGTTTGATAGGGGGTTGCGCGTGGAGGAAACCCGTCAGCAGGAGCGCGCTAATACTCAGGGCAATTCGCATAGAAGTCCACCTCGGCTTTTTGTGAAACGCGCACAACGGACTCGCCTGGGCCCGGCCGTAGGGGCGAGTCAGTCGCCCGTTGGTGCCGTGCCTGCGCGGCCTGTGCGCTCTTTTTGGAACCGCGCACAACGGACTCGCTTGGGCCCGGCCGTAGGGGCGAGTCAGTCGCCCGTTGGTGCCGTGCCTGCGCGGCCTGTGCGCTTTTTTTGGAACCGCGCACAACGGACTCGCTTGGGCCC
>JAINDL010000236.1 GCA_019931245.1 Bryobacteraceae bacterium CoA2 C42
CCTGGCAGGCGAATGGGCAGGTCGCCGAGCCGCACTGGTCCACGGCGCTGGCCGTGACGCTGCACTGTTCGCAGCAGGTTTATGACGACTCGTTTCAACGGGGCGTGGCATGGCTGTTGGCCTGTTCCGGCGCCGAGTCGAGCCTGCTGGTTCGGATGATGACCATGGTGGGGCTGTCCAAGTTAGGGAACGATCCAACGTACCAGGGTTGGCCGTGGCGGCCCGATACCACGGCTTGGATCGAGCCGACGGCGCATACGCTGGTGGCGCTCAAGCGGGCCGCTCCGCAGGTGCGGAACGCCGAGTTGGCGCGGCGGGTGGCGCTCGGCGAAGGGATGATTCTGCGTCGGCGTTGCAGCGACGGTGGTTGGAACTACGGGTCGCGCGCGGCGCTCGGGATCGACTTGCCCTCCTATCCCGAAACGACCGCTCTGGCTCTGCTTGGACTGCAGGGGAGCCGCGAGGCAGACCTTTCCGCGGCGGTGCGCCACGCCTCGCACCTCTGGCAAAGCAGTCGGTCTCGCTGGTCGCGGGCTTGGCTGGCCATCAGTCTGCGGCTTTTGGGCGCCGACCTACCGAACGAACCCACCGACCAACCGGTGACAAACGATTTGATTTTGAACGCTCTGGAGGTTCTGGCCGCGGCTGATGGCGGGTTCCGCCACTTCCGGCCCGAGGGGATTCCCTCGTGAAACCCTGTATGGTGAGACGCTCCCTGACTGCGGCTTTGGCCGCCGGATTGACCTCCTGCCAGAAGACGGAGCGGAAGACCTTTGGCGGTATTTCGCCGGTGGCGGTCCTGCGGGCCAAGAGCTACCAGACCGAACTGACGGACACGATTCTTGAGGGAATTCGCCTTTGCAAACTCGACGTCAAGGGGAAAACCGTCCTGCTCAAGCCCAATCTGGTGGAGTTCGATGCGTCGACGGCGATTAACACCGACGTTGCCTTGGTGGCGGCCGCTCTCGCAGCTTTTCGGTCGCTGGGTGCTGCGTCGGTGACGATTGCCGAAGGACCGGGCCACCGCCGCGACACGCTGGGGGTGGCGGACGAGGCCGGGTACTGGAAGGGAGTTCGGAATTTTGAAGGGCAGTTTGTCGATCTGAACCGGGACGATGTCAGTCCGGTGTCCAACTTTGCGAACGAAAAACAGTTCTTTCTCCCCAATACGGCCCTGGGCGCCGATCTGATCGTCTCCATGCCCAAGATGAAAACCCACCACTGGGCGGCCGCGACCCTTTCAATGAAGAACCTGTTCGGCCTGGTGCCCGGTTCGGTTTATGGCTGGCCCAAGAATACGCTGCACTACATCGGGATCGACAATTCGATCGTGGCGCTCAACCGGCAGTTCCGCAAAACCTTCGCCATTGTCGATGGCATCGTCGGGATGGAAGGCAATGGCCCCATTCAGGGGCAGGCGAAAAATGTCGGGCTGCTGGTCTTTGGTCAGGACCTGGTGGCCGTCGATTCCACCTGCTGCCGGATTATGGGTATCGACCCCGCCAAGGTTGCCTATCTGCAGCAGGCTGCTGATCTGGGTGCGATCGCTCCGGGTCAGATCCAGCAGCGGGGAGAAACTCCGCACGCTGTGCGTAATGACTTTCAACTGATCTCGGAGTTCGCTGCCTACCGGCTTAGCCCGGAAGGGACAATCGCATAACTCATGGCTATCTCAACACATTCTCACCCTGCAACCGCCGATGTCGGCGTTCCCGACCCCTCCACTCTCTTGGCGGGTCCTTGGTCCGGGCTTTCGGCGGGTGGCGGGGAACCTACTCCCGTGGTCATTCTAGGCGCCGGCCCGGCCGGTCTAACGGCGGGTTATGAATTAAATCGCTCCGGAATCCCTTCGGTGATTCTCGAGAAGGATCGCGTGGTTGGGGGGATCTCGCGCACCGCCGAGTATAAGGGTTACCTCTTTGACATTGGTGGCCATCGCTTCTTCACGAAAGTCGGCCTGGTCGAAAAGATGTGGCTGGAGGTGTTGGGAGGCGACTTTATCTCCCGTCCGCGCCTGTCACGAATCTTCTACAAAAGAAAGTTCTTTAGCTATCCCCTCGAGCCGTGTAATGCCCTGTTCGGCCTTGGCATTATCGAGGCGGTCCACTGTGGCCTGAGCTACCTGTGGGCGCAGTTGTTTCCCCAAAAACCGGAGAACGATTTCGCCACCTGGGTCTCTAACCGATTTGGACGGCGGCTTTTCAAGATCTTCTTTGAGTCCTACACCGAGAAGGTGTGGGGCATGAAGTGTCAGCAGATTCAGGCCGAATGGGCGGCGCAGCGGATCAAAGGGCTTTCGCTGTATACGGCGGTAAAAAATGAGCTCTTTCCGCCGAAAAATCAGGCCAAGGGCGAGGTCATCAAGACCCTGATTCACGAGTTCCAATACCCGCGCCGGGGGCCCGGGATGATGTGGCAGCGAACCCGGGAGATTCTTGAGGAGGCCGGCCACAAAGTCGTCATGGATGCCTCCGTGGACCGGATTTTCTGGGAACCGGGCCGCGTGGTCGCCGTCGAAGCGGGTGGGAAGCGTTACGAAGGGTCGCATTTCATCAGCTCGCTTCCCATCCGTGAACTGATCGCCAAGCTGGAACCCGCTCCGTCCCCCGCCCTCCTGGCCGCTGCCGGCGATTTTAACTACCGGGACTTCCTGACCGTTGCGCTGATGATCCGGGGCACCGATCTGTTTCCGGATAACTGGATCTACATCCACGAACCCGGTGTCAAAGTGGGCCGGATTCAGAACTTTGGCAACTGGAGTCCGGAGATGATTCCGGAACCGGATCGTTCTTGCCTTGGCCTCGAGTACTTCTGCTTTGAAGGCGATGGGTTGTGGAACCTGACCGATGCCGAACTGGTGGAACTTGGCCGGCGAGAGGTGGCGCAGTTAGGCCTTGTGAAGGACGAAGACGTCCTTGATGGGTGCGTCGTGCGGATGCCGAAAGCCTATCCGGTCTACGATGCAACCTATAAGCGCGGAATTGCCGCGGTGCGGGAGTTTCTTGCCGGGGTGCCGAACCTCCAACTGGTCGGTCGAAACGGGATGCATCGCTACAACAACCAGGACCACTCCATGCTGACGGCCATGCTGGCTGCCCGGAACATTGTCAGTGACCGGACAGGCCGCGGACCGCGCTATGACCTATGGCGGGTCAACGTGGACGAGGAGTACCACGAGGGCGGGGCGATGCAGGAAGAGGAAGAGTTACGCAAACTGGAACAGACACAGCCTCTGGTTCCGGTAGCCCTCGGCTGAGCCGGAGCAGCCCCCGCGAGGCCGCCGGCAGCGGCGGCCCCCTACTCCAAACTGGCCTCGTACAACTCGCGGACCCGCTCCACCGTGTCGCACTCCTCCGGCCGCTTATCCTTCCGCCAGCGCACAATGCGCGGGAATCGCAACGCGTAGCCGCTCTTGTGCCGCGGGCTCCGCTGCACCCCGTCGAAGGCCACCTCCAGTACCACCTCCGGCCGCAGCAGGCTCACACGCCCGTAGCGCTCAATGGTTGTCGCCTTGAATAAAACCGTAAGCTGCCGGATCTCCTCATCTGTCAGCCCGCTGTACGCCTTCCCCACATTCAGAAACCGGTCGTCCGAGCGCACCGCAAACGTTACATCGCTCAGGACGCTGGCGCGCCGTCCGTGCCCCTGCTCGGCCGCCGTCACCACGACGTCCAGCGTCCCATACGGACGCTTCACCTTCAGCCAGTTCCCGCCCCGCTTGCCGGACTCGTAGGCACTGCCCGCCCGCTTCAAAATCAGACCCTCGTTGCCCCGGCCCCTGGCCGCCAGAAATCGCTCCTCAATTTCGCCGTGCGAGGTGAGACGCATCTGTGGCGCCACGTACCGCAGCCCCAGGCCTTCGAGCCGGCGCCGGCGCTCCTCTACCGGTACGCCAAACTGCAACTCACCCCGCCACAGCAGCAGGTCATAGGCGAGAAAGATCACCGGCACCGCGGCCATCGTCTTGCTCGAAACCTGTTTGCGCGCCATCCGCTGCTGCAGCACGCTGAACGCGAGCGCCCGCCCCTCGCGCCAGGCCAGGATCTCTCCGTCGAGCACCAACGGCCCCGGTAGCGGAGCCAATTCGAGGATTACCTCCGGGAACGCCGCCGTTGTCTCCTCAAGGCCCCGGGTAAACAGCCGCACCCGCCCGGCGTCGATGTGCGCCTGCGCCCGAATGCCATCGTATTTATCCTCTACCCACCACTCGGCCGGGTCCGCCAGGTCGACCACCCGGTCGAGCGGTTTGGCCAGCATGAACTCTAGCGGATGAAAAAGTACCGCTTCAATACCGGCCAGCGTACCGCCCCTCGCCGCCCGCGCCACCCGTGCCAGGTCGCCCGAGCGGTTGTTGGCCCCACGCACCGCCTCCGCGCTCAACCCCGTTGCCGCCGCCAGCGCCTCCTCCACCATCTTCTCCTGCAGCCCAATCCGCAGGTTGCCCGTAATCCCTTTGACAAAGTATTTCAACTGGAGCCAGTCGTAGCTCCGGAAGGCCTCGGCCAGCAACTCGACCTTCTGCGCTGTCCGCCGCGATTGCTCCAGTTCCTCGTAGAGCGCTTCGGCCTGCGCCAGACTCATCTCCCGGCCCGCCGTATGCCGCCGCACGAGCAGCGCGACGGTTTCGCCCGTGTCGCCCACCTCGCGATAGCAGGTGGCGATCATCTCGAGGTCCCAGCCCGTCACCCGAACGAGCGCCTCCCGCAGCGTGGCGTGGCCTACCGACAACTTCCGCCGGTCGCTCGCCGGAAACGCCCGGCCCGAAAGATACAGCACGGCCCGGGCCAGTTCCTGGTCCTCCAGCGTTTCGAGATACGCCGCCACACGCGCAATCTTCTCGTTCCGGCCGGGGGCTGCCGCCACCGCCTCGGCGCAGTGGGCCAGCGCCTTCATACCTGCACCTCCCCGGCCGCCGTCCCCGCGGCCGCCGCTGCCCAACCCCGCTGCCGCAGCAGCCGCGCAAACGGCTCGGCATAGCCGTGGACGATGTCGATCCGCCGCGCCCCGCTCTGCTCCACGATGGCCAGCAGTTCCGGAAAGCCCGCATGGTCCGAGTAGGGGATCAGAACATCGGCGCCGGAACGCGCCCGCGCACTATCTACCGCCGCCCACCCGGACACCAGCGCCACCCGCGTCCGCGCCGCCGGTACGGCCAGCGAGTCCTGCCGCCCCGGCGTGATCACCAGCGGCCGCGTCTCGTCCTTGCGGCGTTCGTAAGGCGCCCAGCCAGGGAAGGGAATCCCTTCGGCCTCATAGTAGGGGATCAATCCCGCAATCGCGCCATGCACCGCGCAGGGCAAACCCGCCGCCGTGAGCGTGTGCACAATCTCCTGGCCCCGCCCCAAACCATAGCCCAGAAAGACCGGCACCAGTCCCGCCGCCATCGCCTCGCCGGCAAACCGGACGATCCGCCGCTGGGCCTCCGCGGCCGTCAGAAAATCGTAGATCGGCAGCGCAAACGTCGATTCCACGATCAGCCGGTCGCACGGGACGATCTCAGTGGCCCACCCGCAGATCGGCTCCGCCAGCTTGATGTCGCCCGTGTAAACCGTCCGCTCGCCCCCGTACTCGATCAACAGTTGCGCCGCTCCCAGAATGTGCGCAGCCCGGAGGGCCGTCAACCGGGCGCCGCGGAACTCCAGCGTCTGGCCTGGGTCGAGCCGTAGCACCTGTTGCGCGCGCCCCTCCGGCAGCGGCCAGCGATGACGGTAGATGCCGGCGGTGATGCGCGTGGCGATCACAGTGGCGTGCAGACCCCGCGCGTGGTCGCTGTGCGCATGGGACAGCCAGGCGCTTTCCACCGGCGTGCGCGGGTCTAGCCAAAGGTCGATGGCCGGGAGGTAGATCCCCTCAGGCCGGAATTCGATCTCCATTCCTCCTGTTATCGTAGGGCATATGGGCCAGCACCGGGTTGTGATTGTGGGAGGGGGATTCGGCGGTTTGGCCGCCGCCCGCGCGCTCGGTGGCGAGGCCGTGGCCGTCACCCTCATCGACCGCCGCAACTTCCACCTCTTCCAGCCCCTGCTCTACCAGGTCGCCACCGGTGGCCTCTCCCCGGCCGACATCTGCGCGCCCATCCGGACCGTGCTCCGCCGTCACAAAAATGTGCGCACGGTTCTCGCTGAAGTGACCGGATTCGATCTCGCCGGCCGGCGCGTGCTGCTCGCCGACGGCGTCGTCGAGTACGACTCCCTGATCGTCGCGGCCGGCGCCCGTCACCACTACTTTGGCAACGACTCCTGGGAGCCCCTGGCGCCCGGACTCAAGTCGATTGAGGACGCCACCGCCATCCGCCGGAAGATCCTCTGGGCGTTTGAACGCGCCGAGCGCGAACCCGATCCGGAGCAACGGCGCGCCTGGCTCACCTTCGTTGTCGTCGGCGGAGGCCCGACCGGCGTTGAGTTGGCCGGCGCACTCGGCGAGATTGCCAACGATACGCTCCGCGAAGACTTTCGCAATTTCCGCCCGGAGGAGGCCCGGATTCTCCTCCTCGATGCCGGAGACCAGATTTTAACCAGTTTCCCTGCCAGCCTGGGCGCGGCCGCCGAGCGAGATCTCCTCCGGCTTGGGGTGCGCTGTCTGCACCGGCGGACCGTCACCGCCGTCGATTCCTCCGGGGTCACCCTCAGAAACGGCGACCGCCTGGATCGCCTCGAAACAAAAACCGTAATCTGGGCCGCCGGCGTGAAAGCCTCTCCGCTAGCCACGCAGTTGGCGACCGCCGCCGGTCTCGCCGTGGACCGGGCCGGAAGGATTCCCGTGACCGCCCTCTGCACCTTGCCGGAGTTCCCCTCGGTGTTCGCCCTCGGCGATATGGCGGCCTGCGCGGGTGCCGGTGGGAAGCCGCTGCCCGGGATCGCGCCGGTGGCAATGCAGCAGGGCCGATACGCCGCCCGCGTTGTGCTCGACCGATTGGCCAACCGCGGGAACACCCCGCCGTTTGTCTACCACGACAGGGGGAATCTGGCGACGATCGGCCGCCACTCCGCCGTGGCCGATATCCGCGGAGTTCACGCTACCGGCCTACTCGCCTGGCTGCTCTGGCTTTTTATCCATCTGCTCTTTCTCGTCGGCTTCCAGAACCGTTTGCAGGTGTTCCTCCACTGGGCTTTTCAGTACATCTCGTTCAACCGCAATGCGCGGCTCATTACCGCAAATGCTCTCACTCCGACGGAGTACTCATCGAACGAATGAGAAAGGATTTCTTTTTCCCCTGCGCCACCACTTGGCCGTGAAACTTCAGTCGGCTGTTTACCAGCAGATTGAGGGGTTTTTCGGTGGAATAGTCGAACATCAGAACATCGCCCTCCTCGATCGCCAGCAGATCTTCCACCTTGAGCGTGGGTCCCTGGAGCCTGGCGTCAATCTGAATCAGGCTGGGTTTGATCAGTTGCAGCACACGCCGCTGGTCGGCTTCGGTGACCTCGCTCCGGCGGCCCGACCATCCCTGGTCGAACTTCTGCCGCAGCATTTTGATAATGATCGACGGGATGCCGATGTTCATCATCCCGGCGATTTCGCCCACCCGAATCTCCAAGGATATAGCAACCACCGCTTCGTTCGGCGCCATGAACTGGAGCAGGGACGGCTCGGTTTCGTGGCTCTCAATCGAAAAGGAGACGTTGGTGACCTGTCGCCAGCTTTCGCGCAGGTCATGCAAGATGATCCGGAAGACGACCTCCACGATACTCTGCTCGATTTCGGTTAACTCGCGCGAAAGCCGACTGGTGCTCGACGTCTTGCCGGACCCGCCGAGCAGCATCTCAAGGACAGGAAAGATCAGGGTGGGGTTGATCTCCAGGACCCCATTACCATCGTAGGGCCGCATGCCCATGGCGATGATGCAGCTCGGCGAGGGAAGACACTGACTGAATTCGAGAAATGACAACTGTTCGACCGAGACCAGGCTGACCATCACGTAAGCCCGCAGATACGCCGATAGACTGGAGGCCAGGCTACGGGCAAAGTTCTCATGCAGCAGATGGATTGACCGCAGTTGATCCTTGGCGATGCGGTCCGGACGCCGAAAGTCATACGGTAACGCCCGCTTACTCGGGTCGTCGTCCTCCACTTTGACCTTCTCCTCGGTCGACCGGAGGAATACGCCATCGATTTCGTCTTGACTGAGTACCCGGTCAGAGGCGGCCATATAGGTGCTAATCGGGTGTTGTCGATCCGTTCTCCATTCAGGAAATATCTGATCGATACACTAGGATCACTATGACCGCATCGGGAACTCTCACCGTCGCCGCCGGCCTGGCCCTTATTTTCGACATGGACGGTGTTTTGATCGATTCCAATCCCCTCCATGGAAAAGTTTGGCGTCAGTACCTACAGAAGTTTTCCGTTTCTGCCGAAGATCTTGATACGAAGATGCAGGGCAAGCGCAACGACGATATCCTCCGCGCACTATTCGGAGCCGTACTGAGCCACCGGGAGATCCAGGCCCATGGCGCGGCCAAAGAGGCGCTCTATCGCCAATCTATGGCCAGCCAACTCGAAGAGAACCTGATGCCCGGTCTGCGGAACATCCTCAATCAGAACCGGCACCGACCGCTCGGCGTCGGCTCCAATGCCGAACCCGCCAATATCGACCTGGTTCTCGATGGGGCTCAACTCCGCGGCTACTTTCGCGCCGTCGTAGACGGGGATCAGGTCGCCAAACCAAAGCCGGCCCCCGACATCTACCTCCGCGTGGCCGATCTGCTGGCCGTGGCGCCCCACAACTGTATCGTTTTTGAAGACTCACCCTCCGGAATCACCGCGGCGCGCGCCATGGGCGCGCGCGTCGTTGGAATCTGCCGCCTGGGGCGGAATCTACCGGGTACCGATCTCTCCATCCGGGACTTCGCCGATCCCGCCCTGACGGGCTGGTTGTCGGCACAGGAGCAGCGTTAGCGTCCGATGGCCTCTCTGTTACTCGCATTGGCGATTGCCGCCGCAATCGGTTTCGGCGCAGCCTTGGTGATTCTTGTGCCGCGGCGAACGAGGCGTTTCGCTCACCTTTCTCGAGTGCATAGCATCGCCGAAAAAATCCTGGCCTCCACCGCCGAAGCAGAGTTGGCCGCCCTTTTACAAGCTGAGGCCGGCAGCGTCTTCGGCGCCGCCGATGTCCTTTTGTACCGCTATCGCCGCCATCGGCGGATCCTTGAGCCGATCCGAGCCGGCCTCCCGCCGATTGAGCTTCCGGACCCGTCCGCCCTGCTTCCATCCGGCTGGGTTGGACCCACGGGAACGCCCCTGCTCCCCCTTCGCGCCAACGGCCAGCTGCTGGGAGCCATTGAACTCCGAGATCCCGCCTGGTCGAGCCGGCAAACAGGCCTCGTCCAGCATCTCTGTGTCATCGTGGCCGCTGCCCTGCAAGCGCAGGAGCAACAGCAGGTCCGCGAACATCTCCGCCGCACCGAGCAACTCGCTATGGCGGGCCAGATCTCGGCCGCCATCGTCACCGAACTCCGCGAGCCGATTCGCGAGATCCAGATGAAGGCCGAAGCCCTGCTCGAACGGCCCGCCGATTCGGCCACCGCTCAGGATATTCGCCGCATCGTCCGGCATGCCTCCGAAACCGCGGCCACCCTCGAGCGTCTGGTCGGTTTCGCTCGCACGGACCAGAACGAGATCACCACGATCGAACTCAACAGTCTACTGCGGGGCCTGTTGCATCTCCGCGACTCGACCCACCGCACTCGCGGCTTCGAGGTCCGGCCGGCCTGGAGTCGCGAGCCAGTCTTTGTCGAAGGTGTCCGCGCCCAACTCGAAGAGGCGCTCTTGCACTTGCTCTTTCATGCCGAACAGGCTGGTGATTGGCTTCACCTCTCCAGCCGGGAAACCGGCGGCGTGGCACTGCTCCGCTTTGAGTTCACCAACCCGGAAACCCAGGCCGAGTTGCCGCTCTGCCGCAGCCTGCTGCGGGCCCACGGCGGAGAACTCACCGTCTCGGACGAGGGGTTTGTCGTCGAACTGCCCACCGTGGCGGCGCCGGCCGTTCGTCCACCCGTTCCGCTATCCTCTAACCGGGGGACCAATCCGCTGACCATTCTGGTCATCGAACCCGACGAATCCTCCCAGCGACGCCTGCTAACCGGCCTTGGCGAAGCCGGTCACCGCGTTGTGCCGGTCAACAGCGCCGAAGAGGCCGTCGACCTACTTCGCCGCATCCCCTTCGATGCCGTCTTCTGCTCCACCCGCCTGTCGGGTATGAAGTGGCTCGACTTCTTCGAAACGACCCGCGCGCAACTGCGCGCCTTCATTCTGGTAGTCGAGGATTTCGACGGATCCCCGCGCGGCGAAGGGATTCGCGTCCTCCGCAAACAATGGGAGCCGCCTGAACTGCTTACCAGCCTGGCCGAGGCAACCCAAGCGCTTCCGGTTGCGTAGAATGGGGGTATGCGGGTAATCCTAATCGCCATGGCTTGCCTGGGTGCCGCGTGGGCTCAGAGCTATGTTGGTCCGAAGCCGGCTAGGCCGGATCTGCCCTATCTCCGCCACGCTACCCAACTAATCGCCCTCGAAGTCGCCGAGGCCAGGGAGGAGAAGCGGAAGGAGGGTACCGCCTACGTCTCTGCCGGGGCCGCCTCCCCAACCCGGACTCCCATGGCGGAGCCGGTCTTCCTTTTCGAGTCCAAATCGATTCCGGCCGAAAAGCTCACCCTCTACAAACTCGACGTGAAGGCAAGCAACCGGGAGGTCTTCTTTTTTGACAATCCGAAGAAAAAAAGAGACTCCGCTCGTCCGCTGCGGCTGACGGTCACGCGGCTCGCCCCCGGCCTTTCCAAGCTCGAAGCCAACGAAACCCTGTTTCCGGGCGAGTATGCTCTCACCCCGGAAGGCTCGAATCAGGTCTTCCTCTTCCAGGTTTTCTAGCGGCAGCCACCCCGGCAGGAGGAACGACGCATGCTATCCTCAAGCGAGTGGTCCAGGCCAAACCCATCCTCGCGATGCTTTTCCTGCTGCTGGCGGCAATCGCCACCCCTTGGTGCGCCGCCGGTTGTGTCGCTGAGGCGCTCGCCGCTCCCACCTGCCATCACGAGGATTCGCCCAAAGTCTGTGACGATCCCACCACCCTCGTCCCCGATGCCTCTCTTCCCGCTCCGCTCCTCGATCTTGCGCCCGTCCTGGTAACGGTCGTTCCGGTTCGCCGGATGCCTGCCGTTTATCCCTTTGGCGTCTCCGCCCCGCGTCCCCCCTTGCGACTCTGATTCTCCCCGCCTCGCGGCCTCGCGTCCCGTCACCCTGCAAAGCTACCTGGAGAATCTATGCCTGTCGATCGTCGCGGCTTTTTCGGCCGCCTGTTTGCCTCGGCTGCGGCCCCGGCCGTAGCCGCCTCCCCGTCCGCCGTCCCCGTTCCGGTCCAGACCCCGGATCTACCCAAGCTTCCTTACAAACTCATCGATGGCGTCAAGGAGTTTACCCTCATCGCCGAAGTGATCCGCACCTCCATCTGCCCGGGCCGCATCCTGGACGCCTGGGGCTTTAACGGCTCTATCCCCGGCCCCCTGATCGAGGCCAACGAAGGGGACCGCCTCCGGATTATTGTCGAAAATCAGTTGCCGGAGATGACCGGCATCCACTGGCACGGCCTTGAAATTCCCATGGAGGTCGATGGCTCCGTCGGCCTGGGCATGGACCCGATTCCCCCCGGCGCCCGCCACGTCTACGAGTTCACCGCCCGGCAAAATGGCACGTTCTTCTACCATTCGCACTTTCCCATGCAGGAGATGATGGGGCTCATCGGCATGTTCGTCCTCCATCCGGCGCAAGCCCACACCCCGCGGGTCGACCGCGACTTTGGCTTCGTTTTGCAGGAATGGGATCTCAAACCGAACAACCCGGTTCCCAACTCCCTCGCCATGGAGTTCAACTGGCTCACCCTGAACGGCAAGGCGGGCCCCGACACCACGCCCATGATCGTCCGCCAAGGCGAACGCATCCGCATCCGAATCGTCAATATGGGCATGGATCACCACCCCATCCACCTGCACGGTAACCAGTTCTTTATGACCGGTACCGAAGCGGGCCGCCGTCCGGAGGCCACCTGGTATGCCGAAAACACCATCATCGTCGGCGTTGCGCAGGCCCGGGATATCGAGTTCGACGCCAAACACCTCGGCGACTGGATGCTCCACTGCCATTTGCCGCATCACATGATGAACCAGATGGTCCCCATGGTCGGCCCGGCCATGCACCATCCGGTCCACAGCAAAGTCCCCGGCTATCCCCAGGATATGTGGATGCCGGATGACGAGATTTACAACGACAAGCCGGAAAACTTCGGCCTGCGCAAAGGCTGGTCCGGCGCCATGATGGGCATGATGACGATGGTCCGCGTCGTCACGCCGCAGCGGTACGCCGAAATCGAGGCCCTGCGGAAGAATCCCCCCAAAACGACCTTGCCCAAGGGCGAAGCGCACCACCACCATCACGGGGAGGGGAAGTAGCATGACCATCCTCCTGCTCGCCCTCAACCTGCTCGACTTGGAAAAGCTGGCCCTGGCGCAAAACGCCGCCTACCAGCAAGCCGTCATTCAGCTGCGCATCGCCGAAGGCCAGCGTCAACAGGCCGGCCTCTATCCCAATCCTTCCATCGGCTTCAACAGCGAGCACAACTCCCCTAATCCCGCAGTGCGCTGGGGCTCCAACGGCGGTTTCCTCAGCCAGCGCATCGTCACCGGCAACAAGCGCGGTATCGAAAAGGCCATCGCCGACCGGGAGGTCGATGAAGCGCGCGCCCGCCGGGATCTGGCCCGTTTCGAGCTGACCGGCCACCTCCGGCGGCTCTACTACCGGGCGCTCGGCGAACAGCAATCGCTCGCGGTCCACGATCAACTCGCCAAAACCGCCGCCGAAACTGCCGGCGTCTTCCGGCAGCTGCTCAACACCGGCCTCGCCGATGAACCGGATGTCCTCGCCGCCGACGTCGAAGCCCAGCGGGCCGAAGTCCGCCTCTCGCAAGCCCGGCTCGCCCTCGCACGCACCCGGCAGCAGCTCACGGCCCTCGTCCAGCAGGAACTTGGCCCCGAACCGCTCGAAGGCGATTTCTTCGCGCTACCCGCCCTCGAACGCGCCGCCGTCTGGTCGCTCATCGAAGCCGAAAACCCTGAGTTCACACTCCCGGGTATCTCCATCCGCCGCTCGGAATTGCAACTGGCCCAGGCCCGTCAGGCGCGGATCCCCGATGTCTTCGCCCGCGGCGGCGTCCGCTACAATCGCGAACTGAGCGAAATCACCCGCGGCGCCATTGGTCCGGAAGGCATCTTCGATCTCTCGGTCGAACTCCCGCTCTTCAACCGGCAGCAGGGCGCGATCGCTGCTGCCAAGGCGATGCGGACCCGCGCCGCTCTCGAGCCGGCCCGCGTCCGCCGCTCCGTCGATAGCCGCTTTGCCGAAGTCTGGCCGGCCTACGAGCAGGCGCACACCGCCGCCCAACGCTACCGGCAACAGATGCTGCCGGCAACCGAAAAGGCCCTGGCCCTGTACCGCGCTAACTACAAGGCGATGTCAGGTGCCTATCCGAGTGTTCTCCAAACGCAGCGGACCTACTTCCAATTGCAGGAGGAGTATCTCGAAACTCTGCAGTCCGGCTGGGCCGCCGTCGCCGCTCTCGAAGCCCGCCTGGTCACCTACAACCCGTAAAACTCGGCCGCCGTCCCGCCCAGAATCTGCTCCCGCACCCCCATCGGTAGCGGGCCCAGACTCTGGGTAAACGCGGCCAGGCGCTCCTTCCAACTCACCCCGCCCGCCGGCCAGCCGCTCGCAAACATCACCCGCTCCGGCCCCGCCAGGCGCATCGCCCGCGCCATACGCTCTCTTCCGGCCGCCGTAACCGGCAGGCTAAACCCCGTTAACTTCAGGTAAAAGTTCCCCGGTAACTCCTCTTCGGTCTCGGGAACGCCATCGAGCGCCACCCGCCGGTCCCGCACCTGACTTACCTCGGCATACCGGTCGGCGGGCCACTCGAGCGCCAATCCCTCCGGTAACCGGTTCGGAGCAACTCCGTAGACGCTTCTGACGAGCGGATGCCGCACCACTTCCCGAGGAATGAGTCTTCGAATATAGGGCCAATCCGCGGCAATCCGCAGCGCCTCGGGGAGGTCATCGGTTAACCAGACACTGCCCGCGAACCGGTTTCTCCCTAAGATCGTAGCCAGCCATGCCGCATTCTGCGCGGGCGGCAGAAAGCCATGTTGCGCATCAATCCGCAGACGGTTTCTCCGCGAGTTTCAAAGTGATAAACTTTTCTTCAAGTTGGTTAAGTTTCCGTCTCCAGGAGTTAAACGTTGTATCCATCACTTTTTCGTCTCTTGCTGATCGCGGCTATCGCCGTCTGCGCGGCCATCGCTCAGGTTACCACCGGTACGATTCTCGGCACCGTCACAGATTCGTCCGGCGCCGCCGTGGCCGGCGCCAGCGTCTCGGTGGTCGAAATTAATAAGAATACCACCAGCCGCACCGTTACCGACGAAACCGGCACCTTCAATGTGCCGTTTCTCGTGCCCGGCGTTTACTCGGTATCCGTCGAAAAGCCCGGCTTCAAGAAAGGCGTCCAGCAGAATCTACCCCTCGAAGTCGACCAGAAGGCCCGCGCCGACTTCCAGTTGGCGGTCGGTAATGTGTCGGAAACCGTAGAGGTCACCGCCGCCGCCCCCCTCGTCCGCTCCGAATCGGCCGAACTCGGCGAAGTGATCGGCACCCGCGCCGTCCGCGAACTGCCGCTCAACGGCCGGAACTTCGCGCAGCTCGTCTACCTGAACCCCGGCGTCACCCCCGGACAGGCCGGCGAGAATCTCTCGGGTGCCTCCACGTTCAACCCGCGCGGCCCTTCCAACTTCAACGCCCTCGGCAGCCGCGCCAACACCAACGCCTGGCTCGTCGATGGGATCGATAACAACGAATACACCTTCAATACGGTCGTCGTCGCCCCCTCCGTCGAATCGGTGCGCGAGTTCAAAACCCTCACCGGCGTCTTCTCCGCCGAGTTCGGCCGCGGCGCCGGCGTGGTCTCCATCTCCACGCAGTCCGGCTCGAACGATTTCCATGGCAACGTCTTCGAGTTCCACCGCAATCACGTCCTCGATGCCCGCAACGTCTTTGCCCCGGCCAACCAACGCAAGCCTGTGTTCCGGCAAAACCAGTTCGGCGTGGCCATCGGCGGCCCGGTCATCATTCCGAAGCTCTACAACGGTAAGAACAAGACCTTCTTCTTCTTCGACTACGCCGGCCTCCGCACCGGCCGTGGCATCGCCACGGTCAACTCGGTGCCCACCGCCCCCATGCGCAATGGCGACTTCAGCCAGCTGATCGCCGCCGGGGGCCCAAATCTGACCATCTTCGATCCCCGCACCACCCGCACCGTGGCCGGCTCTAACACCCCGGTCCGCGACCCCTACCCCGGCAACATCATGCCGCCCTCGGCCATCAACCCGGTCGGTCGCAACGTCCTCAGCATCTATCCGCTGCCCAACTCCCCGGGCCGCGTCAATGGACTGTTCGACAACTTCACCTCCGTGCCGAACCGGACCGTGCAGGACAACGTCTACACCGGCCGGATCGACCAGGTGGTGTCTTCGAAGGACAACATCTTCTTCCGCTACACCTACAACGACTACGGCCTCCAGGCCCCCCAGGGCCAGGCCAACTGCTGTCTTCCCACCCCGGCCGACGCCGCCTCCCGCTTCACGCTTGGACCGTACGTCGCCGGTCTCCAGGACACCACCCTCACCACCCAGGGCGCGGCCTTCAACTGGACCCACATCTTCAAGCCGAACCTGCTCCATGAGTTCCGCTCCGGCTTCGCCCGCACCAACCCGCTCACCACCCAGCAGGACATCGGCATCAACGCCGCCACCTCGCTCGGCATCCGCAACATCAACCTCAACCGGCAGTCCTCCGGTATCCCCAACATCAACATCGCCGATATCACCGGTCTGTCCGGCGGCCCGGGCTTCCTGCCCGTCAACCCCCTCCAGACCCACTATCAGCTTGACAGCGCCTGGAACTGGACCATCGGCCGCCACACCCTCAAGTTCGGCTGGCACATCGTCCGTCGCGATGCGCAGCCGTTCGTCAATGAGGCGGTCCGCGGCGTCATGAACTTCAACCGCGCCTTCACCGCCAATCCCGCCAGCCCCGCTACCTCCGGCTTCGGACCCGCTACCCTGCTCACCGGCTTCATGAACAGTGGGAACCGCGCCGGCCTGCTCGAACCGTTCTACCTGCGGATCTGGGAGAACTCGCTCTACATCCAGGACGATATCCGCATCAATCGCCGCTTAACCCTCAACATCGGTGTCCGTCACGAAGTCTTCCTGCCGGAAACCGAAAAGTATGACCGGCTCCCCAACTTCGATCCCCGGACGCTGTCCATGATCTATGCAGGGGAAAACGGCGTCTCGCGCGCGGCCAACAAGCGGACCAACAAGAAGAACTTCGGCCCGCGCATCGGCCTGGCCTACGACCTCACCGGCGACGGCAAAACCATCATGCGCGCCGGCTACAGCCTCGTCTACTTCCCGGACCCGGTCACCGCCAACGGCCAGATCGGCCTCAACATCCCCCTCTTCTTCACGCAGTCGCTCGCCTATCCGGACTTCCCGGTCGGCATGCAGGGCGTGGCCACCATCGACAACCCCTTCCCCCTGCCGCAGTCGGTCAAACCCCGCACCACGGCCGAACTCAACGCCCTGTCGCCGGCGCCCCGCATCAACGGTCACTCGTTTGAAAACCGGACGCCCTACATGCAGACCTGGACGGCCAACATCCAGCGTCAGTTGACGCAGTCGTTGATGTTCGAGATCGACTACGCCGGCTCGACGGGCATGAACCTGGCTCAGGCTTACAATCCGAACGAGGTCCAGCCCGGCCCCGGGGCCCTGGCGCCGCGCCGGCTCATCCAGCCGCTCAACAACATCGTCAATATGTTCTTCGTCGACTGGCGCGCCCGCAGCTCCTTCCACAGCATGCAGTTGAAGGCCACCAAGCGCTATGAAAACGGCCTGCAGTTCCTGGCCGCCTACACCTGGGGCAAGTCGCTCGACTACACCGGCTCGGTCGGCAGCGGCGGCGGCGCCTCCGGCGGTCCGCAAACGGTCACCTGCCTCGATTGCAACCGCGGCCCCTCCGGCTTCGACGTCCGCCATCGCGCCGTGTTCAGCTACGTCTACGACCTGCCGTTCGGCAAGGGCAAGAAGATGGACGCCGGCAACCGCGTGGTCAACAGCGTCATCGGCGGCTGGCAGATGAGCGGCATCACCACGCTCACCACCGGCCGTCCCTTCACCCCCGGCCTCGCCGCCGGCGTCAATAACGGTGCTCCCAGCTGGCCGAACCGCCTGGCCTGCTCCGGCAAACTCGATAACCCGGTTCCGGACCGCTGGTTCGATCCGGGCTGCTTCGCCGCCCCGCCGGCCTTCACCTACGGCAACGTCGGCCGCGGCATTCTCTACTCGCCCGGCAACGTGAACTTCGACACCTCGTTTGTGAAGAACAACCGGTTCGGCCCCGGCGAACGCCTCAACGCGCAGTTCCGCTTTGAGGCCTACAACCTGTTCAACACCCCGTACTTCGGGTTCCCCAACGCGTCCATCGGTTCTCCTACCGCCGGTCGCATCACCTCCACGGTCGGTGAAAATCGGAGTCTTCAACTCGCGCTCAAGTTCGAGTTCTGATTCCGACCCGCCCGCCACTCTCGCTTTACCGTATGCCTCCTTCGCGGGAGGCATACGGTTTTTCCGGCTTCTTTCGCAGTTCCATCCGCCAAATGCGCTACTCCGCATGGTGACGCTTCGTTCGCTTTCCCCGGTCGCTCTCCTGGTCTGCCTCGCCCTGGCGGCTTCCCTCCCTGCTCAGTCTCCCTCCCGTCCGCACTGGTTTCAGGAGTTCCCCGCCACTGAACCGCTGCGGATCTTCGATGCTGCCATCGGCGACCCGGGCGTGGTCTGGGTTGCCGCCGAGCAAGGCATCTTTCGCTTCGACGGCGTGCGCTACCATCGACTCGCCTCTCATCCCTTCCCCAAGGCCACCTTCCTCTATGCCGCGGTCGGCCACGTCTGGGTCGGCGGAGCCGCCGGTCTGGCGCACTTCGCGAACGGTTCCTGGCGGATGATCCACCGCCAGCCGGTTACCGCCTGGCAGCGCACCGCGGGCGGATTCTGGTCCGTCAATGACAACCAGCTCACCCTGCGCTCCGCCAACGGAGAGGTCGTAGCGGTTCATCCGGCGCCCTCTCCGGCCACTGCCCTCGCCCTGCGGCGGGACCGGCTCTGGTTCCTGCGCGCGCGGCAACTCTGTTCTGTGCACGCCGATGGCCGCGGACCGCTCGTCTGCCAGGCGCAGTCCATGGCCATCGGCGACGGGCCGATTCGCCCACTGTTGCCCCGGCTCACCTCTATTCAGCGGTCCACCACCATGCTGGCGGACCTCCTCTTCTCGCCTGCCGGCCGCCCCTGGTGGATCCGTCCGGAGCTCCCGCCTCCAGGCATCGCCTCCTGGACCGCCCAGCCCATGAGCGACACCTGCGAGCTTTTCGTGGACGAGTCCTCCCGCTGGATCTGCGCCGATAACCATTTGGCTCTCTCCCGGCGGGACGAAGCCTGGGAGTCCTGGTCGGATCGCACCGCCCCGGGCATCAAAGCGTTCTGGTCCGATCCGCGCCCGGGAAACCACGCCGGCCTCCCTCTGCTGGGTTTTGGGCGCAACGGCGTCTCCCGTTTTGCCCCCTCCTCCCGGCAATGGGTCCGCCTGCCGAATCTGCCGGTTCTCGACGTTCGGGCGATGCTCGATGACGGCTTCGGCGGTTACTGGCTCGCGACGATGCAGCGGGGCCTTGTCCGGGTTGATGCCAGGGGAACCTCGCTCGAACAGCTTCACCCTTGCCACTCCCTCGATACCTACCGTCTGCTCGTTCGCGACTCCTCCGGCCGCGTGTGGATTGGCGGCAAAGATCCCGGCTGTTTCTTTGAACTCCGCGGCCGCCCCGGCGCCTGGAGTCTCCTCCCCCAGACGCTGCCGGGCAACAACCTGCAGGCTGTCGCCCTCGCCGAAGACCCCAATCAGCAGCTCTGGGTGGGCTATGAAGACGGGCTGGCGCGGCGGGATGCGCAAGGGCAATGGCAGCCCGTCGTCACCACCCCCCCGGTCGGTCTCGTCCGCGAACTGCTCATCACCTCGCGCGACGTGCTCTGGGTGGCCCACCGGCGCTCCGGCTCGTTCACCCGCCTGGAGAGAACCGGCGACGGCTGGCGCGCTACCCCGCACGAAGTCAGTGACCAGCCCGGCGATACCTACTTCCTGCGCCGCGATTCGCGCGGCTGGCTCTGGCGGGGGACGGATGGCGCCGTCTGGGTCTCCCGCACCGGCCCGGACCAACCCCAAAGCGCAGAGGCCGAAGCGAGTCCAAAGAGCGCACAGGCCGGGCCGGCCCGGCACCAACGGGCGAGGAACGCGCCCCTCCTGCCGGGACCAAGCGAGTCCGTTGTGCGCGATTCTTCAGAAAGCGCACAGGCCGCGCCGGCCCGGCACCAACGGGCGAAGGACTCGCCC